>JAZUCV010000016.1:0-39420 GCA_045639285.1 Tidjanibacter sp.
AGGGAGTGTAGGGAGTTTAGAGAATTTAGGGATAACTGATAAGACTCTTTGTGTGGTAATTGGTTTTGTCGGGTTTAGGGAATACTCTCGAAGAGTGTACAAATGAAAGAGAGATATGAGGCTGTCAAATTTATTTGAACAGAACATATCTCTCTTTTATTTGTAATATCCGCAAGGATATATCTAAATCCGCAAACTAAATAGTACAGAAGTTTTTGCGGAGCTTTTTACAAAAAGCGACCAAAAAGAAAGACCAACCTTCGGGTTGGTCTTTCTTGGTTTATATGGGTTTATTATCTTACGACAACTTCGCCTTCGGCTTTGCCGAAGGACACATCCCCCGCCGAGGCGGGGGCTTGGGGGTGGGTCAGGTTTGCAATTGCCTGCGGAGCAGGCAGGTGTCGCAAGGGTCGTTAGCGGAAGAAGGCTTTACTATACCTTATTATATAAACAAAGAGAAACCAAGCTAAATGGCTTGGTTTCTCTTTGTTTATATGGTTTTATTGTCTTACGACAACAAAATCTCCATAATCTTGATAGCTGCGGTAGCGACGGGGGTACCGGGGCCGAAGATGGCTGCGGCGCCGTCGCGGTAGAGTTCATCGTAGTCCTGTGCGGGGATTACGCCGCCCACTACTACAACGATATCCTCGCGGCCGAGTTTCTTGAGCTCCTCGATGATCTGGGGTACCAGTGTGAGGTGGCCTGCAGCCAGCGACGATACGCCCACTACGTGTACGTCGTTCTCAACAGCCTGCTTAGCAGCCTCTGCGGGGGTCTGGAACAAGGGGCCCATATCTACGTCAAAGCCGATGTCGGCATAACCGGTAGCAACAACCTTTGCGCCACGGTCGTGACCGTCCTGGCCCAACTTAGCAATCATTACACGGGGCTGACGACCCTCTTTCTCGGCGAACTCCTTAACCAGAGTCTTAGCCTGCTCAAACTGTGCGTCTGCTTTCACTTCGCTCGAATATACTCCGCTGATAGAACGAATTACTGCCTGGTAGCGGCCCACTACAACCTCGCAGGCGTCGGAGATCTCGCCCAGTGTTGCACGAACCTTCGCTGCCTCTACAGCCAGCGCCAGCAGGTTGCCCTCCTTGGTCTTCACGCACTCGGTGATAGCAGCAAGTGCCTTCTGAACAGCTGCCTCATCGCGGTTAGCGCGCAACTCCTGCAGACGCTTGATCTGTGCCTCGCGTACTGCGGTGTTGTCTACTGCCAGGATATCGATAGGCTCCTCTTTCTCGAGGCGGTACTTGTTCAGACCCACGATAATCTCGCGGCCCGAGTCGATGTGTGCCTGCTTGCGAGCCGAAGCCTCCTCGATACGCATCTTAGGAATACCGGTCTCGATAGCCTTAGCCATACCACCCAGCGACTCAATCTCCTGGATGTGAGCCCAAGCCTTGTGTACGATCTCGTTGGTGAGGTTCTCAACATAGTACGAACCTGCCCAGGGATCTACCTGACGGCAAACATTGGTCTCCTCCTGAATGTAGATCTGAGTGTTACGAGCGATACGAGCCGAGAAGTCGGTAGGCAGTGCGATAGCCTCATCCAGAGCGTTGGTGTGCAACGACTGGGTATGACCGAGAGCAGCGCCCATAGCCTCGATAGCGGTACGAGCCACGTTGTTGAAGGGATCCTGCTCGGTGAGCGACCAGCCAGAGGTCTGGCAGTGGGTACGCAGTGCGAGCGACTTAGGATTCTTGGGGTTGAACTGCTTAACAATCTTAGCCCACAACAGACGTGCAGCACGCATCTTAGCAATCTCCATAAAGTGGTTCATACCGATTGCCCAGAAGAACGACAGACGGGGTGCGAACTGGTCAACGCTCATACCAGCGTTAACACCTGCGCGCAGGTACTCAAGACCGTCAGCCAGGGTGTATGCCAACTCGATATCCGCGGTAGCACCTGCCTCCTGCATATGGTAACCCGAAATCGAAATCGAGTTGAACTTAGGCATATTCTGCGAGGTGTACTCGAAGATATCAGCGATAATCTTCATCGAGAATTCGGGGGGATAGATATAGGTGTTACGCACCATAAACTCCTTGAGGATATCGTTCTGGATAGTACCCGACAGCTGGTCGAGGGTGCAACCCTGCTCCAGACCGGCAACGATGTAGAATGCCAATACGGGAAGTACGGCACCGTTCATAGTCATCGAAACCGACATCTGGTTCAAAGGAATACCGTCGAACAGCACCTTCATATCCTCTACCGAGCAGATGCTTACACCTGCCTTACCAACGTCACCAACTACGCGGGGGTGGTCAGCGTCGTAGCCACGGTGAGTAGCCAAGTCGAATGCTACCGACAGACCCTTCTGCCCGCTCGCCAAGTTACGACGGTAGAAGGCGTTACTCTCCTCAGCGGTCGAGAAACCTGCGTACTGGCGGATAGTCCAGGGACGCATTACATACATAGTGCTGTAAGGACCACGCAAGTAGGGAGCGATACCTGCTGCATAGTTGAGGTGCTCCATACCAGCCAAGTCCTCAGCCGAGTAGATACCTTTAACGGGAATCTGCTCAGCGGTCAGCCACACCTTACCTGCGGTGTCGGCCTTTTTCGAGTCGCAAGCACCTTTGGTGCAAGCTGCCTCGTATTTGAAATCTTCAAATTTTGCTCTCATAAGAATTTCCGTTTTTAGATACCCAACTTTTTAAGATAATCTGCGAGTGTTTCGAGTACGTTCTGGCGTACGCTGATGTAGTTGGTGATACCCTGTGCCTCCAACTCGGGCTGGCAAGCAGGTGCACCTGCTACAACCAACATTGCGCTATCGCCGAGCAGCTTCTGAGCCTCGGGAGCCAAGGTTGCGTAGTCGTCATCCGACGAGCAGATAACAACGATGTCTGCACCAGCCTCCTTAGCAGCTGCTACGCCCTCCTCAACCGATGCGAAGAAGGTGTTGTCCTGTACCTTGATACCAGCGCAAGCGAAGAAGTTGCAGCTGAACTGTGCGCGAGCACGAGCCATTGCGAGGTTGCCGCAGGTGAGCATAAAGGCCTTGGGAGCCTTGCCACTCTGGTCAACCTTCTGGCGCATAGCCTCGAACTCCTCACCGCCACGGAAGGGACGCAGGTGAGGCATATCCTCCTGTACGCTACCGCAACCGCACGAGCAAGCCTTACCGCCCTGCTCAACAGTCTCGTTGAAGTTAGGATACTGGTTGGTACCGAGCAGGGTGATGCGACGCTTAGCCACAGCAGCACGCTTAGCCTCTGCGCTCTTCTCAACCGCTGCGGTGATGATACCCTTGCTGAATGCCTCGATGTAACCACCCTCAGCCTCAATCTCCTTGAAGAGTTTCCAAGCCTCGTTAGCAATGCTCTGGGTCAGGTTCTCCAAGTAGTACGAACCACCAGCGGGGTCAACTACGTTGTCGAAGTGCGACTCGTGCTTGAGCAGGAGCTGTACGTTACGAGCGATGCGCTGAGCAAACTCAGTGGGCTTCTCGTATGCAGCGTCGAAGGGGGTAACCTCCATCGAGTGAACACCGCCGATAGCGGCACTCATAGCCTCGGTAGTACCACGCAACATATTTACATAGGGATCATAGACGGTCTGGTTCCACTCCGAAGTGCGAGCGTGGATGAACATCTTCTTTGCGCAGCAGCACTCAGGCTCGTAAGCCTGCATAATGTTAGCCCACAACAGGCGGGCAGCGCGCAGCTTAGCAATCTCCATAAAGTAGTTCGAGGTGATCGACATATCGAAGCAGATGGTGCGTGCAGCCTGCTCAACGCTCAGACCAGCCTCCATCAGGCTAACTACATACTCGTGGCCTGCTGCCAGAGTGTAAGCCAACTCCTGAACGATGGTCGAACCGCTGTTGCCAAACGATGCACCGTCAACATCTACGAAACGAACGTGTTTGAACTCCGAGTACTGCTTAACCCACTCAGCAATCTCGTTGAAGCAGGGAGTACCCTTGGGGCAACCGCAAACGAATTTGCCGAACATCGACAAGCCCCAGATAACGGGATCGAAGTTGAAGAGGATGCGAACAGCTGCCTTGTCCTCGAAGCCTGCTGCCCACTTCATAACGGGCTCTACAATCCACTTGCCGCCGCACGAGCAGAAGCTCAGCTCGGTCTTAGTGGGGTCGATGCCCTCCAAGAGGGTTGCCAACTCACTCTCGGTGAGTGCTTTGTCGTGTGCGAAGCCGATGCCGAGGCTCTCAACGCCACTCTCGATAGCCTTGTGAGCCTGCTTGTTGGCCTCTGCGGGGCACTCAACAAAGATGCTCTGCTGAATCTTCCAGCAGTTGGAGTTCTTGGTACCGCGTACGTAGGGGAACTCGCCGGGGTTGCTACCCAGGTGAGCCACACCCTGCAAGTCCTCGGCACGGTAGTAGGGACGAAGGCTGAAACCCTCGTCGGTGCGCCATACCAGTTTCTTCTGGTAGTCAGCGCCTTTGAGGTCTGCTGTGATGGCGGCCTCCCACTGCTCGGTAGTAACCTCGGGGAATTCCGCAAACAGCTTCTCTACATTATTTGCCATAACTTTGAACTGTTGTTAGTAGTGTGAATTATTGTGAATTAATAGTCTTGTTTCTATCAAACCCACAAATGTACTAATTTTTTGGTAAGTTATACCTTATTTTATAATAAAATTGTTAGCCTTGTAACAGATTAGGTACTTTTTTGGAGGTGTGGCGAAAAATTTCTAAATTTGTTACAACTTTTATCCCTTGGACCATACCTTCCCAAGGGCCGTTCCCGTAACCACGCAAAATGAACAAAAATGTATAAAAATTTGCAATCATATATAGCGGAGTTGGAGGCTGCCGGAGAGCTTGTGCGTATTGACGCAGAGGTGTCGAGCGAACTCGAGATAGCTGAGATTACCGACCGTGAATCGAAGAGCGAGGGGGGTGGCCGTGCGCTGCTCTTTACTCGTACCGATAAGCCTTTCCCCGTGATTACCAACCTCTTCGGCTCGCGTAGTCGTATGGCTCGTGCGCTGGGTTGTGGCGATTTGCGCGAACTCCCAGCACGCATAGAGTCGTTGGTGGCTGCTGTTACCTCGCCCAAAGACTCTTTTGGCGACAAGATATCTGTGTTGCCCCTGCTGGGCGATGTGGCCAAGTGGTTCCCCGTGCGTCGCAAGGGGAGGGGGGAGTGTCAGCAGGTGGTGCATCTTGGCGATGAGGCAAGGCTCTCTATGCTCCCAGCGCTGAAATGCTGGCCGGCTGACGGAGGTAGGTTTATTACTCTGCCTCTTGTCCACACTGTGCACCCCGAGCGAGGTGTGCGCAATGTTGGTATGTATCGAATGCAGATTTTTGACGACCATACTGCGGGACTTCATTGGCACCGCCATAAGACCGGTGCGCACCACTACGCGGGGTGGAAGGCGCGCGGAGAGCGTATGCCTGTGGCGGTGGCTCTCGGTGGCGACCCCGCATATACTTATAGCGCAACAGCTCCCCTGCCTGATGGTATCGATGAGTATCTCTTGGCGGGCTTCCTGCGTGGGCGTGCGGTGCGTATGGTGAAGTGTCTGACCAATGACCTATATGTCCCCGCCGACTGCGATTTTATCATCGAGGGCTATGTCGATACTGCCGAGCCTCTGAGCGTTGAGGGCCCCTTTGGCGACCACACAGGTTTCTACTCCCTCACCGACCTCTATCCCCGACTGCACGTCACCGCAATCACCCATCGTAAGGATGCGGTGTGGCCCGCTACGATTGTCGGCGTACCGCCTCAGGAGGATGCATACATCTCGGAGGCTACCGAGCGTATCTTCCTGGCACCCATCAGGTTGCTGATGCAGCCCGAGATTCGTGATATGTGGCTGCCGATAGCGGGTGTGTCGCACAACCTGGCACTTTTGGAGGTCGATTGTTCGTATGCCGGTCAGGGTGCGAAGGTAGCCTCTTCGATGTGGGGTGCAGGGCAGATGATGTTTAATAAATTGATGCTGCTCACCTCCTCCGAGGCTGGCAGTGTGCGCAACCTGAAGCTGCTCAGCGCTCTGGTGCGAGGGGCGGATTTGAGCCGTTCGGTGATTCGCTCGCGCGGTGTGCTCGATGTGCTCGACCACGCAACGCCCGAGATTGGCGTGGGCGGTAAGTTTGCTCTCGATTTGACCACCACAACTCCCGATGGCGAGGAGGCGTTTGAGAATGAATACGAACGTTGGAGTGTCGAGGTGTGCTACCACGAAATAGGAAAAAGAGTCGATATGGAGGAGTTGGTGGCTACCGCACAGAGAAAATATATCGTGCTGGTAGAGCCCGCGGCAAGTGGTCTTTCGCCCGAGGAGCTGCTTTGGTTTGTGACCGGAAATATCGAGGCCGACCGCGATATCGTGCTGCATAACAACCACTTGGTGATAGATGGCCGCTCCAAGCAGGCAGGGTCGGAGGGTATGCCCTCGCGTTGGCCCAACCCCGTGACCTCGTCGCGCCAGACTATCGAGCTTGTGGATAATAGGTGGGGTGAGTATGGATTGGGTGAGTTTCTCCCCTCGCCATCGCTCCACTATCTGCCGCTGTGCGACGGAGAGGGGGCTGAGCGATGAAAAAGTCGCTCTTCTCGTGGGGTGAGTTGCGGGCCTTGGCCTTTGTGCTGCCATCGGTGGTGTTGATTGTGGTTATAATCCTCTCTGCCAAGCCATCGCCTGCCCTGTCCGACTTTGCGGAGAGGAGTCTCGATATGCCGCAAGCCGATACGGTCGTGGTGGATGATGAGGCTCGGGAGGTACAGATAGCCCTCTTCGCCTTCGACCCCAATACCGCTACCTACGAGGAGTTTCGTGCCCTGGGGCTGAGTGCCAGCACCGCAGCAAGTGTGGTGAAGTATCGCGAACGTGGCAAGCGATTTGAGATACCTGAAGATTTTGCAACCTGCTATGGCATAACCGACTCGATATATGCTCTGCTGAAGCCATATATCTCTATTGGTGAGGAGTTTAGAGTAAAACCGTTTGCGAGTGATAAGCCTGTGCAGAGCTCTGCCACCGCCACCCGCAGGGAGCGTCTGACCCCTACCGAAAAGGCGGCAGCCTACCTTGCCGACCACCCTGCCATTGACCCTAACGCCCTCACTGTCGAGGAGTGGGTGACGCTTGGCTGCTCGGTGCGTCAGGCGGAGGCTGTGGTGAGTTGGAGTAAGGGGCGAGGAGGTGTTCGCTCATCGGATGAGCTGGCTGAGTGTCGGTATCTGCCCTCGGAGGTGCTCGAGGTGATTGCAGGAGCGTTGGTCTTCAACCAGACGGCCACCCTGTCGGAGAAACCGTCAGAGCCCGTGCTCGTAGATATCAACAGTGCCGATTCGGCAACTCTGGTGACGGTGCGAGGCATCGGAGCGCGCACGGCAAACGATATCATCGCCTACCGCGAGAGGCTCGGTGGTTTTGCACGAGTGGAGCAACTTGCTGACCTTGCGGTGATGACGGAGAGGAATTACGAACAAATTATTACACAAATTTTTGTGGATAGTTGCAAAATATCAAAAATAGATATTAACTTTGCACGCCCAGAAAGTTTGGAGAATCATCCCTATATGACACCCAGACGACTGCGCAAAATACTCAAAAACAGACAATTGAAAGGAGGTTGGAGTACTATTGAAGATATGATTTTGGACAATACATTGACCGTTGAGGAGGCAGAAAGGCTCTCCCCGTATCTTCATTTCAGCCCCATAGAGTAGTATTTTTAAGCCTCGCGACAGGCAAAAGTCGCAAACCAAACAGAAAATTTAAACAATAAAAAATAAAAAAATTACAACTATGATTATCATGCCTATCAAAGAGGGCGAGAACATCGAGCGCGCTCTCAAAAAGTTTAAAAGAAAATATGAGCGTACCGGTGTTTTGAAGGAGCTCCGTCGCCGTCAGTACTTCACCAAGCCTTCGATTGCTAAGCGCGATGCTATGATGCACGCTGTTTATGTAGAGAAGTTGCACCGTATGGAGGAGGAGTAGAAAAAAAATAGAGGTCGAAAGACCTCTATTTTTTTCTTAAAAACTCATCTGATTGGTAAATTTTGCACTTCCCTTGCGAGCCTTCACCTCACATACGCATAGTATGCTCGGCTCGGCTCACTACACGAAGCCCAAAATTTCCTCAATCATAAGAGTTTTTCAATTCAGAATTTATAAAGACAGAGAGTGGTATCGAGCCACTCTCTGTCTTTTTTGTTGAGAATTATGGGAGCATAGGGAGTTTAGGGATTCTCCCTATAACAGAATTCGGTCGTGCCCGCTTTTTTCCGAAACCCATCATCGGTCGTGCCCGCAAGGTTGCCCGAGGCTGAAAGCCGAGGGAGTAAGTCCCCCTCTAAGGAGGGGGATTTAGGGGGTGGGTAAACGCTTATTGCACCTGCCTGCGTAGCAGGTAGGTGTCGAGGCGGTGATTAGCGGGGTGAGGTGGTGTGGAGTAGAGAGGGTGACTTGTGAGTTTAAGGAGTTTAAGGAGTTTAAGGATTATCCCTAAGTTCCCTAAATTCTCTAAACTCCCTAATCTCTCATTTCTTACTTTTCACCTTTCACCTTTCACTTTTCCTATTGCTCCTATTATCCCTAATCTCCCTAAGACAAAAGTAGTCTGCAATTCGATATTGCAGACTACTTTTTCTATTTAGACTCTCTCACTTCAAGAAGTTAGATGATTTGGGGATTTTTGTGCATCGTGCAGCAAGACAAAGCGGAGTTTACTTGAAGTAAATGAGCATTTGGATTGCAAGGGATGTGCAAAAATCACCAATCAGATGGCTTTTTTAGAAGTATTTGATGGTTGTGCCTTCAATGACCGAAATCAAACTATTCGCCACGCTCGATGCGCCGATGCGGAAGAGGCGTGGATTGAGCCACTCGGGGCCGAGAATCATCTTGACGATGGTGTAGTAGAGTGCTGCATCCTCGGCGGTGCGGATACCGCCTGCGGCCTTGAAGCCCACCTGACGGCCTGTCTGCTGGTAGTAGTCCTTGATTGCCTGGCACATAACGACTGCCGCCTCGGGGGTGGCTGCCACGCCAATCTTGCCTGTCGAGGTCTTGACGAAGTCGGCACCTGCGAACATCGACAGGAGCGATGCTCGGCGAATCAGCTCAGGGGTCTCGAGCGCGCCACTCTCAACGATCACCTTGAAGATGGTATCCTCGCCGGCCTCGTTGCGGAGCATCTCCACCTCGTTGGCCATCTGGTCGTACTGCTCCTGAATCATCTCGCCCACGTTGATAACGATATCCACCTCGTCGGCGCCGTTCTCAACAGCCATTGCCACCTCCAGCATCTTCACCTCCATAAAGGTTTGCGATGCGGGGAAGCCCGCTGCCACGCTGGTCACAGCGATATCGCTGCCCTCAACGCCCAGGCCCACTACATCGACAAACGAAGGGAATACGCAAATCGAGGCAACATTGGGAATCGAGGGGAAGTGTTTCTGCATCTCGACAGCCTTGCGCACAAAGTTCTCCACCGAGCGCACCGAGTCGGTCTCGCTGAGTGTGGTGAGGTCGATAACACTGAAGCAGGTGCGATAGACATCACCATTATAGTTCTTCACAGCCTCCTTGCGAGCGGTGGCCACCAAGCGTGCAACCTCTTTCTCGCTTACTGCGGGGGCATATTTTCCGAGCAACAAAGAGTAGTCCATATTGTGTTGTTTTAATTAGTTAGCATATCAAAAACAGTGCAAGATACGAGTTTTTGTCGATTTTCCCAACCATTTCCCGCACTCTCCACCTTTTATCTCTCGAGCTCGCGCAGATACTCGCGTGGCAAGACTCCGAACTGCTCCTTGAAAAGTTTGGTAAAGTAGCTCGCCGAGTTGTAGCCCACCATCTCGGCCACATCAGCAATCTTGACGTTACCCGACTTGAGGAGCTCCATAGCGCGGTTTAGTTTGTACTTACGGAAGAAGTCTGTCGGTGTATCGCCGGTGAGGTTCTTGATTTTGTAGTATAGTTTGGTACGCGAGATGAGCATATCACGGGCGATATGGTTGATATTGAGCTCGGGGTTGGCCAACTCCTTCTCCATAAGCTCATAGAGCTGTTTGAGGAAGTTGCGGTCCTGCATCTCCAGCAGGTCCTCATCAAGTTTCGCCACTGTGGTACTCTCGCCCACCATCTTGCGAATCTTATCGCGGTTGCTGAGTTGCGACTTGATAAGTGCCAAGAGATATTTGGGGTCGAACGGCTTGACCACATAGGCATCTGCGCCCGCATCGAGACCCTCCACCTGTTCACTCACTGTCGCCTTGGCGGTGAGCATAATGAAGGGGATGTGGCTCATCATAAAGTTCTCCTTCACCATACGGCAGAGCTGGTAGCCATCGACATCGAGCATCAGCACATCGCTAATCACCACCGCGGGATTTATCTGGTCGATAGCCTCATAGCCACTCATAGCGTCAAAACGGGTGATGACGTTGTAGTGGGGCGAGAGGAGTGTTTTGAGGTAGTACTGCACCTCGTAGTCATCATCGACCACCAGCACGATAGGCTTGCTGTCGTCCTCCTCTGCCACCTCCGGCACATCGACAGTATATTCGCTGAGGTAACGGTCGGCATCCACCGAGACAAACTGCTCGTTCTCTTGCACGTGCTCACTCTCCGAGTAGGCACTCTCGTTCACGGGAAGAACCATCGAGAAGAGCGCACCCTTCTTGCCATCGATAGCCGAGCGGTTGAAGGCCTTAATCTCGCCGTGGTGCAGCTCGACAAGCTTGCGCGAGAAGTAGAGGCCGATACCTGTGCCGCCGATATTCTGTCCTGATTGGGTGGAGTAATATCTGCCGAAGATAGACTCCGTCTTGCCCTCGGGAATCCCGATTCCCGTATCACTCACAGAGATAGCCACATAGTTCTGGCCATCGAGAATCGTGCCGAAGGTCTTATGGAGCCACTCTCGCGAGGGGGTAGTGATTGTAACATCAATCTCGCCACCGGCGGTCGAGAATTTAAGGGCGTTGGAGAGTAGATTGCAGAGTATCTTCTCATATTTATCCTCATCCAGATAGACGAGCATCGACTCCTCCGAGGCGTGGAGTGAGAGGGTAATCCTCTTCTGCTCGCGGGCGTGCTCAAAGAGCCCCATAATCTGGCGGGTCTGGGCCACCACATCGACCAACTTAACCTCCAATTTGAGTGCGTCGTTCTCGAGTTTGTTGAACTCCAACATCTGACTCACCAGGCGCAACAGACGACCTGCATTGTGCTTGATGATTTTGGAGAGTCGCGAGTCAGGCTGACTGCCGGGCTCGTTGTCGCACAGAGTGGTTGCCGCGCCGTGAATCATAGTGAGCGGTGTGCGGAACTCGTGCGATATGTTGGCGAAGAAGTCCATATTCATCTTGTTCAGCAGACGTTGCTGCGCCTCATCGCGACGCGCCACCTCGGCCTCGATGCGCGTGTGGTTGCTGCGCTTGAAGAGGTCGTAGATAAGCAATATAAGCACAACGCCCAGAACAAAATAGATAATCATCGCAATAGCCGAGAGGGCCAGCGGTCGTTTCACCACAATCTCAATCGCCTTCTCGCTCTCGGGATAGCTTTTGTCACCCACCGCCAGGCGCACACGGAATATGTGCTTGCCATAGGGGAGCGATGAGTAGTAGGCCATATTTCGGTCGTTGACATCTATCCAGCTCTCATCGACATCCTCCAGCCTATATTGGTAGCGGAGCGGAAGACGGCCTGAGTAGTCAAGTGCTGCAAAGCCGATACCGATGCTTGTCTGGTCGTAGCGCAGTGTCACCTTAGGCAGGAAGATAACATCCTGCTCCACAACATCTTTCGACTCAAAGCTACGAACAACGCTATTGTTCACCTCCAGACGCTCAATATAGAGCGAGGGAACGGGATAGCCCGAGGTGATATCGAGAGGGTTGAAGAAGGTCAGACCGTTTGTCGCACCAAAGGCAATCACACCGTCGGGCAGCGTTGCCGATGCTCCATAGTTGAATTGGTTGCCACCCATACCGTCATTGGTATAGTCAACAGCGCGGGTGAGCAGACTATCGAGCGTGCGATCATACTTCGACACATAGTCGAGGGTCGATACCCAGCAGTTGCCATAGAGGTCCTCGGTGATGGAGGTCACATAGCTTGCAGTGGTCACCAGCTTATGCTCCATACGTCCCGATGTGATGTTGTAGCGATAGTAGCCGTTGCCGTTAGTACCGATCCAGAGGTTATGCTCGCGATCCTCATAAAGACAGGTATTAACCACATTGCTCATATCGGGCGAGAGTTCGCCAATATCCCTGATTACTCTCAGCTCCGGCTCGATGAGCTTAAGCGGTTGTGACTGATAAGCCGCTACAATAGAGCCATTTGAGAGTGTCATTATTGAGGTCAGGCGTGGATGCTTGCCGGGGAAAAGCTGGATACGGCTGAACTCGGAGGCTCCCGCCTCGAGGAAGAAGATATCGCCCGACGAGCCACCAGCCCATATACCGCCACGATGGTCCTCGGTGATGGAGATATCGACAATGTTGCCCAAATCGTAGTCAGCCAGCGGTCGCAGGCGGCCACCCTCGTCATACGACGCCTTCACCAGACGATTGTCAATATTAAACCAAAGGTTATCGCTCGAATCGACATAGAGCGAGTAGATAAGGTTGTCCTGAACCGGAGGCGTCTTATCAAAAAGCGGCTCGGGACTTACATTGTGAATCTGACGAGTTGTGGTATTGTAGAAGACGATATAGTCGGGACGTGCCAACAGCCAGAGGTTGCCTGCGGCATCGGTGCGCAAATCGACCACGCTTCGGCCCTGGAAGAGCTTCTGCAGCTCGATGTTACTCACAAACGAGCTCTCAAACGAAGAGAACATCTCAAATCCCTCCTCCTGCGAGCCCACCCACACATTGTCGCGGGAGTCAACAAAGATTGTTGTGATACGGAAGAAGTCCGGCACAGCAAAGGGGAAGGCACGACTCTCGGTAGTGACTATGCGGTCGAGCACAGTGTTGTATAGCAAGACGGTATTGTCGTTGGTAACCAGGACAAGCTCCTCATCCGAGTAGCGATATATTGCCCTGACACCCAGTGCGTGGTACTCACTCTCCTCCTTGGCAAGATTGGCCGGAAGGGGTACGAGCCCGGGCATTGAAGAGTTCACAATCTGCAACCCCTCGGGAGCGACAAGCCACAGATTACCCTTATCGTCAACGTATGAGCCTGTTGGCGCGTGCTTCAACTGACGGTTACAGATTACCGAAAGGTTTACGCCGTTGAGCAGAGTAGCCGACAGAGGAGTGATGTACCATATATTTCCGTCACCATCAGGGACATAGTCGATAAAATTTGCCGATTGTGCCACCGACTGCTCGGCAGAGTCGTGTGCCACCTCAAAGACATTTGTTTCGGGATTCAGTCGGCAAAGCTGATTGCCAATCACAGCATACATCAGGCCACTCTTCGCCTCGAAAATTGAACGCACGGATTTGTCGGGGCCATCTATATCATAGGCAATAAACGAGTCGTCGGTGTTCAACATATTGATTCCGGCAACCGTACCAATCCACAGGCGACGGTCCGAGTCGGAGAAGAGAGAGGTGACACGCGAGGAGAGAAGTCCCGAGTTGGCATCTGCATAGGAACGGTAGTACTGGACAAAATCCTTACCATTATATTTATTAAGTCCTCGCTCTGTTGCTATCCATATATATCCAAAGGCATCTTCGCAAAATGCATTGATGGTAGTGTTGGAAATTATATCGGCCGTCATTCGAGCACTGACGCTATTCTGCCTAATAGACTCGTTGTCGTCAAAACTCTCGTTTCCTCCGCCACAAGCATTAAAGAGTAGCATAAAGGCGAGCAGCACAACTCCCAAAACGCTATTCGAAGAGTGTTGAATCAGTTGTTTCATTGGTTTTGTTTCTTGCTATTGAGTAAAAGTAGCAAATTTGGTCGAGTTCTACAAGAAATATCGCTAAAATCCGCCGAAAAGTGGTATTTTGAAACATCTGTTGCATTCGTTCAACATTTGTTCTATTAGATTTGAACTAATGTGAAATCACTTTTGAACAAATAGACCTATTATATTTGACATATTTTTCCCAAATTTGTGTAGATGAAAAACATACTCACACATATCAACCACTCCGGCCACAAGATTGGCCTGCTGATGCTCCTCTGCGTCGTGCTCTTCGTGTCGTGTAATTCGGCTCGCAGGGGCGCTGCTCAGCAGAGCGCAGGCGAGAATATCTATGCCCTGACAAACGAGGGTGAGGTAATCGGTAAAATCACCCCATCCGGCGTCTATGTATTCAAGGGTATCCCCTATGCCGTTGCTCAGAGATTTATGGCACCCGAGGCTGCGCCCAAGCGTCAGGAGGCTCTCGACTGCACCGACTACGGCCCCGTACCTCCGCAAGTAATCTACGAGCGAACAGATAGCGAGGTGAATTGGTATAGTGTTGATGAGGGCATAAAAGATGAAAATTGCCTGAACCTGAACATCTGGACACCCGATATCCGCCCGGGCACAAAGAAGCCCGTTCTGGTCTATCTGTTCACCGGCTACACAATCGGCCACAGCCACGAACTTGCCGCCTTCGAAGGCGAGTATATGGCCAACAATCACAACCTTGTGGTCGTTACCCCCAACCATCGTCTAAACTCGTTTGGTTTCCTCGATCTCTCGTTTATGGGTCAGAAGTACCAGCACTCGGCGAATGCCGGCATCCTCGACCTTGTGGCGGCCCTGCGTTGGATTAAGGCCAACATTGCCCACTTCGGCGGCGACCCCGACAACATTACCCTGATGGGTCAGGGCACAGGTGGCGGTAAGGTGCTGACACTTATGTCTATGCCTCAAACCGAGGACTTAATTCATAAGGCGATTATCGAGAGCGGCTCTCTGTTCAAGGTGATGGATAGCAAGTATTCGCGCCGACTTGCCTCGATTACTCTCAACGAGCTGGGCGTTACCGCTGAGAATATCGCAGTGCTCGACACCATCAGCCACGCAGCACTTCACGAGGCGACCAATGTGGCGTTTGAGAGAGTGCGCACAATGGCCTATGAGGATGGCACCAGCAATGCCTTTGTCGAGGACGACAACCTTATCGACTACTTCGGTTGGGCTCCCTCGCTCGATGGCGTTGTTATCACCGAGCAACCCTACATCGCTGCACCGCGTCGCAGAGCCAACATCCCGATTCTGATTGGCACCAACAAGCACGAGGCAACCCCCAGCCTCTATAAGAGTGATTACGCATCGCTGAGCGAGCGTGGCCGCGATTCGCTGGTCATCACCCGCTTAGGCACACTATACTCGAAGGCGGAGGAGCAATACCGCATCAGTTATCCTCGCACAAGCTACACGCCGAGCGAGCTATTTGATCTGGATATCAAATTCCGTCGTATGGCTCTGAACTTTGCTGAGCGTCGCTACGAAGAGGGCATACATACACCTATATATATGTATCTCTTCGGCTACGAGTCGCCAACGGAGGACGGAGTATTCCGCTCGCACCATATGTTGGAGATTCCCTTCGCTATGGGTAACACGATGCTTGCCTCGTCGATGACAGGTGGCACACAGAGCGCCTTGGCACTCTCGGAGAAGATGAGTGCAGCGTGGGCAGCCTTCTGCCACACGGGGAGTCCCCAATCACCTGCAATGCCTCAGTGGCCCGCCTGGACCCCCGATAGCAGAGCGACAATGATACTTGGCAGGGGCAGTGATGGAGATTGCGAATTGGTATATGGCCACGACCAGGCACTTATAGAGCTGCTCAGTCGTGCCGATGGCGCACTTGGAAACTAACTACTAAACACACATAACCTATTAAAACTATGAAACGAATTACACTTCTTGGCGCAGCATTGATGCTTTGCACAAGCATTTTTGCTCAGTTCGGCCAGATGGCAGCCCCCGTGGTATCGCCAGAGATTGATGGCACAACAGTAACCGTACGTCTGCGTGCACCCAAGGCACGCCAGGTATTCGTATCGGGCAGTATCGCTCCCCGCAATCGTGCTGAGATGACTCAGAACGAGGCCGGTATCTGGGAGGCTACCTTCGAGAATGTGGCTCCCGACTTCCACACCTATACCTTTGTTGTTGACGGTGTTACTATGCTCGACCCTCAGAACTTGCAGACCGCTCGCGACGGTGAGCGCGTTACCAATATCCTTATCGTAGATGGCGAGAAGAGCCACGAGTTCCTCCCCATCACCGAGAAGAAGGGCACGGTTGCAAAGGTATGGTACGCATCGCCCGCTTACGGCGAGGGCATCGAGCGTCGTATGTATGTATATACCCCCTATGGTTACAACCCTCTGGAGAAGACCAAATACCCCGTTCTCTACTTGCAGCACGGTGGCGGTGGCGACGAGGATGCTTGGACATCGCTGGGTCGCGCTTGCGAGATTCTCGACAACCTGATTGCAGCCGGCAAGGCTGAGCCTATGATTGTGGTTATGCCCAACGCCAACCCTCACCAGATTGCTTCGCCCGACATTGCTGAGGACCTTCCTACCGAGAGCCATATGCAGCGTGGCTTTGACGATCCTTCGTTCTACTCGGGTGGCGCATACGTTCAGAGCCTCGTAGAGGATATCATCCCCTTCGTGGAGAGCCACTACCGCGTAATCAAGAAGAAAGAGGGTCGCGCCATCGCAGGTCTGTCGATGGGTGGTGTCTATACACTCGACTGCACCGCAAAGTATCCTGATGTATTTGACTATATCGGCGTGCTGAGTATGGGCTTCACCGCACAGCAGGACGCTAAGGGTATGCTGAAACCTATCCAGGATGAGGGTTACAAACTCTATTGGATTGGTTGCGGCACTACCGATATGGCATACTCCAACACCGAGCGTCTGCTGGCAGCACTCGATGACCTGGGTATGGAGTACACCAACTTTGACAAGGTCGGCGGCCACACCTGGGACACCTGGCGTATCTGCTTGAAGGAGTTTGCACCTCTGCTCTTCAAAAAGTAACAACACCCCTTAACAAACATACTAATAGAACTAAAATCGTGAGGAAGTGAACTACACTAACCACATATATACCAACTCCTGGAGTAGCGCGCAGGCTGTCGCACACAATGTGACAGCTCAGCCCGACGTACAATCCACTCGAACAAACAGGGGGGGGGTATTCGTTTGGTTATCAATTAGTTACACCGAAATCATCACATACTAATAGGCAGAACTGCTGATGACAACCAATTATTTGGCTTGTCAATAGCGGTTTTGCCTTTTTGTATTGTATTGACTCGATAAATGGTAGGCAAGGCTCTAAACGTAGGGACGGGTGACACTGTCCATCAACCTGTTACCCGCCCCTCCTACCTTAAAGCGAGATACCTTATATTTAAAAGTTTCGGATAGATAAGAGAGTCTGAAAGGGACAATAGACCTATAGAAATGGAACTTATGCGCAACACTAACCTATTAACCTAAAAAAACTAATAACAGCCTATGAACTAAAAAAACAAAGAGAGAAAAAAAACCCAAACGCGGCACAAAGCTTGACACACCGCCTCGCTTCAAGGCAAACCGTGTGTCAGCAAGAGGAGCAAGGCTCTTCCCGTTGTGCCAAAACACTACAATTAACCCGTCCACTCTGCTCTACTAACCTGGCAGATGGACAAATTACCTAAAAAATCATTGATGATATGAAATTTTTACACAAAGTAATGCTTTTCGTAGGTCTGGCATCCTTCGTAGCTCTGAACACTCAGACTACCTATGCACAGACTCGCGATCTGACCGTAACGGTGACCGACGCTAATGGTCCCGTAATCGGTGCGAGTGTTATGGTGAAAGGTACCACCACTGGTGACAACTCCGACGTTAATGGTGTTGTTAAACTCAGCAACGTAGCATCTGATGCTACCATCGAGGTATCGTTCATCGGTTATGTAACTCAGGAGATTCCCGTAAACAACCGTTCGGCTATCGATGTTACTCTCGTCGAGGATGCTAAGGTTGTTGAGGACGTTGTCGTTGTAGGTTTCGGTACCCAGAAGAAGGAGTCGCTGACCTCGGCAATCTCGAACATCTCGGCTGAGGATATCGTTTCGACCCGTCAGAACGACGTTGTCGCTTCGTTGCAGGGTAAGGTTCCCGGTCTGTTGATTCGTCAGCAGTCTGGTATGCCTGGTGACTACGACTCGAAGATGAGTATGCGTGGTTATGGTGAGCCTATGGTGGTTATCGACGGTGTGGTTCGTACCGCTTCGCGTCGTGATACCAACTGGGGTGGTTTCTCGGATTCGGGTACCGCACTGCTGGCTCAGATGAACCCCGACGATATCGAGAGTATCTCGGTGTTGAAGGATGCTTCGGCTTCGATTTACGGTATCGGTTCGGAGAACGGTGTTATTCTTGTAACTACCAAGAAGGGTACCGCAGGCCGTCCTACCGTTAACTACTCGGCAAACTTGGCATTTGGTGTTCCTACCGCTATGCCCGAGCAGGTTGACATCGTTACCTATATGAACATCCGTAATGAGATGTTGATTAACTCGCGTAAGCCTATCCAGTACAGCGACGACTTCATCGCTCACTATGAGAACGGTGACCCCGGTTACGTTGATACCGACTGGTATAAGGCAGTTATGAACAAGTTCCAGTTCGACCACACCCACAACGTATCGTTGCGCGGTGGTTCGGAGCAGACCAACTACTTCATCAGCGGTCAGTTCACCGACAACACTTCGCTCTTGAAGGCTGACAACCTGAATGCTAACCGCTACTCGTTGCGTGCAAACGTTACCACCAACATCAGCGATCAGGTTTCGGCTACTTTGTCGACTTCGTTCAACACAATGGACCAGATGACTATGAACTTCAACCAGAACCTCAACTTCTTCTACTATGTTGCTCTGGCTGACCGTACTCTGGCTCCTACTGTTTACAACAACCCCGACCACTACACCTATCTTGCTACTTCGGAGGGTCGTAACCCCGTGGCTCTTATGCAGCCCGAGAATGGTTACTCGCGCAACCAGTCGAACGCATTCAACAACAACCTGGATGTTAAGTGGACTCCCGACTTCTTGAAGGGTCTGACCGTACAGGTTTCGGGTGCTTACGACGTTAGCTCGCGTAACAGCTCGTCGCTCACTCGCGCATTTGCTCAGTACGACTACTGGACCGACGTTCAGATGGTTAACAACGCCGACGCTAACAGCTACGAGGAGTCGTGGAACAAGAGCCAGCGTCTGTATGGCCGCGTTCAGGCTAACTACAACGGCACCTTTGGTGACCACCGCGTAGGTGCAACCCTGGCTGCTGAGGCTACCAAGAACATTATGAACTCGCTGGGTGGTTCGCGTCAGTTTGGCGACTTCTTCACCCACGACATTCTGAATCAGGGTGACAGTTCGACCGCATCGAACAGCGGTACTCGCTCGATGAGTGCAACCGCAGGTTACATCGGTCGTGTTAACTATGACTATAAGGGCAGATATCTCGTTGAGGTGATGGCTCGTTATGATGGTACCTACGTTTACGCTCCCGGTTATCGTTGGGGTCTGTTCCCCAGCTACTCGCTCGGTTGGCGTGCATCGGAGGAGCCCTTCATCAAGGATAACCTTCCTTGGTTGGATAACCTCAAATTCCGTTGGTCGGATGGTAAGACCGGTCAGCGTCAGGGTCAGGCATATCAGTACCTGCTCGGTTACACCAGCGGTAGCAGCTGGGTATTCGACGATGGTGGTCAGATTCTCTCCTATGGTAACACTTCGGTTGCGGAGACTCTGCTCAGCTGGGCTGACGTTCGTATGATGAACTTCGGTGTGGATTGGGAGATCAACCGTGGTATCTTCGGTGGTTCGATTGATATCTTCAAGCGTGCTATCAGCGGTATCGCAGCTACTTCGACCAACACTGTTCCCGATTTTTACGGTTTGTCGCTGCCTCTGCAGAACCTGAACAAGAGCGAGAACGTGGGTATCGACCTCGTTTTGACTCACCGTCACAACATTGGCGAGTTCAACTACCGCGTTAACGCTACCATTACCTACGCTCGTAGCCGTACTACCTACCGCGAGGCTGACAAGACTGCTCAGTACACTTCGGCTGAGAACTACTGGAGCAACTACACCACCGGCCGTTGGAACGGTGCTCGCGACTACTCGCGTTATGAGTGGGCAGGCGGTCAGTTCACCGGTTGGGAGGACATCAACTCGTCGCCCGTACTCTACGACATCGGTAACTCGATGAACAATATGCTGCCCGGTATGTATAAACTCGAGGACCGCAACGGTAACGGTCTGATCGATGGTCAGGACGTTTACTATCGTTGGGGTGAGGGTAATGCTCCCTTGCAGTTCGGTTTGATGCTCAGCGGTAACTACAAGAGCTTCGACTTCAGCGCAAACTTCGCTGGTGCTTCGTTGGTAAGTAAGAGCGTATCGTTGTCGGGTGCAATGGGCTTCGGCTTCTTCTCGGCATACTACAAGAACTACCTCGACCGTTGGACTCCCGCAGAGGCTGGTGCAGATCCTTTCGATCCTCAGACTGAGTGGAAATCCGGTTTCTGGCCCGCAGTAGCAGTTGCAACCTCGGCTTACGATGGTAACAGCAACTCGACCTACCGTGTCAACCAGCCCTACAACGCTGTTGATGGTACCTACTTGCGTCTGAAATCGTTGGAGTTTGGTTACACTCTGCCTCGCAACCTGACTCAGAAGATTGGCATCCGCTCGGCTCGTGTATTCCTCAGCGGTACCAACCTGCTCACCTTCTGTAACAAGCTCTTGAAACCCTACGACCCCGAGCGTAACGAGAATGCTTGGTTGGGTGCAGGTGGTTATCCTCTGATGAGAACTTACAGCCTTGGTGTTAACTTGTCGTTCTAAACAAAGAGAAAATTATGAAAAAGAATTTTATATATACAGTGATTGCCATCCTGTCGCTCGGTATGGTTTCCTGCGAGGCCCTCTTTGACAACCTCGAAGGCGATCTCTCGAAGATGACCAAGGACGATATGGTAGCAAGCGAGGCTGGTCTCGACCGCCTTGTAGCACGTCTGTACACTGCTCTTCCTATGGATGCATTCAGCACAGGTGATTTCAACACCACCAATGCAAACGATACTCACTCACCCAGTTACGGCGTAGGTGGCGTTACAGGTTTCTGGAACTATACCACTATGCGTTCGGCTAACCAGCTTATCAAAGACTTGGAGGAGGCATTCAAGGGCGGTATTATCGCTGAGAATACCTATAAAACAATGTTGGGTGAGGCTCTCTTCTGCCGCGCATACTACTACTTCGCATCGGTTCGTTCGTTGGGTGGTGTGCCTCTGGTAACCGAGCCTCTGGACGACAAGTACGATGGTGGCGAGAATGCTGGTCTTTATATTCCTCGTTCGACCGAGAAGGAGACTTGGGACTTTGTTTTGGCACAGTTCCAGGAGGCAGCTGACCTGCTCCCCGAGACCCGTTCGACCGGTCAGTACCGCGCCGACAAGTGGGCTGCTCTGGGTATGAAGGCACGCGCTGCTCTCTACGCAGGTTCGGTTTCGAAGTATTGGAACAAGAAGCCTATTCCTGAAACTTACAAGGCTGTTCAGCAGGAGTTGACCTATATGGAGGCTTCTTACGCTGATGGTTACTACTCGCAGGCAATTGAGGCTGCTGCTGCAATTATCAACAGTGGCAAGTTCTTCCTCTATGGCGCAGAACCTAAGAGCGAGCAGGAGGCTATCGACAACTTCACCAACCTCTTCCAGGAGCGTCAGGACGGTGAGTGGATCTTCGGTCAGAGCTACAAAAACGGTGTATCGACCAACACCAACGGTTTCGACTATGCTTATGGTCCTCACCAGGTGCACAGCACCGGTACCTCCGCTTGGCAGTGGGGTCGTTACTCGGTATCGCTCGACTTGGCTGATATCTACGACAACTACGACGCTAACCACTACGCAGTTGATGGTAAGATTAAGACCCGCGTTGATGGCAACGAGAACAATCCTATCGACAACTACGCTTACAACAACTACCTCCCCGAAGTTGGCGAGTTGATCGCTTACGACGAGTTGGATGGCCCATTCGCAAACAAGGACGCACGTTTCAAGGCATCGGTTATCTATCCCGGTATCGAGTTCCGTGGCGAGAAGATTATCATCCAGGGTGGTCTGATTGACCAGGCCGGTAATGTTACCTACCACACCGCATCGACTTCGGCTGTTGGCAAGGACGGTAATACTTACTACGGTCTTGGCGCTGCCAACGAGGCTGACTTCTCGGGCTTCAACAAGATTGGTAACACCAACGACGGTAACTGGTATAGCACCGGTTTCGGTATCCGCAAGTTCTTGAAACCCGGCTCGGCAACCACCTATACTCAGAATCCCTGGTACGATCTTCGTTATGCTGAGATTCTCTTGACCTACGCTGAGGCTGCCGTTGAGAAGAGTACTCCCGTTGCTGCTGAGGTGGCTAACGCTAAGACTTATCTGAACCAGATTCGTCGTCGTGCTTACTTCCTCGACATTGTTGAGCCTACCATCGACGAGATTCTGAAACAGCGTCGTGCAGAGTTCGCATTTGAGAACGACTACTCCTACACCTTGCACCGTCGTCGCGACTTCTATCAGCTCACTGATGGCACAAGCAAGGAGGGTGACCGTACTCACGCTATCGTTCCTCTGATTGACTTGCGTCTTGACACTCCCAAGTACATCTTCGTACGTGCAAACTCGCACCTGGAGGGTACTATCGCTAAGCCCGTAAGCAACAACGTTGACGTTAAGAGCTACTACGCGGGTATCAGCAACTACGTTAAGAACAAGATCACCCCTAATCCTTCGCAGGAGTAATTTTTACACACTTAAAAAGTTAAGAATATGAAAAAGTTATTATATATTCTTCCTCTCGTGATGTTCGCAATGACATCGTGCGATTGGTTCGAGCTTGACAATATGGATGGCCACAACGCTCAGGTTGAGGGTAAGTTCATCGACAGCAAGACCGGTGATGTGGTTTACGCTGGTATGGCTGCTCAGGTAGTTTCGAACTGGTGGGGCTCTTCGACCAACCCTACCGGTGGTATCTTCCAGATCTATGAGAAGGGTTGGGATGCTGAGACTGCTCAGACTTGGTACTGCAAGAACAACGGTACCTACAAGAACACCCTTGTATGGGCAGGTGACTACTATATGAAGACGACAGATGCCAACTTCCTCCCCGTGGAGATTCCCTTCACTCTGAAAGAGGGCAAGAACACTGTTGACTTCACCGTAACTCCTTATGCTCGTGTGATTGGTGAGCCTACCTTCACCGTAACCGCTGACGCTATCACCGCTAAGGTGAAGGTTGAGGCAGGTGATGCTTCGGTTACCAACCTCAACATCGAGTTGGAGTGCTTCACCGACCGTTTCGTATGCTCGTCGTTCAACAACGTGAAGAACGACCCCGGTACTAAGGTTGATGGCGCAACCGCTGGTCAGGAGTACACTCTGACTATCGACAGAAAGGCAGTTGCCAACAACACCCAGTTCCAGTATGAGCGTACTCACTATGTTCGTATCGGTGTTGTAGGTCAGGGTGGTTTCACCGGCTGGGGCTACTCGGTTAACCCCAATGCTCGTTACAACTACTCGGCTACCTACGCAATCGGTACCGACGGTAAGGTTACCAAAGTTACTGAGTGGTAGTCTGTAACACTACATTTTTAATGCAAGGCTCAACTCTTTTACAAGGGTTGGGCCTTGTTTTTTCGGAAAAAAGTAGTAAATTTGAGTGTTCCGTAACACTACAAGGAGAACAGAACAAATAACTAACATTTTTTCACATTAAGAACTACTACTATTATGAAGAAAGTCTTTACACTTGTAAGCGTTATGCTTATGGCTGTTGCCTCGCTGAGCGCACAGCAGTCGCTCTGGGGTGGTCAGACTGCAAAGTCGCCCGAAATCAACCCCGACAACTCGGTAACTTTCCGCCTGGTAGCACCTAAGGCCGTTAAGGTACAGGTAGGTGGCGACTTCGTTACTCCCGTAATGGGCGAGGTTAACGGTATGGCAATGGAGGTGACCAATCCTGTTGATATGAAGGAGGTTAACGGCGTATGGGAGTACACCACAGAGCCTCTGGCATCGGAGCTGTACAGCTACTACTTTATCGTTGATGGTATGACCATCAAGGACCCCAGCAACGTCTATATGATTCGCGACGTGAACTCGGTGACCAACGTATTTATCATCCCCGGCGACAAGGGCGATATCTACTCGGTGCAGGATGTCCCCCACGGCACCGTTGCTAAGCGTTGGTACGACAGCCCCACCCTCGGTATGACCCGCCGTATGACTGTCTACACCCCCGCAGGCTATGAGACAAGCAAGGAGAAATATCCCGTATTCTACCTCTTCCACGGTAGTGGTGGCGACGAGGAGAGCTGGATGGACCTCGGCCGTACCGCTCAGATTCTCGACAACCTCATCGCACAGGGCAAGGCTAAGCCTATGATCGTTGTCGTTACCAATGGCAACCCCGCACAGGAGGCCGCTGCCGGCTACTCGGATGAGAACTTCGCATACACACCCGCTATGGGTGGCGGCACTCGCGGTGGCATTGCTACCTTCCCCGAGTCGTTCAAGGATGTTCAGAAATTCATCGAGGCTAACTACCGCACCATCAACAAAAAGTCGGCACGCGCCGTTGCAGGTCTGTCGATGGGTGGTGGCCACACCTTCACCATCTCGAAGGACTATCCCAACACCTTCGACTATGTAGGTATCTTCTCGGCATCGGGCCAGGTAACCGACGAGACCCGTCCTCAGCTGCAGGCTATGCAGAAGAACGGCTACTCGCTCTACGTTATCGCTTGCGGTAACACCGACTTCGTTTACAATGGCGCAATCAACTACCACAAGCAGCTCGACGAGATGGGCTTCAAGCACGAGTTGTGGGAGAGCGGCGGTGGCCACATCTGGCGCAACTGGCGTATCTACCTCACCGACTTCGCACAGCGCATTTTCAAATAGCATCGGTTGAGCCGGACGGGTAACCCATAAGCGGGTTGCCACGCCTGAACAAATGAGCGTTTGCCTCGCAAAACCCCTGCAAAGGGGGTCTGTTGGGGCAAACGCCCTATTTTTTGAACACTTGTAGTAAAATAAAGAACAAATGTGCAACAAATTTCTACTATAAGTTTGTAACTTTGTATTGTGGAAAAGCGTTTTATAACGCCACACACTTAACAGACTATTAACTAACCAACATACTCAAATGAAGAAACTCTTTTCGGTAGCAGTACTTCTGCTCACCTGCGCAACACTCAGCGCACAGTTCCCCGGTGGTGGTAGAACTCCCAACCCCAATGCAAATCTTGTATCCGTAGAGGCTCACGCTGATGGCAGCGCGACATTCCGTATCTATGCACCCAACGCTCAGAATGTAGGCCTGGCAGGCGATGTTATGGCTATGGGCGCCAAGTTCGAGAAGGCCGAGAACGGCGTGTGGAGCCTCACCCTCCCCAAGGTAGATGCTGGCGCATATCGCTACAACTTCACCGTTGACGGCATCACCGTATTCGACCCCAAGTTCAGTCGCCTCAACGAGATTAAGCCCGTAGTGGAGATCGTTCCCGAGGGTCAGGAGATGTTCTGGCAGCAGAAAGATGTACCCCACGGCGCAGTAGCACAGGTTTACTATAAGTCCTCGACGATGAACACCACCCGTCGTATGCACGTATGGACCCCCGCAGGCTACAACGCATCGACAGACGTACTCCCCGTATTCTACCTGATTCACGGTGGTGGCGACAACGACGCATCGTGGCCCGGTGTAGGTAAGGCCGGCGACATCCTCGACAACCTCCTAGCAGAGGGTAAGATGGTGCCTATGGTCGTTGTTATGCCCGACGGTAGCATCGCAACAGACAAGTTCGTTGACGAGCTCGCAAACGACATCATCCCCTATATTGAGAAGAACTATCGCGTGAAGACCGACTCGGCAAACCGCGCACTCGCAGGCCTCTCGATGGGCGGCCTCGAGACCCTCGAGTCCTTTATGGCACACCCCGACCTCTTCGGATATATCAACGTGATGAGCTCGGGATGGTTCACCAACGACAAGGCGATGTATGAGAATGGCGAGAAGCGCCTCAACGAGATTGCCGCAACACTCAACAAAACAGCAAAGCTCCTCCGATTCACCCAGGGCGGCCCCGCAGATATCGCCTACGAGAACGGCAAGGCAATGCTCAAGGTGTTCGACAAGTGCGGCATCAAGTATGAATATAGCGAGATGGACGGAGGCCACAGCTGGTACGTATGGCGCCACGACCTCTACAACTTCGCACCCAAGCTCTTTAAATAGACCATATAGCAAATCTATATAGTGAGAAACCGAATTGGTCTGTATCTACGCAGACCCGGTTAATTCGGTTAGTTTGATTTTTGTTTTAGGTGTGTGACCGACCGCGTTGTGAAACCCGGTCGGTCTATTTTTTTCCGCTTTTTGTGAAAAGCTCCGCAAAAACTTCTGAGCCTTTTTGTAAAAAGGCTCCCCAAAAACTTTTGTACTATTTAGTTTGCGTGTTTAGGAGTTACCTATTAGTAACTACGATAAAAAATAGATATAGGGAAGTTCAAGTAAACTTGGCTTCCCTATATCTATTTTCCATCGTACCCTCTACGAGGGTATTCCCTAAACCCGAAAAACAAAATTATTACCCAAAAAGGCTTAATGTAGATGGTATCTCCCTAAATTCATTAAACTCCTTAAACTCCCTAAACTCCTTAAACTCCCTTTCTCCTTCCCGCACAAAAAAAGGTTGTCCCTCATTGGAACAACCTTAGGCATTGTAGCAGTGCTTAGACTACTTAACCCACTTCTCGATGTTATTGCGAACGAGGAAGTAGTAAACAGCCAAACCGAGCCAGCTCGAGCCGAGTACGACTACAGCAACGATCAGTTTCCAAAGCATGCCGATGTTTTTCTTAAACACGTCAAGTACGCACCAGATGGCGCAGATTGTTCCAAGAAGCCAAAGAATCATAACGATAAATTTTTATTACATTGTGAATAGTTGTTTCGGTCACGAAAGTAGTCATTGTTTGTGAGAGTATCAAATTTTTTTTCAGTTTATATCCCCACCTATGCATACGATTGAGGCAAAAAAGGGGCGTCTGACAAAAAATATTAAAAAAAATGATAAAAAAATTTCGCATAATAAAAATAGTTACTATATTTGCACTCCGAAAACGCACCAACGTTTTCGACCGACACAGTTCGGGGTGTAGCTCAGCCCGGTTAGAGTACACGTCTGGGGGGCGTGTTGTCGCTAGTTCGAATCTAGTCACCCCGACAAAGTTGAGCAGAGATAGCAGAACGAAAGTTCTGCTATCTTTTTTTTGTGGTTAGGTCATCTGGGAATTGTGGGAGTTATAGGAACGTTGCGATTAAGCGAGAGCAGAGGCTGCTTGCAGACTATGCCGAGCGGGAGCAACGAAAAGACTGCGAAGCAGAATTAACTATGGGAGGTTAAGAGAATTGAAGGGTGGAATAGAGAACTTTTCACAATTAGTTAACATTAAATGATTAACTTTGTAGGGTAGAACAGGAATATTATGAGTAGAAAGAGTAATACTGGCACCGCAAAGGGTGGTGTCAAGAGCAAACAGGCAAAGAAGCAGAAGCCGCGCAACGACCGTGCTGCGCTCATTATGGAGCAGTTTCGTGCTTTCCCGGGTCGTAAGTTCAGCCTCAAGACGCTCGCTTCGCAGAGTGGTGGCAACGACCGTGAGGGGCGTGTGCGCACCTTTGAGATTGTCCACTCGATGGTTGCCGAGGGTGTTGTCGAGGAGCCGAGCAAGGGCAAGTTCCGCCTTGCTGCCTCGCACCTCCCCGCTTTTGAGGGCAAGGTGGATATGCTCCCCTCGGGCGACTGCTACGTTATTGTCGAGGGCCTCGACAAGGATATCTTTATCTCGCGTCGCCGCACACACCGAGCCTTGGAGGGTGACACCGTGAAGGTGGTGATTACCAACCGTCGTGGCAGTGGCGACCCCGAGGGCGAGATTGTGGATATTCTGATGCGTAACCCGCGCAACTATGTGGGCACTGTGGAGCTCACCCGCAGCCACGCCTTTGTGCGTGTTGATTCGCGCAAGGTGCCCGTTGATATCTTCATCCCCACCCTTCCGGCAGGTCTGCGCACTGGCGAGAAGGTGGTGGTACATATTGAGGGGTGGGCTGACGATGTTCGCAACCCCGAGGGCAGGATTGTTGACTCACTCGGTATGACGGGCGATAACGATACCGAGATGCATGCGATACTTGCCGAGTACGACCTCCCCTACCGCTTCCCCGAGAAGGTCAATAAGGCCGCCGAGAAGATTAGCGATAAGATTACCGATAAGGATTATGCCGAGCGTAGAGATATGCGCGCGGTGACCACCTTCACCATCGACCCCGCCGACGCCAAGGACTTTGATGATGCATTGTCTATCAAGCAGTTGGAGGATGGCAAATGGGAGGTCGGCGTTCACATTGCCGATGTCACCCACTATGTTCGCGAGGGCTCCATCATCGAGGAGGAGGCGCGCGAGAGGGCCACTTCGGTCTATCTGGTTGACCGCACCGTGCCTATGTTGCCCGAACGATTGTCCAACGGCCTGTGTTCTCTCCGACCCAATGAGGAGAAACTCGCCTTCTCGGCAATCTTTGAGATGGATAGCGAGCTCAATATCACCAGCGAGTGGTTTGGCCGCACGGTGATCCTCTCCGACCGCCGCTTCACCTACGAGGAGGCGCAGAGGGTCATCGAGACCGGCCAGGGCGACCTTGCAGATGAGATACTGACGCTCAACACCTTAGCCCAGAAGATGCGCAAGCAGCGTTTCTCGGCAGGTGCTGTGGCATTTGACCGTGAGGAGGCTAAGTTCCACCTCGACGAGCAGGGCAAGCCGCTGGGCGTATATTTCAAGGTGCAGAAGGAGGCCAACCAGCTTATTGAGGAGTTTATGCTGCTCGCCAACCGCAAGGTGGCGGAGTTCGTTGGCCGCAAGCGCAGCAGCAATGCCCCCGCACGCACTTTCGTATATCGAATCCACGACAAGCCCGACCAGGAGAAGCTTATGCGCCTCGGCCGCTTTGTCACCAAGTTTGGTTACACCTTCAATACCAATCAGTTGACCGGCCACACAGTAGCCAAGCGCATCAATAAACTGATGGGCGAGATTAAGGGCAAGAGCGAGGAGAACCTCCTCTCGACTCTCGCCATCCGCACTATGGCCAAGGCGACCTACTCGACCGACAATATCGGTCACTACGGCCTCGCCTTCCCCTACTATACCCACTTCACCTCACCCATCCGTCGCTACCCCGATATGATGGTACACCGCCTGCTGGCCACCTACCTGGCGGGTAACGGCTCTGTGGATAAGGCTGTTGTTGAGGAGCTTTGCGAACACTCTTCGGATATGGAGGTGAGAGCTGCCGATGCCGAGCGCGCATCGGTGAAGTACAAGATGGTGGA
Source organism: Tidjanibacter sp. (assembly GCA_045639285.1). Classification (GTDB taxonomy): domain Bacteria; phylum Bacteroidota; class Bacteroidia; order Bacteroidales; family Rikenellaceae; genus Tidjanibacter. The sequence goes on from JAZUCV010000016.1 coordinate 29,443, forward strand.
GTTTATGGCCGACAAAATCGACTGCGAGTTCGACGGCGCAATCTCGGGAGTCACCGAGTGGGGCATCTATGTCGAGCTTGACGAGACCCACATCGAGGGTATGGTGTCGCTGAGGGATATGACCGACGACTACTATATGTTTGATGAGGAGGAGTATGCAGTTGTTGGCAACCGCACTGGCCGCACACTTACTCTGGGCGACAGAGTGAGGATTGCGGTGCGTCGTGCCGACCTCTCGCGCAAGCAGCTCGACTTCGACCTGGTGGGAACTATCGACTTCCACACAGGCGAGCTCTATCGAATTGAGGCTTAAAGAGTAGCACTAACAGATAGCGCGGGGCAGGGTCTTAGAGGCTCTGCCTCGCATTTTTCTATCGATTTGGGCGAAAAAGAGTCTTTTGTTTCCAAAAATTGATAGAAAGAGCAAAAAGTATAATAAAAAATGATGATATTTGTACTCTATTAAAAGGGTTAAGAGATGACTATAATTCAATTGGAGTATCTGTTGGCGATTGTCAACTGTGGCAGTTTTTCGCAGGCATCGGAGCGTTGTTTTGTGACTCAGCCTTCGCTCAGTATGCAGATTAAGAATTTGGAGGAGGAGTTGGGTGTTATGTTGCTCGACCGCACCAAGAAGCCCATTGTCCCCACCCAGGCGGGTGAGATTGTGGTGGAGCGTGCGCGCGAGGCACTGCTCGCCTACGACCGCATCAAGGAGAGCGTTGCGGAGTTGCAGGGCAGTGTCGATGGCCATCTGCGCCTCGGTGTAATCCCCACTATCGCCCCCTATCTGCTACCCCGCTTCCTCAGCGCATTTGCCGAGAAGTACCCGAATGTAGAGCTGGAAATCAAGGAGTTAACCACTCCGCAAATCATCGAGGCTATGCGCCACGACGAGATTGACGCGGCTCTGCTGGCCGGCGGTACCTGCCCTGAGGATATCACCGAACAGGAACTCTTCAGCGACCGATTCTACGTCTATGCCTCGCCTCTCCACCCCCTATACGAGCGCAGCAACGTGAGGATTGAGGATATCGACCAACGCGACCTGCTCCTCCTCTCTGACGGTCACTGCCTGAAGGACCAGATTCTGGAGCTCTGCGGCACAACACGTCGCAGCGCGCCCTACTTCTTTGAGAGCGGCTCGCTGGAGACGCTGATGAGGGTTGTCGATATCTCGCCCGCAATTACCATTGTGCCCGAGATGGCGGTTGAGTATATCCCGACAGAGCGTCGCGACCGCATCAAGACTCTCGCCAAGGGTGCCACCTCGCGCAAGATTGCCATTGCAGTAAGACGCACCTATGCTAAGAGCTCAATTATCAACGCATTGCGCGAAGTAATTCTCTCCACTGCTCCCACGGTGAACGTGCTATAATGGAGAGATATTTGTATATATAATAGGTATCGCCGGCGGAAATTGGGAAAAACCAACCAAATGTTGTACCTTTGTATGTTTTTCGCGCCCGCACACAAAGCACGCGAAGAAGTTAACAGAAAGAGAAACAGACAATAGAGAAAATAGATGGAACAAAACTTGGTAGAAACAATCGTATCGGCAATTGCCGACAAAAAGGGTAAGAATATCGTATCGCTCGACCTCAGAGGCTTTGAGGGTGCTATCAGCGACCACTTCGTAATCTGTCACGCCACCTCGACCACTCAGGTTGCGGCTATTGCAGACGGAATCGAGGAGAAGGTATTTGAGGTGCACAAGGAGTGGCCTCGTCGAATCGAGGGTATGAACAATGCTGTATGGGTAGCTGTTGACTATATCGAGGTGATGGTACACATCTTCCTCGACGAGATGCGCGACTACTACAAACTCGAGCAGCTTTGGGCAGATGCCCCCGCCACCCGCTACGAGAGTGAGGAGTAATTTTTTTTACACATTAAAGCAATGAACGAGAAAAAGAGTAACAACAATAACAAGCAAAATCCACAAAGGCCTCATAGTCGCCCCCCTATGAAGCAGCCGAGCCGTAGTTGGTATTGGATCTATATTGCCGTACTGACCGCGATTTTCGCCATCTCGATTTTCGGTTCCAAGGAGCAGATGATTCGCACCAATTGGAACGCCGTGGAGCAGATGATTGGCTCAGGCAGCGTGGAGAAGATTGTGGTTGTCAATAAGGATGTGGCTGAGGTGCACCTTACCAAGGAGGCTGTGGAGGAGTTGCGCTCACAGGAGGAGTACAAGTATCTACCCCGCACCGGTGCGCAGTACAACTTCAATATAGGCTCCGTGGATACCTTCCGCGCCGATCTCGACAAGGCGCAGGAGGCGCACGGAGTGGTGGTCCCCATCACATACGAGAATCGTCGTAACCCCTGGGCAGACTTCTTCACAGGAGTATTCCCCTACTTGCTGATGATTGGCTTCCTCTTCTTCATTATGCGAGGTATCTCGCGTGGCGGAGGAGGCGGAGGCGGCCAAAATGGTGTCTTCAATGTGGGCAAGGCGAAGGCTCAGGTATTCGACAAGGACAGCCTCAACAAGGTGACTTTCAAGGACGTAGCAGGACTTGCCGAGGCCAAGGTGGAGATTATGGAGATTGTCGATTTCCTCCGCAAGCCCGAGAAGTATAAAGAGCTTGGTGGCAAGATTCCCAAAGGCGCACTCCTGGTAGGCCCTCCCGGAACAGGTAAGACCCTGCTGGCGAAGGCGGTGGCGGGTGAGGCAAATGTGCCTTTCTTCTCGATTAGCGGCTCGGACTTCGTCGAGATGTTTGTCGGTGTGGGTGCTTCGCGAGTGAGGGACCTCTTCCAGCAGGCAAAGGCGAAGGCCCCCTGCATCGTCTTTATCGACGAGATTGACGCTATCGGTCGTGCGCGTGGCAAGAACACCGGTTTCTCCGGCAACGACGAGCGCGAAAACACTCTGAACCAATTGCTTACCGAGATGGATGGTTTCGGCACCAACTCGGGCGTTATAGTACTTGCAGCGACCAACCGTGCCGATATTCTCGACAAGGCGTTGATGCGTGCCGGTCGCTTCGACCGTCAGATTGATGTTGGTTTGCCCGAGCTCTTGGAGCGCGAGGAGATTTTCAATGTCCACCTCAAGTCCCTTAAACTCGCTCCCGGCCTCGACCGTACCTTCCTCGCAAAGCAGACCCCTGGTTTCTCGGGCGCAGATATCGCCAATGTCTGCAACGAGGCGGCACTCATCGCAGCGCGTCACGACAAACCCTACATCGAGAAGGAGGATTTTGTGGCTGCTGTCGATAGGATTATTGGCGGTCTGGAGAAGCGCAACAAGGTTATCACCCCCGAGGAGCGTCGCACCATCGCCTATCACGAGGCGGGTCACGCCGGCGTTAGCTGGGTGCTCGAACACGCAAGCCCGCTGATTAAGGTGACTATAATTCCTCGCGGCAAGGCACTCGGCGCTGCATGGTACCTCCCCGAGGAGCGACAGATTACCACCCGAGAGCAACTCTTGGAGGAGATGGCCGCAACCATTGCAGGTCGCGTTTCGGAGCAGTTCCACTTCGGTACAATCTCCACAGGCGCACTCAACGACCTGGAACGCGTCACCAAGCAGGCATATTCGATGGTGGCCTACCTCGGTATGAGCGACAAGGTGGGCAACCTGAGCTACTACGACTCGACCGGCCAGAGCGATATGGCATTTACCAAGCCTTACAGTGAGCAGACCGCCCAGCAGATTGACAAGGAGGTGCGCGAGCTTATTGATGGCGCATACGAGTTGGCCGAGAAGACCATCAAGAAGTATAGCAAACAGATTGCAGAACTTGCTGAGCTGCTGCTCGAGAAGGAGGTTGTCTTCTCCGACGACGTGGAGCGCATCTTCGGCAAGCGCATCAAGGATATCAAACGCGAGCAGGCTGAGGCCGAGAAGAAGGCTCAACAGGCTGAAGCTGAGCAGAGTGCCGACCCCGCAACCGAGAAGCAGGAGAGTGTTGTATCCTACAATCTCACCTCGTCGGAGAGCGAGGCTGAGGCTAAAAACAACAAACAGAGTAACGAATAGAAAACTACAAAAAAAGGAGAGATATGAGCCAGAAAGGAGAAGCCCAGAAAAAGAGCAACGAATTTATCACCCGCACCCTCAGTGGCGCAGTGCTGCTAGCGGTAGTACTTGGCTGTCTGATGTTTGGCAAGGCAACTTTCTTGTTGCTTCTGCTTATCATCGGCCTCGGCTCGCAGATTGAGTTCCTCGGCATCAGTCGTCAGGCAGGTGTTGAGCCGAGCCGTCTGTTGTCCCTGGCGATTGGGGCAATGGTGATTTGCGGTGCCTTCTTCGGCACGGCAGAGATTCTTCTTCTCGCCATCGGTGGCTCGTTCCTTCTGTTTGTGCTTGAACTATATCGCGGTAGCACCACCCCGATTGGCAACATTGCCACATCACTTATGAGCGTATTCTACACCGCTATCCCTATGGCTGCCCTTGCACTTATCGGTCTGCGTGGTGGCGAGTACGACTATCGCATTGTGCTGGCAATCATCGCCATAACCTGGATTAACGACATCTTTGCCTACATCGTGGGTATCACTATGGGTCGTCATCGCCTCTTCGAGCGCATCTCGCCCAAGAAGTCGTGGGAGGGATTCTTCGGAGGCCTCCTCTTCGCTACGGCGGCAGCCGTGGCTGTGGGCGCAATGCTTGGCGAGAGTCTGTTGCTGTGGGGCGGCATTGGCGTAGTGGTTGTTGTGGCTGCCGTGCTTGGCGACCTGGTAGAGTCGATGTTCAAACGCTCGGTGGGTGTGAAGGACTCGGGAGCGCTTATCCCCGGCCACGGAGGTATGCTCGACAGATTTGATGCACTCCTCTTTGCCGCACCCTTTGTCCTCTTCTACCTCACAATCGTAAACCTGTAACCTAAAACTATACCCAAACCTAAATAACTTATGAAAATCAACAGAGAGGGATACCCTACAATATGCTGTGTGGCTCTGCCACTGATAGTTATACTCTTGGCTCTCACCTTCTGCACCCTTCGTTTCGATTGGTCGTGGTGGGTGATGGGCATTGTAGATGCCGGCCTGGCCTATCTTATCTTCACAATCTTCTGGTTCTTCCGCGAGCCTAAGCGACCCCACTTGCAGGAGGAGGGTGCGCTCTTCTCGCCAGCCGATGGCAAGGTGGTGGTAATCGAGGAGGTCGAGGAGAAGGAGTACTTTGGTGACAAGCGCATACAGATTTCGGTATTTATGTCGGTAACCAATGTACATATCAATTGGTTCCCCATCGGTGGCCGCATTGCTTACAGCAAGTATCACCCCGGAGCCTTCCGCGTGGCTTGGCACCCCAAGTCGTCGGAGGAGAACGAGCGTATGAGCGTTGTTGTCGAGGGCAGCCGTGGCGCAATCCTCTATCGCCAGATTGCCGGCTTTGTGGCACGCCGTATCGTCAGCTACGCTACCGAGGTAGGCAAAGAGGTGGAGCAGAACAGCAAGTGCGGCTTTATCAAGTTCGGCTCGCGCGTGGATATTTTCCTCCCTATTGGCAGTAAGATAGATGTTGCTCTGGGCGACAAGGTAACCGGCTCGCAGACCATCCTTGCCCACCTGCCGGAGAGCAAGTAACCGCCCCGCCCTATCACACATTGCAGAACATAAATTGAACAAAAATATGGAGCAGTCGATGAATCCTAAAAGCGACACCAACAAACTCGCCCGCTATATTCTGGTGATAGCAGCTGTGGCCGTAGTATTGGCGTTGGTATGGTATTTTGTTGAAATTGTGGCATATATCCTTATTGCTGCCGTTATTGCAGTGATGAGTCAGCCCATTGCCGACCGTCTGCGTCGTCTGCGCATCCGCAAGTTCCAACTGCCAACTTGGGCGGTGGCACTACTCACCGTAATTGTAGATTGGGGTGTCATTGTCCTCTTCTTCGGACTCTTCATCCCCCTTATCGCGGGCAAGGTGAGCCAATTGGCAAATATCGACCTCACCCTGCTTGTCGGCTCCTATGAGACAGAACTCGCCCGCCTCGAAACGGCCGTGCGCGACTACTTCTCCATCGATAGCGACTGGTCGCTGTCGTCGGCACTCGTTGGCGAGCTCTCTACTCTGGTGGATTGGAGTCAGATTAACAATATACTCACCTCGACCGTATCCTTTGTTGGCAGCGCGGTGATTGCCCTCTTCTCGGTAACCTTTATCACCTTCTACTTTCTGAAGGAGGAGGGTCTATTCCCCAAGATGATTTATGCGCTGACACCCAACAAATATCTCGACAATATCCGTCGCGCTTTGGTCTCGGTCACCCAACTGCTCACACGCTACTTTGTCGGCATACTCTGCGAGTCAACCCTGATGATGCTGATTGTGTCGTCGATTCTGCTGCTCTTCGGCTTCAGTGCCTCCGACGCCTTCTTCTCGGGCATTGTGGTTGGTGTGCTCAATGTGATACCCTACGTTGGCCCGTGGATCGGCTTTGCCATCTGCGCCATCGCCTCCGTAACCTTTACGGCAGGCTCGTGGGGCGTTGTGGCGGTGCTGGCTATCGTGGCAGGAGCTATCGCCACCGCACAGATGATAGACAACTTCGTCTTGCAGCCGATGCTCTACTCGAAACAGGTAAACGCACACCCGCTGGAGATTTTCATTGTGATTCTGATTGCCGGCCACGTTGGCGGTGTACTCGGTATGCTCTTGGCAATCCCCTCCTATAATGTAATTCGCGTATTTGCCAAGGAGTTCCTCTACAACTTCAAGTTAGTCAGGGAGTTGACGGACAATTTATAGCGACAGCGCACAATAGTAAATGAAAAGGCATCACCAGACTCGGTGATGCCTTTTCATTTACTCTCCGAGAGTGACCGTTATCAAATCCTCGGGGGTAAGATACTTTTGCGCCAGGGCGAGCACTCGTTCGGGCGTTATCGCCTTGACCTCCTGCACCATACGCGAGGTATATTCATTCGTGACACCATTTTGGATATTCTCAATCGTCACATCTGCAATACCGAACGGTCCGTCCAGAATACGCATCATCTCACCAAAGATTATCTTCTTCACAATTGCAAGTTCCTCGTCGCTGACAGGCTCGGTGCGCAGTCGCTCAATCTCCCACATAATCTGTCGCACAGCATCCTCGGCAACCTCGCCACCCACCTCGGTAGAGATAGCCAGATAGCCCGCCTCGTCAAAATTGACCACACCGCAGTATGCACCGTATGTGTAGCCGTGCTCCTCGCGCAAGTTCTGAATCAGGCGCGAGCCAAAGTAACCACCCAGCAGCGTAGCCACCACCTGCATCCCGATAAAGTCCTCGTGCCCTCTCGGGAAGAGCAATCGACCGATGCGCACCGAGGTCTGCACAGTGCCCTCAAAATGCTGGTGCACTGAACCTTGGCTCTGCGGTGCGGGTATTGTGCGGGTAGGCTTGGCAGGGGGAGTGGAGAGTCCGTCGGCAATCCTCAGCAGGGCACTCAGCGCCTCATCACTCACATTGCCGCTCGCCACCACAAAGGTACCCTCACTTGTGTAGTTGCTCTGGTAGAACTCCACAATCTGCTCCCTTGTCAATCCGTCATACACCTCGGCAGCATAACCGCGCCCGTAGGGGTGCTCCGCGCCAAACAGCTGACGTGCAAAGAGTTCGCGCACACAAAAGTCGGGCTTGCTACGCTCCACGACAAGGCGTTGGCGTCGCTTGGTACGATAAATCTCAACCTCCTCCTCAGGAAAAGTGGGTCGGAGCAGAATCTCCTCCGCCAACGCAAGGGTCTGAGGCAGGAACTTCAGCAGGGTGCAGAAGGATATCACCGCCGCATCCCTATCCACGCTCACATCGTACCACGAGCCGTAGAAGTCAAGTGCCTCGGCAATCTCGTGTGCGGTATGGGAGGGCGAGCCTGCCGAGAGGAGGTTGGCAGTTGCCGCCGCACAGAATGGGTGCTTCTGCCAAGTGGTGCCCGCCGGAAACACAAAACTAAATCTCAGCACCTCCTGCCTGGAGCAGTCAAGTACATAGACAGGAACACCATTGCCCGCTGTGTGGCACTCGGCAAGGGTTATATCTATCGTATCGGGAAGAACCACCTTTGGCAGCTCCTTAATATCTTCTTTTCTCATTGCTTGCTACGGATTACAAGTGTGGTACTCTGGTCGTGACGGAAGAATTTCTGCGCAAAATCCATAATCTCCTCGGGGGTAATCGAGTTGTAAATCGCCACCTCGCCATTGAGCAGACCCATATCACCCAACATAGCATAGTAGCTGAGATTCATCGCCTTATTCATCACATTGAGTTCGCCGAAAAGGATGTTTGCCTCAAACTTGTTGCGCACCTTCTCGAGTTCCTTCTCCCCCACCGGCTCGGTGGCGAAGAGTAGCAACTCGCGCCATACGGCAGCCTCCGCCTCCTCGATAGTCACCCCGGGGTTGAGCTGTCCGATGGCGATAAAGAGGCCGCCATCCACCTCGCCCGTAATGTAGGCATTGGTCGAGGAGAATATCTGCTGCTCCTTCACCAATCGCTGGTAGAAACGTGCCGACTCGCCACCCGCCATAAGGTCGGTGAGCAGGTCGCAGAGGTAGTGGCAACGGCTGTTGCGATGCTCCATACGGAGAGCAATCGTTATCTGGTCGGCAGGCACGGCACGCTCCACCTCCAACCTGCGGGGCGCACTCTGGGCAGGCTCCGTGGCAGGCACAAAGAGTGGTGCAGGTGTCGAGGGTATATCTCCAAACCACTCCTCGGCCATCGCAATCATCTCATCCTCAGCAATATCTGCCGAGAGTGAGAGGATAGCATTCGAGGGCTGGTAGAAGCGGTCGTAGAAGGCACGCACCTCGTCGAGCGATGCGGCGCGTATGTGGTCGGGCGAGAGCCCGATGGTCGCCCAGCGATAGTGGCTCTTCTGATAGGCCTCACCACGCAGGAGCATCCATTGGTCGCCATAGGGCTGGTTCAGATAACGCTGATTGAACTCCTCGACCACCACACTCTTCTCGGCCGCGAGTGCCTCGGGCGATATGTTCAGCCCCGTCATACGGTCTGCTTCCAGGTAGAGGGCTGTGGCTATGTTCTCGCGAGGGAGGGTGATGTAGAAGTTGGTGTAGTCGGCGGTGGTGTAGGCATTATTCTCGCCACACGCCGCTTGCACGGGCGCATCGAAGTCGGGCACACGCTCCGTACCTCGAAACATCAGGTGTTCGAATAGGTGAGCAAACCCCGTGCGGTCGGGACTCTCGTGCTTAGAGCCGACGCGATAGAGGAGGTTTACGGCCGCCATCTTCGAGGCCTGGTCGCGGTTGACCACCACCTGCAAACCGTTGGATAGTGTTGTAGAAGTATAATCAATCATCTTTGATACCTTATTATGTGTAACAGTCGCTGCAAAAGCCTCGCGCGCGACCGCCGACCACAAAACTACCAAATTATTGCGAAACTGCCAACATCCACCCTCCCTTGTGGCGAAGAGTGATAGAATGGTGGCGAAAAAATCGGGCGCGAGATTTGATAGTTAAGCAAAAATATGTACCTTTGTATGGTGAGTATTAGGCTGTTAGCGAAATAACAATAAAGTTTTACAATCAGTCTGATATCCTTTCCGTTGAAAATTAAGTATATAAATCTATACACAAAAACAAACACAAATGGAAAACAAGAAATTTATCACTTGTGATGGTAACTACGCTGCTGCCTACATTGCCTATATGTTCAGCGAAGTAGCTGCTATCTACCCCATCACCCCCTCGTCGACAATGGCTGAGCTGGTTGATGAGTGGTCGGCTGCCGGTCAGAAGAATATGTTCGGTGAGCGTGTAAAGGTTGTCGAGATGCAGTCCGAGGCTGGTGCGGCTGGTGCCCTCCACGGCTCGTTGCAGGCTGGCGCACTTACCACCACCTTCACCGCATCGCAGGGTCTGTTGCTGATGATTCCCAACATGTACAAGATTGCCGGTGAGTTGCTCCCCGCAGTGTTCCACGTTTCGGCTCGCGCTCTCGCATCGCACGCGCTCTCGATTTTCGGTGACCATCAGGACGTTATGGC
>JAZUCV010000017.1:0-6119 GCA_045639285.1 Tidjanibacter sp.
AATTCAAAGTTCAAAATTGACTAAAAAAGAGAGCAATTCGACATTGCTCTCTTTTTTAGTCAATTTTGAATTTACTCTAACCTTCTTGCGCCATCTGAGATTACCACCTCATATACTTTCGGTGCGTGTCCCCATCTCTCGGCAAACTTGGCCGAGGCGGTAGCGATAAAGTCGTCGTAGAGTTCTGTCTTGACGAGGTTGATGGTGCAGCCGCCAAAGCCGCCACCCATAATTCTTGCGCCTGTCACGCCGCACTCCTTGGCCAACTCTACCAGGTGGTCCAATTCATCGCACGATACCTCATAATCCTTTGAGAGGCCCTCGTGGGTCTGATATATGCGCTCGCCAACGGTCTGATAATCACCCTTTTCAAGAGCGTCGCAAACATCAATCACTCTCTGCTCCTCGCCAATCACAAAGCGTGCGCGATGGTAGTCCTCGTCCGAAATCTTATCCTTGAGTGCCTCTAACTGCTCCATTGTAGCCCCGCGCAGGAACTCTTGCCCAAGTGCGGCTGCCACTCTCTCGCACGATGCTCTGCGCTCATTGTATGGCGAGCCGACAAGTTCGTGCTTCACCACCGAGTCGAGCAACACCAGACGATAGCCGTGTGCCTCGGGGTCAAAGGGGAAATACGCAAACTCCATAGAGCGGCAGTCGAGTCGCATCAGATGCCCCGCCTTACCAAATACAGAGGCAAACTGATCCATAATGCCACACTTCACTCCGCAGTAGTTATGCTCTGTCGATTGGCCGATGCGAGCAAGTTCGAATTTGTCAATCCCCAGTCCAAAGAGGTCGTTGAGCGCAAATGCGAATGTTGACTCCAAGGCTGCCGACGACGACAGACCGGCGCCAAGAGGTACATTGCCCGAGAAGGTGGTGTCAAACCCCTCGATTTTTCCGCCTCGTTTGATAATTTCGCGACATACGCCAAAGATATATCGCGCCCACTGCTGCTCGGGAAGGTCCTTCTCCTGAAGGCCAAACTCACAATACTCATCCAGGTCGGCGGAATATGCCCTCACCGTGTCGGTGCCGTTGGGCTTGATTGCTGCCACCATCGCCTTGTCAATAGCACCGGGGAATACATAACCGCCATTGTAATCGGTATGTTCGCCAATCAGGTTGATGCGGCCTGGTGAGGCATAGAGTGCTGGCTCTGAGCCATATCGCTCTATGAAGAGTTCTTTTATGGTGTCGGGTTTCATCTTGTTGTAGTTTAATGGTTAATAACAGAAACAAATTTAACAAAGAAAATTGAGCCTTGCAATACTCCTCTCCAATAACTTTGCTACCTTTGCGGTATGGAAAGACGACAAAAGGTATTCGATTGGCTCACTGAGCATAACATAGACTATTCGTGGTACGAACACCCCGAGGCTCCTACTATTGAGATTGCACGTCGCTATTGGCGCGCCGATGGTTCCAAGCACTGCAAAAACCTCTTCTTCCGCAACCATAAAGGTAACCGCCACTATCTGGTGGTCTTCGACTGCGATAAGTCGATGGCAATCCACGACCTTGAGCACCTGCTCCATCAGGGCAAGTTCTCTTTTGCCTCGCCCGAGCGTATGGAGCGATGGCTCGGCCTGCGACCCGGCTCGGTATCTCCGTTCGGACTTATCAACGACCACGAGAACCACGTTCACCTCTTCCTCGACGAGAGTTTGCAAGAGCAATCTTCGCTCAGTTTTCACCCCAATGACAACCGCGCAACGGTGGTGATTGACCGCACAGAGTTTGAGAAGTACTTGTCGCTGGTTGGTAATACCTACGAGTATATAAAACTATACTAAGGTTGGGGGTGCTAATCGTTGCTTTTTTGGGGCTACTGCATTATCTTTGCGGTTTGTAATAAGGGAAAATATAGAGAAAATTATGGACCAGATACAGGAACAGATTATTGATGAGTTCGCCATCTTTGATGAGTGGCTCGACAAGTATCAATATCTCATCGACCTCGGCACAGAGTTGGAGCCGATGGAGCCCAAACACCGCAACGAAAAGTACCTCATTGAGGGGTGTCAGTCGCGTGTGTGGGTAGATGCACGATTGGAGGATGGCAAGATTTACTATGGTGCTGATAGTGACGCTATCATCACAAAGGGTATCATTGCCCTGCTGATTAAAGTGCTCAGCGGTCGCACACCTCAGGAAGTGGTAGATTTGGAGCTATACTTCATCGAGTGCATAGGCCTGCAGGAGAACCTGTCGCCTACGCGTGCCAACGGTCTTTTGTCGATGATTAAACAGATGAAACTTTACGCAATAGCCTTTGCGGAACAACAAAATAGTAAGTAATGACAGCAGAAGAGTTGTTGAAGGTTGAAGAGGATATTGTCTTTACCCTCAAAAATATATATGACCCCGAGATTCCTATCAATGTGTATGACTTGGGGCTTATCTATAAAGTCGATTTTGAGCCCGACGGCAAGGTATATATCGAGATGACACTTACGGCCCCCAACTGCCCGATGGCAGATATCCTCCTGTCGGATATCAAGACTCAGGTGGCTAAGGTGCGAGGAGTTGAGGAGGTGATTGTCGAACTCACCTTTGATCCGCCCTGGGATAGGTCGATGATGTCGCCGGAGGCTCTATTAGAGGCCGGCTTTTTGTAAAAAAGCCGTCTGGCTGGTAAATTTTGCACTTCCCTTGAAAGGCTGCGCCTCATTTACTTCAAGTAAACTTCGGCTTGCTTTTCTGCGCGAAGCACAAAATTTCCTCAGCCATATGACTTTTTTGTGGGAACAGAAACAAAAGAAAATAAATATTTGACTATTAAATTTTGCACTTCCCTTGAAAGCCAAATGCTCATTTACTTTATGTAAACTCCGCTTTGTCTTTCTGCACGAAGCCTAAAATTCCCTCGATTATACAACTTTTTTTGGTGGTGGGGTGATAAGAGTGATTGAGATAACGGAAAGTTTCCTTAAACTCCCTAAACTCCTTAAGCTCTCTAACCTCCCAAACAATAAAAATGAGTCTATGACTCTTTTGAAATAGCACTATATGCGCAACTCGGTCGATAGTGAAAAGCAGATGACGTGTGCTGTGGCGTTAGCCGATATGGAGTCGGTCTATCGTTGCAGTCTGCTGACGCGTCTGGCTGTCGAGCGATTGGAGCGCAAAAGCAATGATTTGCTGGTGTACTACAATGAGAACCACGATTGGTTGCAGACGCTTCATATACTCCTGTTTCGCTATATCGGAGGCAGTGACAACAAAGAGCCGATGACCAAGATGGCACGCACGGTGACGAGCGTGATGTGTCTGCGCGAGCGCACGGTGCGTCGCAATGTTGAGGCTCTGCTCTTTGGTGCTTCAGGATTGCTTGAGGGCAGGTTGCTCGACAGCTATTGTCGCGAGTTGATGGAGGACTACGACTATCTTCAGCAGAAATATCGTTTCTTTACTCCGCTCTATATCGCTGATTGGCAGCGAGGGAATATCTATCCGTCGGCCAATCCTCTGGTGCGACTATCGCAGCTTGTGGCTATACTCTGCGATAATGATGTGCTCATAGACTCGCTCTTTGCCTGCAAGAGTGCGGATGATGTGTGCAGACTTTTCGATGTTGGGTGTTCGGAGTATTGGGCCAAGCGTTGTGGCGCAACTTACTCTGACGGTAGGCCGCCAAGGCTCGGCAAGACAAAGGCCAATATGCTGGGTATCAATGTTGTTGTCCCCTTCCTTTTTGTCTATGGCAAACAGACGAACAAGCAGGCTTATTGCGAGCAGGCGATAGACCTCTTGGAGAACCTTATGGCAGAGAATAATAAATTTACACGCTATTGGACGGGCTATGGAGTGCCTATGTGCTCAGCCTCTGATTCTCAGGCACTTTTGCAACTCTCGACCTGCTATTGTGCGGAGAATCGTTGCGATGAGTGCGGGGTGGGGAAGATGATTTATAAGAAAGATTGAAAAAGATTGTGTGAGATACGATAAAAAACACTATATTTGCAAGTTATATTTAAATACTTTACGATATGGACATAGTTTCTAAACTGTTAAAACTCTTTTTTGGTACCAAAAGCGACAAGGATCGCAAGGCTGTTGAGCCTTATGTGCAGAAGGTTTTGGCAGTATACCCTTCGATAGATTCTCTTTCGCACGATGCTCTGCGTGAGCGTAGTGCTGCTTTGCGTCAGCAGATTCGCGACTTTATCCAGGCTGACGAGGATCGTATTGCCTATCTCAAAGAGATTCTTGAGAAGCCCGAGACCTCACTCGAGGATAAGGAGCGTCACTCCAAGGAGATTGATGACAAGACCAAACTGATTGACGAGAAGATTGAGCAGAAACTCGAGGAGATTCTGCCTGAGGCTTTTGCTATTATGAAGTCTACTGCTCGCCGTTTCACCGAGAATTCGACAGTAGTGGTTACCGCTACCGACTTCGACCGCAACTTGGCGGCTTCGAAGGACTTTGTGACCATTGAGGGTGACAAGGCTGTTTATAAGAACCAGTGGATGGCGGGTGGTAATATGATTACCTGGGATATGGTGCACTACGACTGCCAGCTGTTTGGTGGTGTTGTTCTCCATACAGGTAAGATTGCCGAGATGGCTACCGGTGAGGGTAAGACCCTGGTTGCTACTCTCCCCGTATTCCTCAATGCACTTGCAGGCAAGGGTGTTCACGTTGTAACTGTGAACGACTATCTGGCTAAGCGAGATGCTGAGTGGATGGGACCTATGTATCAGTTCCACGGTCTTTCGGTAGAGTGTATCGATAATTACCAGCCCAACTCGGCAGCGCGTCGCAAGGCCTATATGGCAGATATCACCTTCGGTACCAACAACGAGTTTGGTTTCGACTATCTGCGCGACAATATGTCAATCTCGGCAGACGATCTTGTACAGCGCAAGCACCACTTCGCAATTGTCGATGAGGTGGACTCGGTGTTGATTGACGATGCCCGTACCCCTCTGATTATCTCGGGTCCTGTGCCTAAGGGTGAGGATCAGCTCTTCGACCAGTATCGTGGTTTTGTGGAGCGTCTTTATACTATGCAGCGTCAGATGGTGAACGACCTGTTGGCTCGTTCGCGCAAACTCATTGCCGAGGGTAACACCGAGGAGGGTGGTATCCTGCTGTTGCGTGCTCACAAGGGTCTGCCCAAGTACAAGCCACTGATTAAGTTCCTCAGCGAGCAGGGTATCAAGGTGCTCTTGCAGAAGACGGAGGCTGTCTATATGCAGGATAACAACCGCCGTATGCACGAGATTACCGACGAACTCTTCTTCGTGATTGAGGAGAAGATGAATACCGTAGAACTCACCGATAAGGGTCACGAGGTGCTCTCCAACGCTGTTGGTGAGGATGGTTTCTTTGTGTTGCCCGATATCGGCTCGGAGGTGGCAATCATCGAGAAGAGCGATGCTTCGGCTGAGGAGAAGACTGCTCGCAAGGACGAGATCATCAATAGCTACGCTATCCGTTCGGAGCGCGTACACACTGTAAACCAGTTGCTCAAAGCCTACTCGATGTTCGAGAAGGATGTTGAGTATGTGGTTATCGACAACAAGGTGAAGATTGTCGATGAGCAGACCGGCCGTATTATGGAGGGTCGTCGCTACACGGATGGTCTGCACCAGGCTATCGAGGCTAAGGAGCACGTGAAGGTTGAGGCTGCAACTCAGACTTTTGCTACCATCACCCTGCAGAACTACTTCCGTATGTACCACAAGCTGGGTGGTATGACAGGTACCGCAGAGACTGAGGCAAGCGAGTTCTGGAGTATCTACAAACTCGATGTAGTGGTTATCCCCACCAACCGTCCTATTCTGCGTGACGACAGGGATGATATCCTCTATAAGACCAAGCGAGAGAAGTATAATGCTGTGGTTGACGAGGTTGTTCGCCTGGTTGGCGAGGGTCGCCCCGTATTGGTGGGTACTACCTCGGTGGAGGTTTCGGAGCTGTTGAGCCGCATCTTGAAGATTCGCGGTATCAAGCATAATGTGCTTAATGCAAAGCAGCACGCTCAGGAGGCACAGGTTGTTGCCGAGGCGGGTCGTGCTGGTCAGGTAACCATCGCTACCAATATGGCAGGTCGTGGTACAGATATCAAGCTCTCGCCCGAGGCTAAGGAGGCGGGCGGTCTTGCC
>JAZUCV010000018.1:0-18950 GCA_045639285.1 Tidjanibacter sp.
ATAATTCACCCCGCCAACAATGTATCTTTAGTGTGCTATCAGTTCCCGATGGCTTCACGGGTAGCAAAAATGCTACCCGTGAATAAGTGGGGTTGTGATTGGTTGTTTAGGATGCCCAGTGGCTTCATGGGTAGTAAAATTACTACCTCGGCATACAAAAGCCTTGCATAACTTATTTGAAATCACTATTTTTGTATAAATGGAAAGATTATGGAGAATAATAAACCTATGTTTATTGGCGACTACCCAGTGGTAGCTCTGTTTCGTCAATTTCCCGAATTAAATATTCGTCAGGTAGCGCAATCGATGGGTATTAGCGAGAAACTTTTACAGCACTATGTCAACGGAAGGAAATACCCTTCGCCTGAACGTATGCAAGAGATTGAAGAATTTCTTCATCAACTTGGTAGAAAGTTGCAAGAGGTAAAACTTTAATAATTAATACCACCATTATTACAGTCATATTATTGGGTAGCATTTTTACTGCCAGCAATTGATATACCTATAATGAAAAGGTATTAGAGTCACTCATTGTACTCACGGGTAGCAATTTTGCTACCCGTGAGTATTTTGTGTGCTAAATCAAGAGAGAATAGACAGAAGATGGTTTCACGGGTAGCAAAATTACTACCCGCGAGTATGTGGGGCCTAGATTGTTTATTTCGGCGGGATTACTTAATAACTTCATGGGTAGTAAAATTACTACCCGTGAGTATTTTGTGTGCTAAATCAAGAGTGAATAGACAGAAGATGGTTTCATGGGTAGCAAAATTACTACCCGTGAGTATGGAGTGGAGATTTGTGTGTTGGGTGATATCAGTATTCAATGGCTTTGTAGGTAGCAAAAATGCCACCCATGAGTATGATAAAAGAGTGTTTTTTTGTGACCAGCTGGCTCTATTGAATTTTAAGAGGCTTATATGTTTTTGAGCATTTTTCCTGTACTCCCCATAATTCTCAGATTAGCCTCATTACTCGCACTCCTTCGCCTCTTTTTGTTATTCTCCTTTTTTCTTTTTACTTTTGACAAAGAAACAACCCCGATAGTAATACAATCAATAAATAACAAAGCAAAATGAAGAGATTTTTTATCGTGTTGATGGCGGCTGCGCTGATGGCCCCCATAGCAACCCACGCTCAGGAGCAGGAGCGACGACTGCTCACAATGGAGGAGGCGGTACTCGGCACAGGCGTTGCCACTCAGAGCCGTTCCTTCACCTGGCGCGACGATAGTTCCGCCTACACCTTTGTAGAGGGCAACACCCTCAAAGCTACCTCGCCAAAAAATGGCAAGACCACCGATATTATCACCACCGAGGAGTTGGCGCGCATCACCGGTTTGCAGTTGCGCTCCTTCCCCCGTTTTGCGTGGAGCGATGGCAACCTTGTATTCAACGCGAGCGGTAACTACCTCGAAGTAGATATCAAGGAGGGCAAGGTGGTGAGCAAGTGGGCTACACCCTACGAGTCAAACGCCACTGCGCTGGGTGGCGGTCGTTATGCCTACACCCGCGACAACAACCTCTATTGGGTTGATGCTGAGGGCAATGAGAAGGCTATTACCAATGATACCGACCCCAACTTTGTGAGTGGCCAGAGTGTGAGCCGCAACGAGTTCGGCATCAGCGGCGGTATCTTCCCCTCGCCCGATGGCAAGAAGATCGCTTTCTATCGCAAGGACGAGAGTCGTGTGACCGACTTCCCCCTGCTCGACATCACTACCCGCACAGGCACGCTCCGCGAGATTAAGTACCCGATGAACGGTATGCCATCCGAGCACGTACAGCTCGGTATCTACGACCTTGCAACAGGCTCGACCGTGTGGGCACAGGTTACCGACTTCACCGAGGAGCGTTACCTCACCAATATCACCTGGAGCCCCGAGAGCGACCTCGTCTATATCCAGGTGCTCGACCGTTTGCAGAAGAATATGAACCTCAATGCCTACTCGGCAAAGACAGGTGAGATTGTGCGCCGTCTTTTCAGTGAGCACAACGACAAGTTCGTTGAGCCCCAGCACCCCCTCGTCTTCCTCAATGGCGACCCCACCCGTTTCATCTACGCCACCGACAACCGCGATGGCTATTGGAACCTCTATCTTGGCTCTACTGAGGGTGGCGAGCCCAAGCGCCTGACCGCTGTCGATGCAGATGTTGAGTATCTCTGCCAGACCAAGACCCACATCTACTACACCTCGCGCGAGGTGTCGCCTGTGGATAACCACCTCTGCCGCGTGGAGTTGCGTACAGGTAAGATGGAGCGACTGACCGTTGCCGAGGGTGTTCACAGTTGTTCGGTAAGCCCTGATGGTAAATACTTTATCGACACCTACTCGTCGCTCAACGTGCCCCGCGTTATCGAGCTTGCCTCGACCGACGGCAAGAAGCGCACCGAACTCTTCCGTGCACCTCACCCCGCACCCAACCACAACTACCTCCCCGTGGAGATGGGTACCATCAAGAGTGCCGATGGCGAGTATGACAACCACTACGCACTTATCCGCCCCATCGATTTTGACCCCGCGAAGAAGTATCCCGTAATCGTCTATGTATATGGCGGTCCTCATACTCAGTTGATTTCCAATACCTTCCTTGGTGGCACCAGCCGTTGGGAGATGTATATGGCACAGCGCGGCTATGTGGTATTTGTGATGGACAACCGAGGCACTCCCTACCACGGCGCAGCCTATGAGAAGGAGACACACCGTCAGCTCGGTCAGGCTGAGATGGCCGACCAGGTGAAGGGTATCGAGTGGCTCACCTCGCACCCCTGGGTGGATGCTGAGCGCATTGGCGTACACGGCTGGAGCTATGGCGGATTTATGACTATCTCGCTGATGACCAACTACCCCGATATCTATAAGGTGGGTGTTGCGGGTGGTCCCGTAATCGACTGGAAGTGGTACGAGGTGATGTATGGCGAGCGATATATGGAGAACCCCGAGATTAACCCTGAGGGCTTCGAGAAGACCAGCCTTATCAACAAGGCGGCCAACCTGAAAGGTGACCTGCTCATCTGTCAGGGCGCAGTGGACGATGTGGTGGTATGGCAGCACTGCCTCAACTTCATCTATGAGTGTATCAACAATGGCGTGCAGCTCGACTTCTTCACCTATCCCACTCATCCTCACAATGTTTCGGGCATAGACCGCGTACACCTGATGCATAAGGTTACCAACTACTTCGACCTCCACCTCGGCAATGAGCCCCGATAATGAGAAACGTGTGGCGAGAGCCATAGAGCTCTTCCACAAAGGATATAACTGCTCGCAGAGCGTAGTGGCGGCCTTTGCCGACCACTACGGCCTCAGCGAGGAGCTCGCTCTGCGTATGGCCGCCCCCTTTGGTGCGGGCATAGGGCGTATGCGCGAGACCTGCGGTGCGGCGTGCGGTATGTTCCTGCTCGCAGGGTTGGAGAGTGGCAACACCACACCCGATGTGGCGGCAAAGGGGGCAACATATGACGTTGTCCAGGCCCTCGCCAGCCAATTCAAGGAGATAAACGGCTCGCTCAATTGTGGTGAACTGCTCGGCCTGCGCAAGCCCGCCGAACAACTTCCCGCTGAGGCTACACAGACCACACCCGAGGCGCGCACCGAACAATATTATAAGAAACGCCCCTGCGCAAAGATGGTGGAGAGTGCTGCACAAATCTTTGCCGAGTACCTTGAGAATAAATAGGGAGAGTAAGGAGTTTAGGGATAACCGATTAAACTCTTTGAGTAACAATTAGGTTTCTCGGGTTTAGGGAACGCCATTGTAGATGGTGCAATAAGAAAGAGAGATATGGGACTGTCAAACTTGTTTGAACAGAACATATCTCTCTTTTTTATTGAAGTAGCCGTAGGCTATTCCTAAACCCGCAAACTAAATAGCACAGAAGTTTTTGCGGAGCTTTTTACAAAAAGCGACCAAAAAAAGGGGCAAAATGCTTTTTACAAAAAGCGGAGAAAACTACAATTTCAATTTGATTTTTATTTTTGACAGCATACCGGCTATCCATACGCATAGTAGGGCGAATATGAGTGCGCGGAAGAACCCGGGTGCGCCGTGCCACAGTGCTGCGGGGTGTGGTATGCCCAACAGGGTGTCTATGCCGTACCAGAGGTAGGGTATCATATAGCAGGTGAGTGTTGCGCTACCTGCGGGTGCTATCCAGCGTGATATGTGGTGTTTGCCTCGCATATCGGTCAGTGCGTATATGAGTGCCACTGCGGGGAGGAATATTGCCATACATAGGCATAGCCAGGTGGGTGTTGCCTGAATCTTGGAGATAATCCAGTGGGGGTGGCATAGTAGGTAGCCTGCGAACATCACTACTGCTGCAGCGCATAGTATGCCGATAAACAATCTGGGGTTTTTACCTTTTGCGGTGTTGTGGCGCAGGAGCATCGATACGACGATGCCTGTCATGCCGAAGGCGTGGAGTGTCCAGTCGCTCGGCACAAAGGAGAGAGGTGATATGCCTGAGTGTTGCAGGAAGGCGAGGAGCACCACCACGCCCCATACGCTAATGGCCACCCACAGCGAGCTACGCACAACCATATAGAGCAGTGCGCACACGAGATATGTCCAACCTATGAGTCCCAGGATGCCCCACCAGTGTTGCTGGAAGGGCACCCCCTCGTGGCCTTCGTAGAGCAGGAATAGTGTGAGGAGCAGTGCTATGCCCACACCGCGCAGTGCCCACCATAGGCCTTTGCGACGGGGAGTTACGGAGCGAGGGTAGTCGTTCCACACGAGGAAGAAGCCCACGATCATCAGCACCTCCCATACGGGGTAGGGGAGCGCGCCACCGCCATAGTTCTCGAGATTTACCGTAAACAGGCCCATCACCACCAGGGCGGCACTGCGCAGCAGGATGTGCCCCGTGGTGCTCAGCAGACTATCGCCACGGTCGATGCGCTTTTGCAGGGCGAAGGGTATCGATAGGCCGAGCGCAAAGAGAAAGGCGGGGAAGACAATGTCGGATAGCCCCAGCATATCCTCGTTCGAGGCTGCGTGGTAGAACCAGTGTGGCAGGCCGCGAACTCCTGCGTAGTCGTTGACAAGCAACATCAGGAGCATTGTCAGCCCTCGGAGCAGGTCTATTGTTGTCAGCCTGCCCGAGGGGTTTGTTGTGGTGTTTGTTGCCATAACTTCCTTATTCTATGTATATTGCTGTTGCTACTACCTCGGGTGAGAGGAGTGATGCAGCATCCTTGTCGATAAGAAACTCGCAGTTGGGGTGTAGCTGCAGCACCGATGCGGGCAAATCTTCGGTCACAGGTCCCTCAATCATTCCGCGTACCATCTCCGCCTTGTGTGTGCCCTTGGCCACAAGCACAATGCGTCGCGAGTGCATAATGTCGGCAATGCCGAGCGTCAGACCACCCAGATAGTGGTCGTCGGGCACCCCTGTCTCTCTGCGCACGCGGGCCTCGAATATGGGGTCCATAGGCGATACCCACACCCTGCTGCCGAAGGGTGTACCCGGCTGATTTATACCGATATGGCCGTTTGTGCCAAGTCCCAGAATCTGTAGGTCGATACCGCCTCTGCGCTCCAGCTCATCAACAAACTCGCGACACTCCCTCTCGTAGTCGTCGCTGATGGTCTGGGGCATAATGAAGTTCTCCTCAGGGATGTTAAGGGGGTCGCACACCTGCGCCTTAATCATTGTGTAGCAACAGCCGTCGTAGGAGCGGGGCAGGTTTGTCAGCTCATCAACATTGAAAAGTGTAAGTGTGTCAGTCTTAAATGGTTGCGCAGCATAGTCGGCAGCAACCAGAGCATGCATATTCTTTGTGGTCTGACCTGTCGAGAAGCCGATGCAGGAGCAGGGGTTGGACTTCATCTCGTCGAGTATGCGATCCGCAGCTATACGGTCGAATACCTCCTCATTGGCGGCGATTGTGATTTTCAGTTTCATTTTGCTTAGATGTATTTATTTGTTATTCAGATTGTTGCATCGCTACGGCTGCTGCGCCTATTAGGCCGATATGGCGTACATCGAGTGAGGTGCGTGTTGTACCGAGTGTCACAAAACGCATCGTGTGCGCTCCGAGGAGTGCGGTTATCTTGTCCCAGATGTAGTCGTTTGACACGATGCCACCGCCCAACACCACTGCCTCGGGGTCGCTTACGCGTACCAGGTTCATTATAAGGTCGGCAGCGGCCTGTGCCGCATTGTTTATGAGGAGTGCGCATAGCGCATCGCCACTCTCGGCCAGCGCCACCACCTTGCGCACATCTACACGTCCTTCGGCGGGAATCTCAAGCTTCGTTTCGGGGTAGGCCGGGGCGAGCAGTCGCGCACAGGCGTCGAAACCCACTCCTGCCGATATTAGCTCGGTGCAATCCCTGCGCTCGCAGATGCAATCTATGCCGAGATGTATGCCGGACGATGTGTGGCCCACCTCGCCTGCGTTGTGGTGACTGCCGCGTATCAGACGACCCTCTGTCACCACGCCTGCCGCAATGCCGGTGCCTATGTTGATGTAGATAAAGTCGCGTGTCTGACGACCAATGCCGAAGAGCTGCTCGGCGCGTGTTGCGCACTTTACATCGTTGTCTATGTAGCAGGGCACCCCATAACGCTTCGACACCATCGATGCGAGTGGCAGAGGTGCTGTGCGCAGGGAGTCTATCTGACACCAAAGTCCTGCTGGTGAGTCTATTCGGCCGATAAGCCCAATGCCTATTGCCGCTATGCCATCTGGATTTTTAACCCCCTCGGTAGCCAAAAAATCGTCCACAGAGGCGAATATAACCTCTGCTGCCCTCTGCTGGTCGATAGGCCCTGTGGGGTAACTCTTGGATGCGATGATTGCGCCATCGGCTGCTACTTCGCCAATGAGAAGTTTTGTGCCCCCGAGGTCGAGGGCGAGATATGATTTCTGCATTTTAGGTGTGTTTTAGTCGTTTGCTCTACAAACTTACAGTTTTTTCTCAAAATAAGCAAACAATAAGCCGAGGCAGGGATTTCCCCGACTCGGCTCTTCGTTAGAAAATTTGTATCTACCTTTCGGTTATTTCAGTGCAAATGCTACGGGCAGTGTAAACTTGGTTTTAACATTGTTGCCACTCTCGTCTGTCGCAGGAGTCCACTTAGGAGCTTTGTTCATCAGTCGCAAAACCTCGTCGGAGAGCGATTTGTTGGGCGACGATTCAACCTTTGCATCTACTACGCTACCATCTGTATCGACTGCAAATGTAATGATTACCTTGCCTGATGCTTGTGCCTCTATTGCCTCAGCAGGATAGATAATGTTCTGCTGTATCCACCTCAGGAAGTTCTCGACACCACCGCCGTCGAACGATGCGAATTGGCGACCTGCCCAAGCCTCCTTGACCTCCTCCGATGCAGGACGCGAATCACCCTTAGTGGCAGCGGCTGCTTTGGTCTCAACAATCATAACTCCATTTTTGGCTTTCTCGCCGTAGCGTGCTACATAATCCTCCAAACCCTTACTCAGAAGTGTTACTGAGTTTATGTCGGCGGGTGCGATATCACTCATACTCTCACAAACCTCTCCGTCAACAAGAATCAGTCTGTCGATAGTCTCAGGGCTTTTCTCGTTGTCGCCATAAGTGACAACTACAACCTCCTCCAATTTCTCGTTAGCCTCTTGGGGTTCCTGCGCATTGGTGCGGGTACAACCAAAAGTAGCGATAAGCAGTGCTGCTGCGGGAACGATGGACAGGGTGCGAATACGGCTACCCAAGCCACTCTCTCTTCTTTTTGTCATCATAATAAATCGTTTTTTGGTTAATGAATTACCCAACCCACTGGCTATATCCGGATTACAGCCAAAAAGTTGTTTTATAATAAGTTTTCTGTATTCAGTCAAGTTTTCCCCTTTGTCGAGCAACTCTCTGTCGACCTCAAACTCCTCAACCTCGCCGAGTGAGTGTTGTGCCATCCACACAAAGGGATTTATCCACAACAATGCTTTGAGCAACCCCATCACAACACGCTCTGCGGAGTGGCGATGGGCAATATGTATGCTCTCGTGGAGTACCACAATCCTGCGCTCCTCCTCGTTCAGTCCCTCGGGCAGGTAGATACTGCGGAAGAGGGAGTAGGGCGAGCGAATCTTTGCCGAAGAGTAAATTTTTATACCATTTTCCTCACTTCGATTTGCACCGTTTCGATGGTTGAGAGTCTTTGCTATCTCGGCGATAATCAGCGCAATACCAATCACTATCCCTGCAGTGTAGATGATTGCTGCTACCGTGCTTATTGAGATGCGCGACGCCTTTTCGGCAACCTCCACCAATTGTATCGTTGTTGGCTCGATGACGGGCACATTGATAAATACCGTCTGTGCGGGCCACAAAGGGATGGCGAGCAGAGGTATCACTGCGGACGCTATCGAGGTGCCGACCAGCCAAAATCGCTCGGTGCGATAGGAGGTGCGACCACGAACTACGGTGTAGTAGAGCAAGGCGAACAGACCGCTGCAAACCAACATCTCAAACAGGTATTGAAGGCTCTCTTTCATTGTCGTAGTGGGTTTGAGGTGCTACTTCTGTTCGTCGCGACGGAGAATTTCGAGTATCTCGTCCATCTCACCGCTGGAGATACGCTCCTTCTCGGCAAAGAAAGAGACGAGTTGCGAGAGGGAGTTGCCGAAAAAGTTACTCAGCACACCACTCATAAATACATTGGTGTACTCCTCGCGACTCACCAGCGGGTGGTAGCGGAACGAGCGACCCTCGGAGGTGTGGGATACAAAACCCTTCTTTTCGAGGATGCGGATGATTGTCGAAACGGTGGTAGTTGCGGGCTTGGGCTCGGGCATCTGCTCGATAACCTCGCTGACAAGTGCGCCACCACGCTCCCAGATGATTTGCATCACCTCCAACTCTGCGCGCGTGAGTTCTCTGATTGTCTGTTCCATTTTTTGTCTATTTTGTTGTACAACTTTCTTATTTGTCAGCGGAGAGTTTAGTAATTAATCTCCACTGCAAATATATAACTAAATTTTTAGTTTCAACTAATTTTTTAGTTATTTTTTAGAAAAATTTTTTGTTTGTTTTGTAATGGTCAGAGTATTAGGGTGTTGGGGCGGGGAGTGGTTCCTGCCTAATCTTGCCTTACTCTCTTTTTATATAATAGGTACTTGTGGAGTTAGAAAATCTCCGACAGAATTTTGAGCGACTTTACTTGGTTGATGGCGTCGAGGTGGAAGCCGTAGTAGAGCAGCATTGCTGCGAGGAAGTTGGAACGCTCGGTGCGCGAAAGGCGAATGGTGCCGAGCTCGGAGAAGGGGGTGTGCAACATCTTGTCGAGCAGGGCACTCTCTGCCTTGGCGAAGTGTAGGCCGTGCATCGGCTGGATGGGGGTGAAGCAACCCTCGGTGATGTCGAAGTAATTGCCCTCCTCGTATTCGTTGGTGGGGTAGAAGCCGAGGTGACGGCTCAGGCCCGCCAAAAATCGGAGATGGAAGTTGGCTACACCCTCGGTGGCGCCATCCAGAGCCAATACCGTAGAACGCACATAATCAAAGAGTTCGCTATCAGGCTGCTCCTCTTTGACAAGGCGATAGACGACCTCCGCCATAAAGAGTGCGATGGTGCTCTTGGCGATGTCGAACGGGAGCGAGGAGAGGGGTTCGAGGAGTCGCACCTCCTTGATGCGGTGCAGCTCCATCTTCGAGGAGGTGAGCCCCACGATTTCGAGGGGGAACATCGGCTGCAGGAGTGCCGACTTCTTGCTCTTGCCACGCGCGCCGCCCTTGCCAACTCCCTGAACTATATAACTTTGGCGGCCATAGAGCGAGGTGAGCATATAGGCGATTACCGACGAATCGCCATACTTGATGGTGTGAAGCACAATGGCCTCTGTCTTATAGGTATTCATCTGTAATCGGGTGTTTGGTTATATTGGTCGCCCTGATGTGCACCGAGCGAGGCGAGGCTCGCTTCGAGGAGTTGTATCAGTTGGTCGTGGCCTTTGATGCCCCAGCCGGCATTGAGGCGGTAGTGGTGAGGTACTTCGCTCGCAAAACGCTCTATCACAATATCTTCGCGCAGGCGACGAACAATATCTGCCAGCAGGTCGAGATACTCCGAGAGCGACATCAGGTGGTACTTGTCGGGGGCTGTGCGGAAATCCTCGGCCATTGCCGTTCCGCGGAAAATTTGGAGTTGGTGTAGTTTTATCGTATTGATAGGCAGCGAGTTAATAATATCGACTGCATCCACCATCATCTCTCTTGTTTCGCGGGGCAGGCCCAGGATGAAGTGAGCACCAACGGGAATGCCACGCTCGGCGGTGAGCGCAATCGCCCTCTGAGCACACTCGAAGTCGTGGCCGCGATTAATCTCTGCAAGTGTCTGATTATAAACACTCTCCACCCCATATTCAACCGCCACATAGACTCCTCTCTTCTGATACTCCTGGAGCAGGTCGAGAATATCGGTAGTGATGCAGTCGGGGCGTGTGCTCACTATCAGACCCGATATTGCGGGGTGGGCGAGTGCCTCGTCGTAGAGTGCGCGTAACTCCTCCACAGGGGCGTAAGTGTTTGAGTATGACTGGAAGTAGGCCAATCGGCACTCACTCTCGCGCCCACGCTTTGCGTGAAACATTATGCCGTTTTCAATCTGCTCGGTAATAGTTAGCTGCGGGGTGGAGTAGGAGGGTGTGAAGGCCTCGTTGAGACAGAAGGTGCAACCGCCCGTGCCCACCTTGCCGTCGCGATTGGGGCAGGTCAGACCGCTACTTACCGCTATCTTCTGCACGCGCGCACCAAACTGCTCGCGGGTGTAGCGGGAGTAGGAGTTGAAGCGACGAGTGTCGCCCCACGGGAATATTTGTTCGGTGCAACACACTGTAAGTTAGCCTTTTATGCTGTTTATCACCTCAGGGAAATTTGTCCAAAGAACTTCGGTTGCCAGCCACAGCCTGCGGGCGCGGGTGGCGCGTGAGGGACGTTCGCTCTCCAAATCCGCAGTGTAGGCGGGGGTTATGGGGTGAGCCTCAGAACAAAATTCGGTGTATAGTTCGGGATGGCGGGTGCGCAGATTGGAGATTGCTTTGCCGAGGTCGCCCTTGCGATTCTCAATCAGTGCTGCCCAGATGTTCATCACCGCTTTGTAGTCGCTGCGCTCGTCGAGGTCAATCTCAAGGTCGTGGAAACACTCCATATCGCCGAGGGCAAGGTAGTCCCACGCGAGGGTCTGTGTGGTGCCGAGGTGGTCTTCGCTGTCGAGGGTGAGGGCAAGTTCTGCTGTTGCTGCCGAGAGCTCCCACTCGCCCGCAAGGAACAAATCGACTGCCGAGGCCGCTGTGCACTCAATGGCTGCACGCGCCTCTGTGTCGCTCCAATCGAGTTCGGGCTCCTCCTCATCACCAAATGAGTCGGCCAGAAGGCTCACTGCCTCAAAGCGGGTTGCACACGCCTTGTCGAAGTTGCCAGCTCGCTCCTGCTGTGCTGCGCGGCGCAGAGTGTCGGCAAATGAGAATCCCTCGGCACACTCGATGCCGAAGAGGTCGGGGGATGTGGGTATCAGTTGAAATTTCTCCATAGTCT
The DNA here is from genome assembly GCA_045639285.1 of Tidjanibacter sp. Lineage (GTDB taxonomy): Bacteria > Bacteroidota > Bacteroidia > Bacteroidales > Rikenellaceae > Tidjanibacter. The sequence goes on from JAZUCV010000018.1 coordinate 11,522, forward strand.
GTTTTGTGCCATTTGTGGCTCTCGGCACGAAGTTACTCAAAAGAGATGAGTTTCCCACGGCTTGTGACCGAAAACAGACAAAAATTTTGGATTGTTGGGAAAGTACAAGTATATTTGCCCTCCGAGAGTGCCGCAATAGCTCAGTTGGTAGAGCGTTTCACTCGTAATGAAGAGGTCGCGGGTTCAAGTCCCGCTTGCGGCTCTACGCAAGGCAGAAGTTTTAAATATAAACTTCTGCCTTTTCTTATGCCCATACCTCTTCTACACGCACGTATATATATTTATAGGTATAGTCAGAAATGGTTGCATCAAATGGGAATTAACAGATAAATTATTTTACCCTGAGAATGTAAAGCGGCAATATATTATATTTGTTTAAACAATCTCTCTCTCTCTCTCTCTCTCTCTCTCTCTCTCTCTCTCTTAGTCGCCCGATAATTGTCTTTTTGGGCTATTTTTGCGCCCAAAATTGAACATTTATTGTAAAAACAAATAAAAAAATTGTAAAAATTTATAGTATTAAAATATTGAAATACAACTAAATAGCAATTTAACAATTGAGTTATGTGAAAAAATAATACCTCAAAGTAGAATCATATATAAAATAAATTACTATTTTTGCTAAAACCTTCCGAGTATTCTCGGCTTTTTGGTTGTGCGCTCATAATTTGAGTTTATATAGTTAATTTAACATCTGTGATAGATTGTTAAATGGTTTGTAGTTAAGAATATAAGCGCATTTAAGGGTTAGTTAGACACGTTGAAGGCAAATTGGTGATTTCGAACTGTAAGTTTTGCAGCCAATAAGCCCATTTATCTGCTCTTAGGAGCAGTTGACAGTAACAGACCATTGATGGTCGAATAGATATATAGACTCGCTGTTAGGGTAATTGTGTTAGAGAGAATTATTGTGAATACAGGGAGTCTGCTAAAACAAAAATTAAACTACCTATTGCTTTTCGTGGCGGGGCAAACGCCCCGCCCGGGAGGCCGGATTAAAGACACACGTGAAACACACTAAAATTAACTGAATTTATTAACCTAAAACTCAACAAACTGCCTATGATGTAAAACCAAACAAGTATCACATCTAAGACTAAAAACGAATCGACCTAAGCCCAAGCGGTTGGCAAGAGTCGGTTCACCAAACAAAAACCCGGTTTCTAAGTCCGGGTAGTTAAATGCCTAGGACAGAAACTATTACTAATCAATTTACTAAATTAAGTAGTATGAAAAAATCTTTTAGTAAAATTCTTTTTATAATGGGACTCGCAGCCAGCATCCTTTGCGCATCGAGCGCACAGGCAGCTGTCAGTGAGGCTCAGCAGAACCGTACAGTAGTTGTTACTGTGACCGACGCTAATGGTCCGGTAATTGGTGCAACTGTTATGGTTGCTGGAACAACCAATGGTGACAATACCGGTGTTGACGGTACCGTTACCTTGAGCAATGTTCCCGCATCGGCTTCGTTGGAGGTATCCTTCGTGGGTTATCTTACTCAGGTTGTTCCTGTGAACAATCGTACTGCTATTGAGGTAGTACTCGTTGAGGATGCTCAGGCCATCGAGGACGTAGTTGTCGTTGGTTATGGTGTTCAGAAGAAGGCTACTCTTTCGGGTGCAGTCTCGGCTATCACCAGTGAGGAGATTACTCAGACCAAGACCAACAACCTTATTAATAACGTACAGGGTAAGATTCCCGGTCTGCTTATTCGTGAGCAGAGTGGTGAGCCCGGTGAGTTCAACAATATGTTGAGCATCCGTGGTTACGGTTCGCCCCTGATTATTATTGATGGTGTTGCTCGTGGTGATGCTGCCGACCTGGCACAGCTCAACAGCAACGATATCGAGAGTATGTCCGTACTGAAGGACGCATCGGCTGCTATCTATGGTATGGGTGCTGCAAACGGTGTAATCCTCGTGACCACTAAGCAGGGTCAGGCAGGTCGCACCAGCGTTAGCTACTCGGGTACCGCATCTTTCAAGACTCCTACCGCTATCGAGCCTACTGTAGATGCTTATACCTACCGTCTGTTGCAGAACGAGATGAACGCCAACGATAAGATGGCTCCCTCGTACGACGCTGCTATCCTCGAGAAGTACCAGAAGGGCGAGGTTGGTTACACCGACTTTGACTGGTATGACCTCTTTATGAGAGATTGGACTGTTAACCAGAGCCACAACCTCACCGTTCGTGGTGGTACTAACAACATTAAGTTCTTCACCTCGGTTGCTTTCAACGATGACCAGGGTCTTTTGAAGAGCAACATCGGCTGGTACAAGCGTACCAACATTCGTAACAACCTTACCGCTAAGTTGACCGATAACCTCGAGTTGCAGGTTGGTACTTCGATTCGTCTGGACGATCGTCGTCAGAACCGCGAGGAGTTCATCTGGAACTACAAGACTCTGTTGGTTAACGAGCGTGGTAAAGGCTGGCACACTTTGGACAACGAGAACCACTACACCTATCTTGCTCCCGAGGGTAAGAACTTGGCAGCTCTGATCGATCCCGATGTAGATGGTTACAACGAGACTCAGAACCGTCGTTTTGAGAACACCGCTACCCTGACCTATAAGGCTCCCTTCTTGGAGGGTTTGACCGCATCGGCACAGGTTGCATACGACTTCCGCACTTGGGAGAAGCAGTCGCTCCAGAAGAGCTACGCTCTCTACGACTACTACACTGACGCATACGTTTCGACCTTCGGTAGCGACTGGTATCAGAGCCAGCTGACTTCGAACTGGCGTATGTACACCCGTGGTCAGATTAACTACAACAACAAGTTTGGTGACCACACTGTAGGTGCTACTTTGGTAGCCGAGATGGACCACACCCACAACAACTGGGTGACTGGTACTCGTAACTACGCTATGTTTACCAACCCCATCCTCGATCAGGGTGATGCTTCGACCGCTACCAACGGTGGTAACTGGGAGGACACCAAGACTGCTGCTTACATCGGCCGTGTAAACTACGACTATGCTGGTAAGTATATGGTTGAGGCTATGGTACGTTACGATGGTTCGTATCGTTACGCTCCCGGCAAGCGTTGGGCTATGTTCCCCAGCGTATCGGCTGCTTGGCGTCTTTCGGAGGAGTCCTTCATTAAGGATAACACCAGCGCTATCGACAACTTGAAGATTCGTGCATCGTATGGTGAGACCGGTCAGAATGCTGGTAGCGCTTTTGCTTGGATCGCAGGTTATGGTAACAGTGGTTCCTATACTTTCGACGGTACTAATGTAACTACCGGTATGAACTCGACTCAGATCGTTTCGGATCGTCTGAGTTGGGTAACCTCGCAGACTCTGAACCTCGGTGTTGATTTCGACCTCTGGGGTGGCAAGCTCGGTGGTAGCATCGACGCATTCCAGCGTACCAACGTAGGTTCGCTCGCATCGCGTGTTCAGGTTATTCCCGATGACCTTCTTGGTGCATCGTTCTCGCAGGAGAACCTCGACAGCAGCCGCAACTTCGGTTTTGAGTTCGCTTTGACTCACCGCAACAATGTTAGCTCGGACTTCTCGTACTCGGTAACTGCTAACTTCACTTACGCTCGTTCGATGAACTTGCACGTTGAGAGCGATGCAGTTCGCAACACTTCGTACAGCAAGTGGACCAGCTCGACCACCAATCGTTACAACGGCCGCGACCGTAGGTACTACGAGGAGGGTCAGTACCAGAATTGGGAGCAGATTCAGGAGGGTGCATTGGTTAGCACCTCGGTTGGTAACAGCTGGATTCTCCCCGGTTCGATTATGTTGAAGGACCTCGATGGTAACGGTTTGCTCGATGGTAGCGACCGCGATATGGAGCACTGGGCTGTTGGTTCGAACCCTCCCTACCAGTTTGGTTTGAACTTCGCTGCTAACTACAAGAACTTCGACTTCTCGATATTGCTCCAGGGTGCTGCTGGTCACTCGATCCAGTGGAAGGTTGACGATATCTGGGGTTACGGTCGTTATCCCGCAACCTATGAGAAGTACCTCGATCGTTGGCACGTGGCTAACGTAGGTGATGATCCTTTTGATCCCGACACTAAGTGGGTTAAGGGTTTCTGGCCTGCATTGCGTAACTACGATACCTACAACGGTGGTAAGACCAAGGATTCGCAGAACACCGATCGTCAGATTGTTCCCGGTACCTATGTTCGTCTGAAGAACATCGAGGTAGGTTACACTCTGCCCCAGAACGTAAGCGATGCTATTGGTATCCAGGGTGGTCGCGTATTCGTTAGCGCATACAACCTCTTAACTATCTGTAATCCTCTCCTCAAGGGCGCCGATCCCGAGCGTATTGAGGGTTCGTGGAATGCAGGTTTGACCTACCCGCTTATGAGAACCATCAGCGTTGGTGTTAATGTTAACTTCTAATACTTTGAGGAAGAGACTATGAAAAAGATATTTTATGTAATTGCAACTGTACTGACCGTTGGTCTTGTTAGTTGTGACGCAATGTTCGATGAGTTGAAGCCTATGAACAAGACTTCGCAGGATGTTATCACATCTTCGGAGGCAGGTTTGCAGCGCGTATTGGCTAACCTCTACTACAATATGCCTATGGAGGACTTCAACTTCCGTCAGGGACGATTCAACGTTCGCGGTTGGGATGGTGGTCTTTCGACCTTGTTCCCCAGCGAGTTCTACACTGATAACGCTACTCATAACTTTATGCGTAACTACGGTATTGCAGGTGACACCTATTGGCCCTACACCAATATCCGTACCCTGAATACCTATATGACTGTTCTTCTGCCCGAGGCTAAGGAGAAAGGTACCATCAGCGAGAAGGTTTACAACGAGATGATGGGTGAGGCTCACTTTATCCGTGCTTATATGTACTTTGGTATGGTTAAGCGTTCGGGTGGTGTGCCCCTGATTACCGAGGTTCTCGATAGCAAGTACGATGGTGGCAAGAGTGAGGGTCTTTATATCCCCCGTTCGACCGAGGAGGCTACTTGGGACTTTGTAATCGCTGAGTTGGACGAGGCTGCTAAGTTGCTCCCCGCTGCTGCTCCCGCTAAGTTCCGCGCATCGAAGTATGCTGCTCTGGCTCTCCAGTCGCGCGTTGCTCTGCACGCTGCATCGGTAGCTAAGTACAACCCCAGCTTCAACGCTGGTGCTGCAGCTGTTCAGCAGAACCTCGTAGGTTTCGCTAATGGTGATGCTGCTGCTTCGAAGTACTACGCAAAGGCTATCTCGGCTGCTAAGAGCGTTATCACTGAGGGTGGTTACAGCCTCTACGGTTTCGACGGCACCAAGCTCGCTGCTGACAAGGCTGCTGAGAACTATCAGAACATCTTCATCAATGGTGGTGGTAGCGAGTTCATCTTCGGCCGCGGCTATGCAGGTGAGACTCAGGGTTCGAGCCACAGCTATGAGGAGTACTACTCGCCTCACCAGGCAGGTAGTGGCTACCACAAGCACGGCCGTTACAACCCCACTCTGAACTTGGTTGACGTTTATGACAATATCGACGGTACTGACGGCGCTATCGCTACCCGTACTGACGGTAACGAGAACTACTCGATTGTTAATCCTCAGGGTATGACCGACTTCTCGGGTTACATCCGTTACGCTGATCCTACCGAGCCCTTCAAGAACAAAGATCCTCGCTTCCACGCTTCGATCGTGTTCAACGGTGCTCAGTGGCGCGGTACTACCTACAACATCTACGCTGGTGCATTCAACGGTTCGACCTCGCTCATCTACGGTGCAGGTACTGTAAAGGGTGCTGACGGTAATGATTATGCTGCTCTTGGCGGTAGCGACACCGAGATTTCGGGCTTCTTCGGTATGGATAACTCGGATAACTGCAACGGTACTACCACCGGTTTTACCTTGAAGAAATTCTTGGCTAACGCTCCCCAGCCTATGAAGGAGAATGGTAACACTACCACTACCTACATCGACTTGCGTCTTGCTGAGGTTATCTTGAACTATGCTGAGGCTGTTCTGGAGTCGAACGCAACTGCTGAGACTGCAAACGCTCAGAAGCTTCTCAACGATATCCGTAAGCGTGCAGGTATGCCCGATGTAGCTCTGACTTTGGAGAATGTACTCAAAGAGCGTCGCGTAGAGTTGGCATTTGAGGGCCAGCGTATGTGGGATATGGCTCGTCGTCGTGAGATGAACGTTCAGAACGTAAGCCGTAAGGCTCTGCTTCCTATCCAGGATCTGAGCGGTGCTACCCCCGCAACTATCTATGTTCGTGCTGAGTGGTACTTCGACCAGGCTGCTAACGGTAATACCTTCAATAACTCGGCTTATTACAAGGGTATTAGCAACACCAACAAGAATGGTCTTGTTCCCAACGACGGTATCTAATAGAGAGTAACCGTAAATTGTGAAACGAAAAAACGTAAAAAGAATATGAAAAAACTGTTTTTATTGCTTGTACCTGCTCTTGCATTTGCAATGACTTCGTGCGAGATCGATAACTACGACGCTCCCAACGCTGAGGTTCACGGTTTCTTCGTGGATAGCAAGGATCAAACTACTCTCGTAGGTACCGATATCCAGAACGGTAACCAGATTACTGTTTATGAGCAGGGCTTTGCTAGCGAGGGTGCTCAGACCTGGCGTATCACCAATACCGGTGAGTACACAAACAAGATGGTCTTTGCTGCAAAATATCGCGTGGCTTTTTCGAACACCAACTTCTACCCCTACGAGGGTGAGGAGATGTGGGATGTTAAGCCTGGTAAGAATGAGCGTAACTTCGTTGTTACTCCCTTCTTGCGCGTTATCAACCCCACTATCACCGCTAATAATGGCGTTGTAACTGCTAAGTTCAAAGTTGAGCAGGGTAAGAATGACCCCGCTATCACCTTGAACGAGGTTCGCCTCTTCGCTTGGTCGGACAAGTGGGTGGGCAACCAGCTTAAGTTTGACATTAAGGGTAGTGCAGTTCAGAGTGTTAAGGCTGCTGTGGATTCCAGCGTTGAGTACACTTTGACCATCAACACCAAGGATTATCCCGATTTCTTCCCCTACAGCATGAACTACTACTTCCGTATCGGTGTTCAGGCAGCGGGTTCGGGCTACGGTACTATCCGTCACAACTACTCGCCTCTGGTGAAGATTGAGTTGTAATACTTAAACCCTACTGTTGGGTGGCTGCGGTCACCCAACAACCTTTGGGGTGAGCGAAAGTGATTCCGCTCACCTCGCAAAAAAATGCTGGAAGAGTAGCCTAAAAGGCTCGTAAAGAGATGAATCGTGTGCTCGAGCAGCTCGCTCGTGAGTACTGTCTCGGGTGCGGTTCTGTTAGTTATTGGTTTGTTAAGGGGTGTCCTTAGACGTGAGGTCTCGGGCTCCCTTTTTTTTTGATTTTGGCGGAGAATTTTGGTGTTAGAGGGGCTTAGGTAACCGCTTACATACAATAAGTATGCTGCGCGGCTCCCCAAACCCCTCTGCCTAAAAAT
>JAZUCV010000019.1:0-64184 GCA_045639285.1 Tidjanibacter sp.
CCTACTCTCCCTACTCTCCCCATTACTCCCATCAAAATTAATCGGTCGTGCCCGTAAGTTTGCCCGAGGCTCTGCCTCGGGACACATCCCCCCCCGGGGGGGGGGCCTGGGGGTGGGTCAAACCTGCAATTGTCTGCGCAGCAGGCAGGTGTCGCGAGGGTCAGCAGAGGTAACAGGTTATCTGCCTTACGAAGGGCTTTGGGCAAAATGAAAAAAAACTGAGAGTAATTCGATACCACTCTCAGTTTTAACTTAATTTTGAATTTCTATTCTTCTTTTTCAAACACTCTCTTGCCGAGCAGATATCTCAGCAATATGGAGCCTCGGTAGATACCTTCGGGTTGGGCAACAGCCCTGCTCTGCACACGTTGGCGTTCCTCCCTCAGGTAGTCGCTACGCATCTTGCGGAAATCCTGATGGGCACTCCACACAGCCTTGAAGTACTCCATCTTCCCCGTGAACAGATAGACAAGTGCCGAGCCACCATCGAGCACCATCCTCGTCCACAGACGCCACAACCCCCTCTTAGGCAGGTTCTTATACATCATAGCCAGCGAGTTGCGGAAGTTGAGGTATAGTTTGCGGGGTGAGTTGTTGGGGAGTGTGCCACCTCCCAGGTGATAGACCACCGAGCGAGGCTCGACCATCACACGCCACCCAGCACTCCACAGTCGCCAGCAGAGGTCAATCTCCTCCATATGGGCAAAGAAGTGTTCGTCAAGCGAGCCCACCTCTCGGAGTGCCGTAGCCCTCACCGCCAGGCAGGCACCCGAAGCCCAAAAGACCGAGCAGGGTGTGTCGTACTGCCCCGAGTCATACTCAACGGTCGACAAGATGCGACCACGACAGAAGGGATAGCCAAACGAGTCGATAAATCCGCCCGATGCACCCGCATACTCAAATCGCTGAGGCTCAGCCACCGACAATATCTTAGGTGCGACAGCTGCCACCCTCTCGTCAGCCAGCGGAGCCGTCAGGCTCTCCACCCACCCCTGGGCTGGGGCGACATCCGAGTTGAGCAGGATAAACACATCCGCCGAGAGCCTCTCCAACGCCCTGCGATAGCCACCCGCATAGCCATAGTTTTTGTCGAGCACCACCCTCTCGACCTCGGGGTAGTTCTCCGCAAGCCAGGCCAACGAGTCATCCTCCGAGCCATTATCGGCCACCGTGAGCCTCACCCCATCGGGCAGTGTCGCAACGACCTTCGGGAGATACTCGGCAAGCATCTTCCGTCCGTTCCAATTGAGTATTACAATATTGATTTTCAAGGCATTAGTTACTCTTTGGTTGTTGTTTCCATCGCTTGTGCGACCAGAGCCACAGCTCAGGTCTGCGACGAATCGTATCGCTCAGCGCATCGGCATATCGTTGTGTTATCTCATACTCGCCAACCTGCTCCACGCCATCGTAGAGTTGCACAAATCGGCCGACGTAGTGGCCTGGCCTCACCTTGTCAATATCCAGGTAGTAAACAGGCGTACCGAACCTCGCGCTGATATGCTCCAATCCGCCAAAAAAGGTTGTTGGGCGACCGAGGAAGTTATACCAATGCTCCACCTCATAATTCTTGGGCGGTGCCTGGTCGGCAATAAGCCCCAACACAAATCTCTCGCCACTACGCTTGGCAGTTATCAGCCTGCGCAGCAGCAGTTTCATCGGTACAGGCTCTGCGCCAATACGCTGACGCATACGACGATAGAAGAGGTCGAATGCCTTGTTTTTCAGCGGGTGATAGACCCCGATAGCGATAGCCTCCCTATCGCGCAGACCATAGCCGCAGAAGTACTCCCACGAGCCATAGTGTCCAAGGGCAGCAATCCAATCCTTGCCCCGTGTGGCCTCAAGATGTTCTTCGATGTTCTCTATCTCGAGTCTGTGCATCGTCTCCTTGTGGCTAATACTTGCCAAGTCGAGGCTATCGACCACAATCTCCGCCAGATGACGATAGAACTTCTGCTCGATCACCCCAATCTCCTCGGCACTCTTCTCGGGAAAGGTGGTTACCAGATTCTCTCGCACCACCCCTTTGCGGTAGCCCAAAAGGCGATACATCACAAAGTAGATAAAGGGTGCAAAGCAGTGATACAGAAGCCAATAGGGTAACCAGCCAAACACCTTGCATAGTGCCATCAGCCACCACGCCCCCACTCTCTGCTTACGCGTATATTTATCTTCGTAGTTACTCATTATTCAGAATCACCCTCAAATCGTTTGCCTTAATCCTCACCTTCAGCCACTCGCTGAGCCTCTCCACATCGACCCTCAGGCTATCCCTCTGCTCCACAAAGCAGTAGAAGAGAGTATCTGTCGGCACACCCTCCACCGAGTAGGTGATATGTTTGGATATGGAGAGCGACACAACATTATCGACCACCTGAGCAGCCTCTCGCGAGATGTCGGAGACACTCAGCGTATCGGGTATGGAGAGTGATGCCACACGACTCTGCAAGCGTGCAATCTGCGCATTCTTCTCCTCCAACAGCTCCGAATAGCTCTTCTGCAGTGCGGTAACATCGACACTCTCACCCTTGGTGTCGGTCTGTCGGATAACGAGGTCCGTACTCTTCAATCCGTAGTTCTCCATCTGCGAGCGGGCATTGTCGATGGCACTCTGCGAGAGAGGCTCACCCACCAATCGCACCACAATCTCCGACCTGCGTTTATCATAGTGGTAGTTCTTCTGATAGTCGAGGAGCATAGTATCGTTGTAGTGGAAGACGGAGGTTACATAGCGGTCGGCACTCTCCTCGAAGGAGGTGCGTTGGATAATGCCGTATGCCAGAAAGACACTCGGCACAATGGTAATCACAATCACGGCATACATAATCTTGCGCACTCTGCTCTCCTTCTCCTTATCTACCTGTGTCTTCTTCTGGTAGTGGAGCAACACCACGATAACGTAGCTTGCCAGCGAGATAAAGAGCGAGTTGATAAAGAAGAGGTAGAAAGCACCGATAAAATATCGGAACTGCCCCGTAGCTATGCCGTAGCCTGCCGTGCAGAGAGGGGGCATAAGGGCGGTAGCAATAGCCACACCTGCCACAACCACAAATGAGCGGTCTTTGCGAGTGAGTGCCACCATACCCGCCAAACCACCAAACAGAGCAATCAGCACATCATAGGTTGTAGGGGTGATTCGTGCCAGCAACTCACTCTGTGCCACGGTGATAGGCGAGATAAAGAAATAGATGGTCGAGGTTACGATACTCACACTCACCATCAGCAGGAAGTTGCGCATCGCATTCTTCAACAACTCAAAGTCATTGGTACCGAGCGAGAAACCGATACCAATCAGCGGGCCCATAAGGGGCGATATGAGCATTGCACCGATGATTACAGCCGTCGAGTTTACATTGAGTCCCAACGACGCAATCATAATGGCGAAGATGAGTACCCAGAGGTTGGTCCCCTTGAAGACCACTCCCCTACCTACTCTCTCGGCCACCTCCTGCTCCGAAGCACTGTCTTCGCGCAGGTCGAAACGCTCTTTCAGATATTTGATAAAGTTATCCAGATGGCTCTTGCCACTCTTTGCCTTATCATTCTCACTACTCATCATCATCCTCTTCCTCCTCTGTTTTAGTATAGCGGTCACCCTCACCTGCCAAGACGATAACAAACTCACCCTTAGGCGGTTTGGCCTTGAAGTGTGCTATCACCTCCGAGAGAGTGCCACGCACGGTCTCCTCAAATTTCTTCGTCAGCTCACGACTGACTGCCACTCTGCGCTCCGCACCAAACACCTCGGCAAGTTGCTCCAAGCACTTGACAACACGGTATGGCGACTCATAAAAGACTATCGAGCGAGGCTCACCAGCGAGTTGTTGCAGTCGTTTCTGTCGTCCCTTCTTCTGTGGCAGGAACCCCTCAAAGCAGAACCTGTCACACGGGAAGCCACTCTGCACAAGGGCAGGCACAAATGCCGTAGCCCCGGGCAGACACTCAACCTCAATCCCACGCTCCACACAGGTACGCACAAGCAGAAAGCCAGGGTCGGAGATACCGGGGGTACCTGCATCGGAGATAAGCACCACCTTCTGTCCTGCCTCGATACGCTCGGCAACCGCCACCGACGAGGCGTGCTCGTTGAACTTATGGTGTGCCATCAGGTGGCCCTGAATATCGTAGTGTTTGAGCAGCACCGAACTTGTGCGGGTATCTTCGGCAAGTATCACATCGGCCTCTCGCAACAGACGCAGAGCACGAAGAGTGATATCTTCGAGATTACCAATCGGGGTGGGTATTAGATATAGTTTAGCCATTATTCTCAATGATTACTGAAAACGACGCGAGAGCAGTTCGGTCAGAAACTTTGCACCATCACACTCACCGTCCCACGCAAAGTTATCAAATATGTATAGCATAGCATCGTCAAGGCTCTGGCAACCATCCAAGCCATCGATTGCAGCCTCGTATGCACTGTTATCACCGGCAAACAAATCGCGGATAAGCAAGAACTTGTCGTTCAGGCCGATAGCACTACGCAACGAACTGAGCTGGCTATTGCCGATTACCGATGCAACATCCTCCTTGGGGGTTATGCTGTCGCCAATTGTTGTGCGCTCAGTGCCTACCACATCACCAAGAACGGTAACAGGTTGCGCCGTGTCGGCAATGGTGGGAGCGACCTCCTCCGAGGGCTCCTCCTCAATCTCGCGGAAACTGAATGGCAACTCCTCAATCTCCTCTTCGGCCTCCTCTTCGGCCTCAGCCTCATACTCCTCCTCGTCGGTTATCTCGAAGAGTGAGGGTGCGCTCTCCTCCTCTGCGCTCTCCTCCTCTTCCTCTTCAATATAGACGATATTCTCCTCTGCTACCTCCTCCTCGTCGGTTATCTCAAATACGGGAGCCTCCTCCTCGGCAGGGATTTCCTCCTCGGCAGCTATCGTCACTATGGGCTTAACCTCCTGGGTTACAGGCTCAAAGGTAGCCACCGGAGCGGGAGCGTCATCGTCATAGAGCGAACGGATAGTCTTACGGTCTATTTTATGTCGAACGGTTGTAACAACCTCTTGCTCAATGTGTTTCTCCTCTTCGACTGCTCTCTCTTCCTCCTGCGGAGCAGCCTCTACAACCTCTTCCTCTGCCACCTCTTCTTCCACCACGGCAGGCTCTTCGGGAGCAATCTCCACCTCTGCTTCGGGAGTAATCTCCTCCTCTGCCTTAGCAACCCTCTCCTCGGCAACAGCAACAGCAGCTGCCACCACCTCGGGCTGAACAGCCTCACTCTTCACCGACTCCGAGTATTTTACCTCCGCATAACATTTACGCAGGGTTTCGAGCAATAAATCGCGCTCCAAAACGCTCATCTCTCCCGAGTGCTGTGCCTCGTCAACAATAGCCTCCATCAGGGAGAGGTGTCTGTTTATCTCACTCCAATTCATAATATCTCTCTTTAATTATATTTATCGTTAAACAAGAATCGTTTTCAAACTCTCAAAGTTAACATTTCTCTGCCGAAAAGACAAATAATAGAGGAAATTATCGAGAGAAATGAGTATATTTGCGCCAATTATAAGAATAATAGATAAAGATATGTCACTTCAATGCGGTATAGTCGGACTGCCCAACGTCGGCAAATCGACACTTTTCAACTGCCTCTCCAATGCTAAGGCACAGGCAGCAAACTTCCCTTTCTGCACCATTGAGCCAAATGTGGGTATGATTACCGTACCCGATGAGCGACTCACCCGTCTGGCAGAGATTGATAACCCCAAGAAGGTTATCCCCACCACCATCGAGATTGTAGATATTGCAGGTCTTGTGAGAGGTGCATCGCGTGGCGAGGGTCTTGGCAATAAGTTTCTGGCGAATATTCGCAACACAGACGCCATTATCCACGTTCTGCGTTGCTTCTCGAATAACAACATCACCCACGTTGACGGCACCATCGACCCCGTACGCGACAAGGAGACCGTAGATACTGAGTTGATGCTCAAAGACTTGGAGACCATCGAAAACCGTCTGTCGAAGATTCAGAAGCAGGCAGCCGTAGGTGGCGACAAGACCGCAAAGCGTCAGGTGGAACTCTTGCAGGCTTTCCAGAAAGCTCTGGAGCAGGGCAAGCCCGCACGAAGTGTCGAGATGGACAAGGAGGACAAGAAACTCTTCTCCGACCTCAGCCTGCTGACCCTCAAACCCGTACTCTATGTCTGCAACGTGGATGAGGATAGCGCAAAGGATGGCAACGAGTATGTTGAGCAGGTGCGCCGTGCAATTGCCGATGAGAAGGCAGAGTTGCTGGTTGTTGCCGCTTCGACCGAGGCCGATATCGCCGAGTTGGAGAGCCACGAGGAGCGTCAGGCATTCCTGGAGGAGATTGGCTTGCAGGAGTCGGGCGTGAGCCGACTGATTAAGATGGCCTACAAACTTCTCGACCTGGAGACCTACTTCACCACCGGTGCAGACGAGACCCGCGCTTGGACTTATACTCGTGGCACGAAAGCTCCTCAGGCTGCGGGCATTATCCACACCGACTTCGAGCGTGGCTTTATCCGTGCCGAGGTTATCAAGTATGCAGATTATACCACTCTCGGCAGCGAGAAGGCGTGTCGTGAGGCTGGCAAAATCGGCATTGAGGGCAAGGAGTATGTAGTGCAGGATGGCGACATTATGCACTTCCTGTTCAACGTATAGGACAACAAAGAAATCGAAACTAAGTGAATAAAAATATGGAAAGAAGAGTGAGAGTGCGCTTTGCGCCCAGCCCCACCGGGCCACTTCATATGGGCGGTGTTCGTACTGCCCTTTACAACTACCTCTTTGCACGTCGTGCGGGTGGTGATTTTATTCTTCGAATTGAGGATACCGACTCCAATCGTTTTGTTGAGGGAGCCGAGCGTTATATTCTCGATTCGCTCCGTTGGTGCGGCATCACCATCGACGAGGGTGTAGATGAGGGTGGTCCCCACGCTCCCTATCGCCAGAGCGAGCGCAAAGAGATCTATCTCAAATATGCTATGCAGCTTGTCGAGTCGGGCAATGCTTATTATGCTTTCGACACCCCCGAGGAGCTCAATGCACTGCGTGCTCAGATGGAGGCCGAGGGTAAGACCTTTGCCTACGACCACACTGTGCGTGAGCAACTTGCCACCTCGCTTTCGCTCACTCCCGAGGAGGTGCAGGAGCGTATTGCTCGTGGCGATGTTTGGGTTATCCGTTTCAAGATGCCCGTTGGTGAGGTTGTAGAGATGGACGACCTGATTCGTGGCCATATCTCGGTCAACACCTCTACTTTGGATGATAAGGTACTCTATAAGTCGGCAGACAGCCTCCCTACCTATCACTTGGCAAATATTGTCGATGACCACCTGATGGAGATTTCGCACGTTATTCGTGGCGAGGAGTGGCTTCCCAGCCTTCCTCTGCACTATCTCCTCTATCGTGCCTTCGGCTGGAGTGATACTCAGCCCGAGTTCGCACACCTCCCCTTGTTGCTCAAGCCCACAGGTCAGGGCAAGCTGAGCAAGCGCGATGGCGACAAGATGGGCTTCCCCGTATTCCCCTTGTTCTGGACTTCGCCCACCGGTGAGACCGCACGAGGCTACCGCGAGGATGGCTATTTCCCCGAGGCATTTGTAAATATGTTGGCTCTGCTGGGCTGGAACCCCGGTACCGAGCAGGAGATTTTCTCGATGGAGGAGCTGATTGCTGCCTTCTCGCTCGACAGAGTTGGCAAGTCGGGTGCACGCTTCAACCCCGACAAGACCAAGTGGTTCAACGCTCAGTATATGCACACCCGCACAGGCGGACAGCTTGCAGAGGCTTACCAGAAAGTGATGGCAGAGCACGGCATTGAGTGTTCAATTGAGAAGTCGGCTCAGATTGCCGAGTTTATCAAGACCCGTGCTACCTTCCCCGCAGATTTCTGGGATTTGTCGTCGTTCCTCTTCATCGCTCCTACCGAGTATGAGGAGAAGGCTGTAAAGAAGTATTGGAAAGAGGGCAGCCACGCCCTTATCTCCACCCTGCGAGAGAAGCTTGCTGCTATCGACGACTTCTCGAACAAGAACACCGAGGAGATTTGCCACTCGTGGATTGTGGAGAACAATATCCATATGGGCCACATTATGAACGCATTCCGCATAGCGATTGTAGGTCAGAGCAAGGGCTTCGGTATGTATGAGATGTGTGAGGTGATTGGCAAGGAGGAGACCCTCAGCCGTCTTGACAAGGCACTCGCCACACTCCCCGTGATTTAGCTCTTTTGCTCCGATATTCTAAGTATAGGCAGGCCTCTTTGAGGGGTCTGCCTATCTTATTTTACCAACATTTAGGTATTGCACGGCTGGGAGAGAACAGGTACTTTTGCAGCGGTGAAAAAGGCAAAGTACATATCCCTGTTGTTGCTCACACTCTTTGTGGGCAAGCTGGTGAGCAACACTCTCCTCACCCACACTCACACCTACGAGTGGGGTGCGGTAACACACTCTCACCCCTACTCGCAGAAGGGACACGACCACTCGGCAAATGAGTTGTTGGTGATTGCCGTGGCCACCCACTCCACCTTTACCGCAACCGATTGCGCCCATATCGCCACTCCCGAACAATCTGAAATTTCTATACTTTGGTCGTACACAGAGAGATACGTCGCAACCACACTCTCCGTACAGAATCAGCGTGCCCCGCCAGCTCTGGCATAACCTAACCACGCTAACCCGAACAACTATACGAACTAACTACTCCCCTCCCCAAGGCAGGGTACAGATAGTTCGTGCATCCCAAACACATAGAAATTCACAGAAAATATGAAAAGATTTATTTGCGGACTCCTATCCGCACTCTTGCTGTGCGCACTCGCAACAGATGACGCACAAGCACAGCGTGACGCCCATCTGGCGGGTCACACAATTGATAAAACCACCGGCGAACACCTACCCTTTGTCGCTATTGCGGTTGAGGGAACAAATATAGGCACTGCCTCCGATGGCAGCGGTCACTTCATCCTCCGCAACCTCCCCGCGGGCCACCAGACCATCACCGTATCACTTCTTGGCTATAAGACCCAATCCCGAAAGGTGGAGATTATCCCCGGTCACACGGTGGAAGCACACTTCGAGCTTGAGCCTGAGGCTATCGAGATGAATAGCGTTGTGGTGACTGCCTCGCGCAACGAGGTAAACAAGAAAGAGGCAACCTCAATTGTTAATGTATTGAACAACAAGCTTTTCGAGAATACATCTTCGGCAAATGTTGCCGAGGCTCTCAACTTCCAATCGGGTTTGCGAGTGGAGTACAACTGCTCGAACTGCGGCGTACCCCAATTGCGCATCAACGGCTTGGAGGGGCAGTACTCACAGATTCTGCTCGACAGTCGTCCCATCTTCAGCTCGCTTGCCACCGTATATGGTCTGGAGCAACTCCCGGCAGGTATGATTGAGCGAGTGGAGGTTGTTCGTGGCGGTGGCTCGGCACTCTATGGTTCAAATGCTATTGGTGGTGTGGTGAATATCATCACCAAAGACCCTCTTTACAACAGCACCACTCTGAGTAGCACGGTAGGCGTGATGGAGGATGGCTCGGCAGAGCACAACACAGCACTCAACGCCTCGCTTGTTAGCGAAGACCACCGTACAGGCATCTATCTCTTCTCGGTGGTGAAGGACCGCGAGGCCTACGACCGCAACGACGACGGCTTCTCGGAGGTGCCGATGGTCAATTCGGAGACGATAGGTTTTCGTGGTTATCGCAAACTCGGTCTGCGCTCTCGTCTGACTGCCGAGTATCACCACATCCGCGAGTTCCGTCGTGGTGGTAACAGTATGGATATCCCTCCGCACGAGAGCCTGCTCGCGGAGCAGTTGCGCCACGGAATCAATGGTGGTGGTCTGAAATTCAACACATATAGTGCTGATTATCGCCACACGCTCGACATCTACACCTCGGCTCAGCATATCGACCGCGAGAGCTATTTCGGCACAGACCGCAACCCCGATGCCTATGGTACGACCAAGGATATTACACTGACAGCGGGTGTGCAGTATGGTTTTTCGTATGATTTCCTCTTGCCGGCACAATTCACCTTAGGCTCGGAATACACATACAACAATCTGGAAGACAGAATGATAGGCTACAACCGAATCATCAGCCAGAAGAGTATCAGCCTTGGCACATATTTCCAGAACGAGTGGAAGAGCGAGCAGTTCGGTCTGCTGCTCGGTGCTCGTGTGGACAAACACAACCGTATGGAGAAGATTATCGTCAGCCCTCGCGCGACTATGCGTTGGACACCGAGCGAGGCCGTAGCCTTTCGTCTGAGCTATTCGAGTGGCTATCGCGCTCCTCAGGCCTACGATGAGGATTTGCACGTTGCGGCTGTTGGTGGCGATGTAGCCATCATCACCCTCTCGCCCGAGCTGCGCCCCGAGTACTCAAATAGCATTAGTGGCTCTGTGGACCTCTACCACAACTTCGGTAGTTGGGAGAGCAACCTCCTCATTGAGGGTTTCCACACCACTCTGGATGATGTATTTGCTCTTGTTGAGCGCGGCCACGACGACCAGGGCAACCTCCTTTTGCAGCGAGTAAATGCCTCAGGTGCCACTATTAGCGGAGTCAACTTTGAGCTTAAGATGGGCATACCGACCTTTGTGGTCGATGCAGGACTCACCTTGCAGCGCAGTCGCTACAAAGAGGCGTTGCAGTGGTCTGAGGATGAGAGCATAACCCCTCAGAAACGTATGTTCCGAGCACCCGATATCTACGGCTACTCGACCATCACATACAACCCCACCTCGGCACTCACCCTCTCGGCAAATGCCAACTTCACAGGCCCTATGCTGGTGCAGCACTATGCAGGATATGTAGAGAAAGACCAGGAGGTCTTGACCGAAAGTTTTGTCGATGCAGGCCTGAGAGCAGCCTACAATTTCAAACTCTCCTCCACCTCGAATATCGAGATAAGTGTAGCTGCCAAAAATATCTTCGACTCCTTCCAGAAGGATTTGGATGTCGGTATGGATAAGGATGCCGGATATATCTATGGTCCCTCAATGCCCCGTACGATTGTTGGAGGAGTGAAGATTACATTCTAAAATCAGGACCTATTAATCATCCGTCAGGTTGATAAAGTGCCTAAAATGGCGAATTTCTTCGTTACTCTCGGCTCGGTGATGCTCATTTGCTTATAAGTAAACTCCGCTCACCTTCTCTTCGAGAGCCTTGAACTTCATCCATTTTAGGCACTTCTATTTTTTCGCCAAAGTTGATAGCTGTTAACAATATTCTGCCACACAACATAAGCGGCAGGGGCTACCGATGCAAGAGGATTGAGGAACGACTGGGTAAGCCAAATGGCAAGAGCCATATTCTTCTGCCCGAGCGACTGACCGCCCGCCACCTTGTCGCCAAAACGACCACCCCACCATCTGCCAAAGGCAAACTGCACCAAGCATATCACAAGTGCCGACAGGGCCAACACAATCTCCGTTGTATAGTTACCTGCTGGCTGGCTAAGAATAAAGTTCGTAGTGTTGGCCATAAGTATCACCAACACCACCACCCATAGGTAAAAAGAGGTGTTCTGATGTGCCTTAACAAAAGCGTGAGTTCGAGGGAGGTATTTTTCTGTCAGCCAAGATAATCCCAAAGGCAACAACAACAATGGAGCAACACGTTTAAGCACTCGCCACATCATAGTCATAAACCCTAACTCAACACCCGCCCCATCGGTCAGCGCAAAGAGTATCGGGGCACCAAAGGCAACCGACATATTGCTGAGCAGGATAAACGAGGTCATCGTGGTAACATTTGCTCCGAGCATTCCGCCAATCACAGCCGAGGCCATAGCGGCAGGCGCAAAGATGCAGATCATCACTCCCTGAGCAATCACCTCGCCCGTTCCACGCAGCAGGAAGTAGAGCACCGAGCCAAGCCCTATCTGAAACAGGAGCAGAACAAGGTGGAACCACCCCACCCTCATCTCCGAGAGAGATACACGAGAGAAGGTGATGTAGAGCATCGCGAAAATCAGGTATGGCGAGAGAAAACTCCAATCGGCAAAAAAGCCATTGAAGATAACTCCGGTCACAATGGCAACCGGCAGGGCAAAACTTCTAACCTTCGGATTCATATTATGCTAAAAAATAGAGGGTCGAAACACTCTCAACCCTCTTATTATCAAACTATTTCTGTCGGAAGTAAATCTGCATCGGCACTCCCTCGAAATCCCAATGCTCGCGAATCTTATTCTCCAGGAAACGACGATAGGAGTCCTTGATATATTGGGGCAGATTGACAAAAAATGCAAATGCAGGAGTCGGCGAGGGCAACTGCAAAGCATACTTAATCTTGATATACTTACCCTTAGTCGAAGGGGGAGGTGTCTCCTCAATGATGGGGAGCATATACTCGTTGAACTCCGAGGTGGGAATTCGCTGAGCACGAGAGTTATAGACCTTGATTGCGGTCTGCAACACATCCAAGATGCGCTGCTTGTTGATTACCGAGGTGAAGATAACGGGAACATCGCTGAACGGAGCAAGTTTCTTCTGCAGAAACTCCTTCCAATCGCGCATAGTATTGTTGTCCTTCTCAATCAAATCCCACTTATTGACCACAATCACACAACCCTTCTTGTTGCGGACAATCAGGCTGAAAATATTCAAGTCCTGCGACTCGATACCCTGCGAAGCGTCAAGCATCAGCACACATACATCCGAGTGCTCGATTGCACGAATAGAACGCATAACGGAGTAGAACTCCAAATCCTCGTTCACCTTACCCTTCTTACGCAGACCGGCAGTATCTACCAGGTAGAAATCCAAACCATACTTATTGTAGCGGGTGTTGATAGAGTCGCGAGTGGTGCCGGCAATGGGGGTAACGATATTGCGCTCCTTGCCGAGCAGTGCGTTGGTGAGCGACGACTTACCTACATTGGGACGACCGACAACGGTAATTCGGGGAAGCCCCTCCTCCAACTCGTCTGCCTTATCATCGGGCAGTGCAGCCACAACAGCATCCAGAAGGTCGCCAGTACCACTACCACTCATCGAGCTGATACAGTAGGGGTCGCCAAGACCAAAGGAGTAGAACTCGTGCGAGGAGTAGATAAGGTCGTAATTGTCCACCTTATTTACCACCAGGAATATCTTCTTCGACGAGCGACGCAGAATATCTGCCATCGCCATATCGAGGTCGGTAATACCGGTCGATACCTCTACCATAAAGAGAATAACATCTGCCTCGTCAATGGCGAGCATCACCTGTTTGCGAATCTCATCCTCGAAGATATCATCACTGCCGGTGCTGTAACCACCGGTATCAATAATCGAAAACTCGTGACCGTTCCAATCGGTCTTACCATAGTGGCGGTCGCGTGTTGTGCCGGCTGTCGAATCAACAATAGCCTGACGCATACCCACCAAACGGTTAAAAAATGTACTCTTGCCCACATTGGGACGACCTACAATCGCTACAAGTGCCATAACAATTCTCTTTCTAATAACTATTTCCGCGCGCAAAGATAGTCTAATTTCATCAAACAGCAAACTCCAAAACACGGGTAATTAGCCACAATCAAGCAGATAGGAGAGAAATATGGCAAACCTTTTGCCAAGAAAAAACGTTGCAGATGATACATATTGAGAAAAAATTCCTATATTTGTAAAAATGTAAACCTAAAAGTAGTTAATGTTATGAAAAAAGTACTTATTACATTAGTTATGCTGGCAGCCGCTTCGGTTTGGAGCGCACAGGCTGGCAACAATCTGCCTTTCATTAAGTTTGGTGTTAAGGCTGGTATCACCTCCGATCAGACTAAAGTTGACGGTGGCTCGCTCGGAACCCTGTTTGAGGATGCAAATACTGGTTATCACGTAGGTGCTATGGTACGCGTTAGTGTTCCTCTTCTGCCTATCTATGTTCAGCCCGAGGTGCTCTTCACCACTACCAAATTTGGCGAGGATAACCTCACTGCATCTATCAGCCATATCGACGTTCCCGTACTCCTGGGTGCAGGTATTGGCATAGGCACAACAGCCAAGGTAAGAGTAAATGCAGGTCCTGTTTTCAACGTAAACAGCAACAGCAAGGTAAACGTAGCCGGTGCAAGCGTGGAGAGCGACGAGTTGTTCAAAAAATCGATTGGCTGGACAGCCGGTGCAGGCGTTGACCTCTTTGGCGTAACCATCGACTTCCGCTACAACGGTCAGTTCAAGGATAGTGAGGGTGAATTTGTTGGCGCAATGAGTGCTGTAAAGTCGCAGAACTGGAGCGTCAGCGTAGGTTACCTCTTCTAACAAGAGATTGAAAATCAACTAATTTATTAAAATACCCAAATTTAATATTATGAAAAAAGCAATTGTATTGGCACTCGCAGTTCTTCTGTCGGCAGGTGCAGTTAGCGCAAACAACGGCAAGCGTCTGTTGCAGTTCGGCGTTCACGGCGGTCTTATCTCAAACGCTGATTTTGAGAGTGCAACCGAGGATGTAACTCACACTTTTGAGGCTGCAAGCAGCTACTATGCAGGTCTTGCTCTGCGAGTAAACATTCCTATTCTGCCCATCTATGTTCAGCCCGAGTTGGACTATATGTGGCACAACTACACCAATGAGGCTCTTGGCGAGAACGCAAGTGCAACATTTAACACTATGCGTGCTCCTGTACTCGTAGGTGTTGGCTTGGGCGGCAAGGCTTTCAAGATTCGCGCAAATGCAGGTCCCGTATTTGACTTCGGTGCAGTTGGTGACAACAACTTCGCTGGTTGGGAGGAGTTTGGTAAGACTTTCGAGAAATCGACTATGTCGTGGACCGCAGGTCTGGGTCTTGACATCTCGAAGTTGAGTATCGACTTCCGCTACAATGGTGAGTTTGCAGATCAGGATATCAACATTGAGAACGCTATTCAGAAGATGGGTCAGCAGAGCACTTGGTCGCTCAGCCTCGGTCTGATGTTCTAATAAGTGACTAAAAGTCAATTGTAAAACTTCGACACCGAGTACTGAGAGAGTATTTCAGGCTCGGTGTCTTTTTTAGTAAAAAGATGGGAGATGCCGCTCGCCCAAACCACAAGGAGAGGCAACTAAACAACAAAAGATGGCCGAAAAGTTAATAGATATTAAAGGTATAGACCTATTGGAGTTTTACGGTGTTGCCAACTGCAACATCGAGCGTATCTGCGCCCACTTCCCCAAGCTGAAACTCATCGCCAGAGGCTCCACCATCAAGGCGGTAGGCACCGAGGAGGAGATTGCCCGTTTGGAGGCTAAGATGAACGACCTGTTCGAATACCACTCCCGCTACGGACACCTCTCGGAGAGTGTCATCAATCAGGTATGTGGCTCGGCGGGAACATCGGTGAGCGAGCTGGGAGTGGCAGAGAGCGATGTGATAGTCTATGGCAACAACGGCCTGATAGTCAAGGCTCGCACCCCGGGACAGAAGCGTCTGGTGGAGGCCTACGACAAAAACGACCTTCTGTTAGCAATAGGCCCTGCCGGCTCGGGTAAGACCTACACAGCGATTGCCCTTGCCGTACGCGCACTGAAAAACAGAGAGGTAAAGAGAATTATCCTGACTCGTCCGGCAGTGGAGGCTGGCGAGAAGTTGGGATTCCTGCCCGGAGATATGAAGGAGAAGCTCGACCCCTATCTCCAACCACTTTATGATGCACTGAACGATATGATTCACCCCGCCAAACTGCAGAAGTTCATCGAGGAGGGTACAGTGCAGATTGCTCCACTTGCCTATATGCGAGGCCGCACACTCGACAATGCCTGCGTTATTCTCGATGAGGCACAGAACACCACCCTGCCCCAAATCAAGATGTTCTTGACTCGTATGGGTCGTAGCGCAAAGTTTATCGTAACAGGCGACCTCACACAGATTGACCTACCCCGTCGCACCGACTCGGGTCTGCGCCACGCACGCGCAATACTCGAAGGCATCGAGGGGATTGGCATTGTAGATTTCGACAACCGCGACATTATTCGTCACCGATTGGTGAAACATATAATTGAGGCTTTCGAGAAGGATGCAGAGCGTGCAGCCGCCGAGAGAGCCGAAGATAAAAAAGAGGATAACAAAACCGAAAACTAAAACTTATAAGTATTATGGACACAAACATTGCTAAACTTGCACCCCAGCCCATTTGGAAACACTTCGCAGAGATTTGCAAGATTCCCCGCCCCTCATACCACGAGGCAGAGATTAGAGAGTATTTGGTAAATTTTGCCAAAGAGCATAACCTGGAACACTTTGTAGATGGTGGCAACAACGTCATCATCCGCAAGCCCGCAACCCCCGGTATGGAGTCGCGCAAGGGTATCGTTATTCAGGCACACGTTGATATGGTACCCCAGAAGAACTCTGATAAGGAGTTTGACTTCACCAAAGATTCGATTGTTGCCTATATCGATGGTGATTGGGTGACTGCCGACGGCACTACTCTGGGTGCTGACAACGGTATCGGTGTGGCTGCAATCCTTGCAGTTCTCGAGTCGAACGACATCAAGCACGGCCCTATCGAGGCTCTCTTCACCGCTACCGAGGAGACCGGTATGGATGGTGCTTTTGGCTTGAAGGCGGGCGAGCTGAGTGGCGATATCCTGCTCAACCTCGACTCGGAGACCGAGGGTGAGTTGTATGTTGGTTGCGCCGGTGGTCAGGACTTCAACGTCACTATGCCCTACCATACCGTTGCTATCAAGAAGAGAGATTTTGCAGGCTATCGTATTGAAGTTAAGGGTCTTAAAGGTGGTCACTCGGGTATCGAGATTATCCTCCAGAGAGCCAACGCAAACAAGCTTATGGCACGCACCCTGATTGGTATTCAGGAGAAGATGAATGTGCTGCTCTGCTCGATTGATGGTGGCGGTCTGCGCAACGCTATCCCTCGCGAAGCATTTGCTACCGTGGCTGTTGACAAGGCTTTCGAGAAGAAGTTCTTGGCTGCAATCAAGCGTTATGAGAAACTCTACAACACTGAGTATAAGGACATTGAAGACAAGATTGAGATTAATGCCGTGGCTGTTCCCTGTCCCGCTCGTTGCATCGACATCCTCGACCAGTGCTATCTGCTCGACGCTGTTCAGGCTTGCCCCAACGGCGTGATTAAGATGAGTACCTCGATGCCTGGGCTGGTGCAGACCTCGACTAACCTCGCTCGCGTCGTATCGGAGAAGGGTAAGTTTACCGTATTTGGTCTGATGCGTTCATCAGTACGCAGCGAAAAGGAGGATTTGGCTCTCTCGATTCGCACCGTATTCGAGCTTGCAGGTGGTAAGGTGAAGACAGGTGGAGCATACGATGGTTGGAATCCCAATATGCAGTCGCCAATCCTTGCAACTATGAAGGAGAGCTACAAGTCGCTTTACGGCACAGAGCCTAAGGTTGTTGCTATCCACGCTGGTCTGGAGTGCGGTATTATTGGTGGTGTATATCCCAATATGGATATGATTTCGTTTGGTCCCACCATCTGCTATCCTCACTCGCCGGATGAGAAGGTGAATATCGCTTCGGTAGAGAAGTTCTGGAAATATCTCTGCCACACTCTCGAGAACGCACCTTTGAAATAGGCGAAGGAGTAACTAACCCAAATTGTTTAGCGGATGGAAGTGAAAGAGAAGTGGTTTGCGATTGTCAACCCCATTTCGGGTAAGGGCAAAGGTCTGCTCGATTGGCCGATGGTCAGCAAACTGCTACGCGACAACGGCATTATGCCCGACTTTGCCTTTACGGAACATCGTTATCACGCCATAGAACTTGCGGTAGAGGCTATCAACAAAGGCTACCGCAAGATTATGGCTGTGGGTGGCGATGGCACAATGCACGAGGTTGTAAACGGTATTTTTATACAGAAGGCAGTACCTACAACCGAGGTACTTGTGGCAGCAATCAGTGTCGGCACAGGCAACGACTGGACCCGTATGTACGGCATTCCACGTCAGTATGCCGAGGCGATACAGGCAATCGTTAAGAACCACTCCATATTGCAGGATGTGGCAGTTGCCTCCTATTATGAGTCACTCTACAACCAAAAACGCTATGTTGCAAATAATGCAGGATGCGGATTGGATGCGGTGGTCAATCGTCGTTGCTTTCGAATGAAGGAGCGTGGTTATCGAGGTCGTCTGCTCTACTTATGGAGTCTGCTCTGCTCAGTATTTACCTATCGCTCAACGCGTATGAAGATTTGGGTTGATGATAAGCTGGTCTTCAACAATAATGCACTGAGTGCCACCTTCGGTATTGGCAAATACAATGGTGGCGGTATGATGCAGTTGCCTTATGCTGAGCCGGATGACGGATTGTTGGACCTTACAGTGATCGGACGTCTGAGCCGACTTGCCATAGCACGTCACGCACGAGCACTATTTAATGGCAAGATTTATGAGGTTAATAAGGTACACCATTGGCAGGGTCGAAAGATACGCATCGAATCCACACCAACGGTTGAGTTTGAGATTGATGGTGAGCCAAGCGGTGAGCAACCAATCGAGGTAGAGATTCTCGAGAAGGCAATCCATATCATTGTATCTGAACAATTTATACGCCAGCGCGAGAAAAAAACTCAAAAATAGAGCTTTACGATGAACTACGAAGGACTGATTATTGGCATAGCCACTTTTTTGATTATTGGTTTATTCCACCCAATAGTCATCAAGGCTGAATACTATTTTGGTGTACGTTGTTGGTGGGTCTTCCTTCTATTAGGATTGGCAGGTGCTGTCGGCTCGCTATTGGTAGAGGGCACACTACTCTCCACCCTACTCGGAGTCTTTGCCTTCTCCTCATTCTGGACAATACACGAACTCTTCGAACAACGCGAGAGAGTGCGCAAAGGGTGGTTCCCCAAGCGCGAAAAATAACCAAATAGTAAAGGGTAGCGACAGTTGCTACCCTTTACTATTTATATCTACACCGTCAAACTATCTGCCGGCGTACATCTTCTCGTAATACTTCTCGTACTCGCCGCTTGTGACATTATCGAGCCACTCCTGGTTGTCGAGATACCAACGCACGGTCTTCTCGATACCCTCCTCAAACTGCAGGCTTGGCTCCCAGCCGAGTTCATCTTTCAGCTTGGTGGAGTCGATAGCATAACGCAAGTCGTGACCTGCACGGTCGGTAACATAGGTGATGAGCTTCTCACTCTCACCCTCGGGGTTACCAATCAGACGATCTACAGTCTTGATAATCACCTTAATCAGGTCGATATTCTTCCACTCGTTGAAACCACCGATGTTATAGGTGTCGGCAATTTTACCCTCGTGGAAAATGGTGTCGATAGCTCTTGCGTGGTCAACAACATAGAGCCAATCGCGCACATTCTCACCCTTGCCATAGACAGGCAGAGGCTTACCGTGGCGGATATTGTTGATAAACAACGGAATCAACTTCTCAGGGAACTGATAGGGGCCATAGTTGTTCGAGCAATTGGTCACAATAGTAGGCAGGCCGTATGTATCGTGGAAAGCACGAACAAAGTGGTCGCTCGATGCCTTACTTGCCGAATAGGGGCTATGAGGGTTATATTTGGTATCCTCATAGAAGAACTCCTTGCCGTATGCCAAATGGTGCTCGCTCGACGAAGCAGTAGTAGTAAAAGGAGGCTCAACACCCTCGGGATGAGTGAGCTCCAATGCACCATAAACCTCATCGGTCGAGATATGATAGAAGCGTATGCCCTCCCACTCGCCGTTCCAATACTCCTTAGCAGCCTGCAAGAGGCTCAAAGTACCGAGTACATTGGTCTTAGCAAAGGTAAAGGGGTCTTTGATAGAGCGGTCAACATGGCTCTCAGCAGCCAGGTGAATAACGCCATCAATATCATACTTACGGAAAATCTCCATCACCTTGTCAATATCGCAGATATCGCAACGCTCGAAGAAGTAGTTGGGCTTATCCTCGATATCGGTGAGGTTGGCAAGATTACCCGCATAGGTCAGTTTATCGAGATTGACGATTCGGTAATCAGGATACTTGTTTACAAACAGGCGCACAACGTGGCTGCCAATAAAGCCAGCACCACCGGTAATCAAAATGTTCTTGCTCATAACTATCTATTTTATAATCAATAATCTTGTTGAAAGGTCTATTTTGCAATCAGCGACTTAATATTCTCAATCAGCATACCGACAGCAACAGAGTTGAAACCACCCTCGGGAATTATCACATCGGCATACTTCTTCGAAGGCTCAACAAACTCCTCGTGCATAGGCTTTACGGTATCGATATACTGGTTAATCACCGACTCCATAGTACGACCTCTGTCCTGCACATCGCGCAAAATACGGCGAGCCAGACGGACATCTGCATCGGTATCCACAAAGACCTTGATATCCATCATTTCCCTCAAATCCTTATTCTCGAAAATCAGGATACCATCGACAATCACCACTCTCGAAGGCTTCACCTCCACCCACTCATCGGTACGGTTATGTTCCACAAAGGAGTAGACAGGGTGTTTAATAGGCACACCACTTTTGAGAGCCCTCAAATGCTCAACCATCATATCGGTATCGAAGGCCTGAGGATGGTCATAGTTGAGTTTACAACGCTCCTCATAGGTGAGGTTTGTGTAGCCCTTATAGTAGTAGTCGTGGCAGAGTGTGACAACATCACTCTCTGCAAATGCCGATTGCAAACAACGGACAAGCGTACTCTTACCCGAGCCTGTACCACCTGCAACACCGATAATTGTTACTTCCATCTCTGTTATCTCTTAGGTTAGTATCTCCTCTTATCAATTAAGCGTCAATGTTAGCATACTTAGCATTGCGCTCGATAAACTCCTTACGAGGCTCTACATCGTCACCCATAAGCATCGAGAAGATATGGTCAGCCTCTGCGGCATTCTCGATAGTCACCTGACGCAATATACGACTCTCGGGGTCCATAGTGGTCTCCCAGAGCTGCTGAGCATCCATCTCACCAAGACCCTTGTAACGCTGTACGGTATAGCCACGACCACTCTCTGCAATAACTGCATCACGCTCCTCGTCAGTCCAGCAATAACGCTTGCGGTTACCACTCTTAACACAGTAGAGAGGAGGAGTTGCGATATAGATATGACCACGCTCGATAAGATCTTTCATTTTGCGGAAGAAGAAGGTAAGCATAAGGGTTGCAATGTGGCTACCATCGACATCGGCATCGGTCATAATGATAATCTTGCCATAACGCAACTTCTCGATATTCAGAGCTTTGCTATCCTCCTTAGTACCTATCGACACACCAAGAGCGGTGTACATATTACGAATCTCCTCATTCTCCAACATACGGTGGTCCTGAGCCTTCTCCACATTGAGAATCTTACCACGCAAAGGCATAATCGCCTGATAGGTACGGTCACGACCCTGCTTTGCGGTACCACCTGCCGAGTCACCCTCGACGAAGAAGATCTCCGCTCTATCCCTATCGCGCGACGAGCAGTCCGCCAACTTACCGGGCAGACCCGAGCCCGAGAGAACTGTTTTGCGCTGCACAAGCTCTCGTGCGTGGCGAGCAGCGTGGCGAGCAGTAGCAGCCAATACCACCTTCTCCACAATCGCCTTTGCATCCTTGGGATGCTCCTCAAGGTAGAGAGTCAGAGCAGTGGCAATTGCCTGATCCACAGCGGGAGCGACCTCGCCATTACCAAGTTTGGTCTTGGTCTGACCCTCGAACTGAGGCTCAGCAACCTTCACCGAGATAACGGCAGTCAGACCCTCGCGGAAGTCATCACCGTTAATCTCAAATTTGAGCTTTGCGAGCATACCCGACTCCTCTGCATACTTCTTCAAAGTACGAGTCAGCGCACGACGGAAACCTGTCAGGTGAGTACCACCCTCGATGGTGTTGATATTATTGACGTAGGAGTGTACATTCTCCGAGAAGCTATCGTTATACTGCATAGCCACCTCGACGGGAATACCCTTCTCCTCAGTCTCGATATAGATACTGTGTTCGATAATAGCATTACGGTTTGCATCCAGATACTCCACAAACTCCTTCAAACCCTCCTCAGAGTAGAAATGGTTGTGGAGAGGCTTACCCTCCTCGTCAACCTCACGGAGGTCGGTAAGGTGAAGTGATACACCCTTGTTCAGGTATGCCAACTCGCGAAGACGAGCAGCCAGCACCTCGTAGTTATATACTGTTTCGGTAAAGATTTCGCCATCGGGCTTGAAGGTAATAGTGGTACCTGTGCGGTCTGTCTCGCCCACAATCTTCAGCTCCGAGGTGGGAGCACCCTTGCTATAGGTCTGACGATGAATCTTACCGTCACGATGCACCTCAGCAATAAGGCTTGTCGAGAGTGCATTCACGCACGATACACCTACGCCGTGCAGACCACCCGACACCTTATAGGAGCCTTTATTAAACTTACCACCGGCGTGAAGCACTGTGAGTACTACCTCCAATGCCGACTTCCCCTCCTGCTCGTGCATATCAACAGGGATACCACGACCATCATCCTCTACCGTGATAGAGTTGTCGGGGTTAATGGTAACGTTAATATCGTTGCAATAGCCGGCCAGAGCCTCGTCAATAGAGTTGTCCACTACCTCATAAACCAAGTGGTGCAGACCACGCACACCGATATCACCGATATACATCGCAGGACGCTTACGCACTGCTTCCAGACCTTCCAAAACCTGAATACTCGACGCAGAGTACTCTTGCTGTTTCTTCTCTTCCAAATTTTCCATTTTTATCTTATATGTATTCTTCTATCTCTCTGATTAACTCTTCGTCTTGCCACACACCACTAACCAAAAAATTGTTTAACATCCAGCTCCTCAATATGTCCCTTCGAGAAACGAATTGTTCGGGCCGGAAAGAGTTCAAGGTTAGAGATATTGTGGGTTGACATAATTATCGCACATCCGCCACAGGTGATTCGGCGGAAAAGCTCCATAATCTCATCCGACGATGCGGGGTCAAGATTTCCCGTAGGCTCGTCGGCAAGGATGATTTTCGGATTATTTACAAGTGCACGCGCAATGGTAAGTCGCTGCTGCTCGCCACCCGAGAGTTCGTAGGGCATCTTGTAGGCTTTATGTTGCAAGCCCACAACACCAAGCACCGTTTCGATACGCTGACGCATCTTCACCTCGTCGCGCCAACCGGTGGCACGCATCACATAGTGAAGGTTTTGAAAGGCATTTCTATCAGTCAGCAATTGGCAATCCTGGAAGACGATACCGATACTGCGACGCAACTGCTGGATATCCCTGCGACGCAATGTGCGCAGATTAAAACCGGCAATCTCGCCCTCACCCTCCAAGAGTGGAAGCTCGGCATAGAGAGTGCGCAGGAGCGAACTCTTGCCACTACCTACACGGCCGATAAAATAGACCATCTCGCCCTCCTTGACGGTGAGGTTGATATCCGACAAGACCTCCTCACCACGCTTACGCGAGGAACGCGACCACGGAGTTTGCGAGTGATAGACACTCACTCCACGCAGGCTGATTACACTCTCTTTTTCGTTCATTTTTCGTGATGCACTAAAAACAAACAAAGATACAAATTCTTCTCGGAATTTCCACCACCGAGAGTGCTATTTTTAACCTATTTATAGTAGATTTTTTTACTACGTAAAAAGTTATTCTGATTACAACAACCCCACCCTCTTTTGCGAGGCCTCGATACTGCGAGCAATCTCAACCTCAGAGAGTGTCGAATCTGTCAAAGCACCAGCCAGATATTGCTCATACGAGTACATATCAACCATACCATGTCCCGAGAGGTTGAAGAGAATATTCTTCTGCACACCCTCCTCCTTTGCCTTCAGCGCCTCGCGCACAGCCACAGCAATAGCGTGTGCCGACTCAGGAGCAGGAACGATACCCTCTGTGCGAGCAAAAGCCAAGGCGGCCGAGAATGTTTCGAGCTGGTCGACAGATTGAGCCTCAATAAGGCCATCCGAAAGCAACTGACTTACAGTACTTCCCGCACCGTGGTAGCGCAGACCGCCCGCGTGAATATCGGCAGGATGGAAGGTATGACCGAGTGAGTACATCGGTACAAGCGGAGTAATACCGGCCGAGTCGCCAAAGTCGTAACAGAGCTTGCCTCGGGTTAGTTTCGGGCAAGAGGCAGGCTCGACGGCGACAATCCTCATCTTAGCACCCTCGCGGAGATTCTTACGCAGGAAGGGGAAGCCAAGACCCGCAAAGTTACTACCACCGCCAAAACAGCCAATCACCACATCGGGCATCTCACCCGCCATCTCCATCTGCAACAAAGCCTCCTCGCCTATAATTGTCTGATGCAGAACAACATGATTCATCACACTACCCAGACAATAGCGAGTGGTCTCGGGGTTTTTGAGAGCCAACTCCACAGCCTCCGAGATTGCCATACCGAGTGTTCCCGAGCAGTCGGGCTCCTCGGCCAGCACCGAGCGACCATACTCGGTCAGATTGCTTGGCGAAGCCACCACCTCACCACCCCACACATTCATCAGAAGTTTACGGTAGGGCTTTTGGTTATAACTTACCCTCACCATAAAAATCTGAGCCTTCTGACCGAAGATATTCGTTGCGTGCGATAGCGCCGTACCCCACTGACCGCCACCTGTCTCGGTAGTCAGGTGAGTTATGCCCTCAATATGGTTATAGTAGGCTTGCGGAATAGCCGTATTGGGCTTGTGCGAGCCGACAGGCGACACGCTTTCGTTCTTGAAATAGATATGGGCAGGAGTATCGAGAAGTTTCTCCAAACCGTATGCTCTGACCAACGGAGTGCAACGCCACAGACGGTAGATATCTCTTACGCGCTCGGGAATCTCGATAAATTGCTCGGTTGATAACTCCTGCTCGGCAATCGTACGAGCAAAGATTCGACTCAGACCATCAACAGTTACGGGTTGGTGGGTCTGAGGGTCGAGCAGAGGGGCTGGCTTGTTGGGCATATCGGCCACAATATTATACCACGCCTCGGGCATCTGTCTGTCGCTCAAAAGAAATTTCTTCTCGTTCATAGTTGCACTCATTTGAAATAACTATAAAAAAAATAGACCGCTGCTTACTATCAGTAAACAACGGGCCAACACTAATACCAAAAACTAACTACAAAAACCTCCAACGCTCATTGTTTACTTATCCGACAATGTGCGCCACCACCAATAGTTGTTATAGAGGTTATTATGCATAAAGTTTGCGTTATATTTGAATAACAATCACAAATTTAGCAAACTCTACGCAAAAAGCAAATTTTTATCCAATATTTTTTCATTCCTTCCGCTTAATCTCCTAACTTTGCCGTAAGTAAAACCTAACATAAAAGATGGTTATTCCGATTCTACTTATAACAATAGCGATTCTCGCCTCGGCATTTTTATACATTTGGCGCAAAGAGATAAGCCACAAAAGCCACACCACCCAAAATGTGTATAAATGTTTTGCGTGGTTTCTGCCTGGCGTGATAGTTGCCTATATTCTATTCGGCCTCATCCACAAAGGCCCTATGCCTCATTGGTTTAATGCCGCACTCGCCATCTATATTCTCCTGTTTCTACTCACCTCGGTTTGGATGGTAGCCATTGCACTCGGGATATGGTTTGATGGGAATAACGGCCGAAAGATATGGCGCACAATTGCAATTGTAATATGCTCCATTGTTACTCTGACCGTTCTATACGGCTCACTTTGGGAGCGCAAGCAGTTGGTGGTTAAGAGGGTGGAACTCAACTACACCAACCTGCCAGAGAGTTTCGACGGAGTGACTATCGCCCTATTCTCCGACATACACCTCTCATCTATGTATGGCAGCCACCGTATGGTGGAGAAGATGGTGCGCACCATAAACTCCTTAGATGCCGACATTGCAGTATTTGCGGGCGACCTTGTTACGGGCACCACCAACGAGCTAACACCCGAGTTTGCAGACCTGCTCGGCTCTATCCGTACGCGCTACGGTACGTTCTCATCACTCGGTAATCACGATATGGGCATCTATGGCGACACCCTGAGCGTACCTCGCGCAACAGCCATCAGGGAACTGACCGACAAACAGCACCAGATGGGTTGGACACTCCTGCGCAACGAGTACCGACTGCTGAGTAGCGAGAGTGGCGAGCAGATAGCGATTGTAGGCGTTGACTACCCCGAAGAGATACTCGAACACAGCCACCGCTCACCCGAACTTGCCGAGGATTATGGCGGGGTGTTCTCCACCCTCCCCGACTCGCTCTTCCGTATAACCATAGCCCACGCCCCGCAGATGTGGGATGGACTTAGGGAGTTGGCACGCCAGGATTTGACCCTCTCGGGCCACGTTCACTCTATGCAGATGAAACTGTTCGGCATCTCACCCGCCCAAATCTTCTACTCGCGTTGGAGTGGCCTCTATGAGGAGGGCGGCGAGCGACTCTACATCACCGACGGCATTGGCAGCGTGGTAATCCCCGCCCGCATCGGTGCTCCACCAGAGCTCACTCTCATTACCCTCAGGAGGAAGAGAAATTAGAAAGCCAAAGCCTTTTGATTTACTCGCAATACCCAAGTTTCCTCCCCTACGGTTATGGAAGGAGCAAGGAGGGGTGATCGAATACTTTGAGTATATTGCTCAACGAGCAATATACTCCACAAATAGAGCGATGAATTCATCTGAATTCATCGCTCTATTTGTGGAGCCGGAGGGAATAGAAAGGCGAAGCCTTCGCCGAATTACCTCTAAAAATTAGCGACTGAAAGTCGCTCTGATAAATAATTCGGCAACCCTCCAATATATCGATACCCGTGCTTCCTCCCCTACGGTTAGGGGAGGATTGAGGAGGGGTGATCGAACACTTAGAGTATATTGCTCGCAGAGCAATATACTCCACAAATATAGCGAGGAACTCTTTCGGGAGTTCCTCGCTATATTTGTGGAGCCGGAGGGAATCGAACCCTCGTCCAAACAGGCAGCCCAAAGGCTTTCTACACGCTTAGCCAACCTTTAATCCTTCTCCTGACGCACGGTAGGCGGCAACCAAACATCAGTCCCAGTCTTTAATTTCTAACCCTCGGGCCAAGACACTCCCTCAGGCGAGCCTTAAATAGATGATACCCCATTGCCAGCGACACAAAAGGCGGGTGTCAAAGGCGGGATACTCGTTTCCGCACCAGCCTTGGGCGCAGAAATTAAGCTAATTTTCCTTGAAAATTAAGCAGCGAGTGCGTAGCTATTATTGCCAATTAATTTTTTTGGACATTCAGTTTAACGAGCCTCCATCCAACGCTCGACGTGCTTACCTCCCAACTGTCCCTGCTGTCAAAACCGGTCGGCCCCTTTTGTGTGGGGACAATCACTTAGCAGTGACGGAAAGTGGCGACAAATATAGCAATTATTATTCCAATCGCAAAACGAACTATCTGCCGAGCAACTTAGCAATAGCCTTATCGGCAGTGGAGAAGTCGAACTCCTTGATGCGTTTTCTCATCAGTTCGGCAATCTCCTCGTTGCACAGATTACCGATACTACCCTCGTGGGTGTGAGCCACTGCCCTATCGGCCACAAAACTGCCATCGGCAATCTCGGCGCCTACCTGCTTGTATGCGTCGCGGAAGGGCACGCCCTGCTGGACAAGCTGGTTTACGCGCTCGACGCTAAACATTGCATCATATCTCTCATCGGCAGCGGCCTCGGGGTTAACCTCAATGCGCGCAGCGATATACTCGGTCATACGGAGCACATCGTCCATCATATCCAGTGCGGGCAGAACAATCTCCTTAACAAGCTGCATATCACGGAAATATCCCGACGGCAGATTGGTCATCACCGATCCTATCTGCTGGGCTGTGGTCTGCAACATATTACACTTGCCTCGAATAAGCTCAAAGACATCGGGATTCTTCTTGTGAGGCATAATGCTCGACCCTGTGGTGCACTCCTGAGGCAGGCGCACAAAACCGAAGTTCTGCGAATTATAGAGGCAGGCATCCATCGCAAAGCGACCAACGGTAGCCGCCACGGCCGAGATGGCGTATGCAACATTTCGCTCCGCCTTACCACGACTCATCTGCGCTGCCACAACATTGTAGTTCATCGACTCAAAGCCGAGCAGTTTGGTAGTCTTAGTCCTATCGAGCGGGAACGACGAGCCATATCCCGCAGCCGAGCCAAGAGGATTGCGGTTTACGCCACAATAGGCGCCATAAAGCATCGAAAGGTCATCAACCAGACTCTCGGCATAGGCACCAAACCAGAGGCCGAAAGATGAGGGCATAGCCACCTGCAAATGGGTATAGCCAGGCAACAGCACCTCCTTGCACTCCTCGCTACGACGTTGCAGAGTATCGAACAGACGCTCAACCCCCTCCACCAAGCCACGAATACGGTCGCGGAGCAGGAGTTTCATATCCACCAAGACCTGGTCGTTGCGCGAACGGCCGCTATGAATCTTCTTACCCATATCGCCCAGACGACGAGTGAGCAGAAGCTCCACCTCGCTATGGACATCCTCCACGCCCTCCTCAATCACAAACTCTCCGCGCTCAATCTCGGCATAGATATTTCTCAACTCGGCACTCAGCACCTCATACTCCTCCTTAGTGAACAGGTCGATAGAGGCGAGCATACGAATATGCGCCAGCGAGCCGAGTACATCCCACGGCGCAAGGAAGATATCGAGTTCTCGGTCGCGACCAACGGTAAACTCCTCTATAAACTTGTCTGTATCAAAACCCTTATCCCAAAGTTTCATATTTTTTCACATTTTTCATATTACAACTTAAAGCCGTCGAGCAGGGAGATATAGAACTCAACAGCGTGCTCAATCTCGCTCAGATAGATATACTCATCTGCCGTATGAGAACGACTGCTATCACCAGGGCCCATCTTGACCGAGAGCCAGGGGATAACCGCCTGATTGGATGTGGTGGGCGAGGCAAAGGCCTTACCTCCCAACTCCTCGGCACGCACCACAATCGGGTGGTCGGGCGAGATGGAAGATGAGTTAAGTCGGAACGAACGAGGGACTACCTCACTCTTCACATTACGGCATATCTCCTCGTAAATTTCCTCATTATCATAGAGTTCGTTAACTCTGACATCGACCATCATACGACACTCGGCAGGAACAACATTGTGCAGAGTACCGGCATTGATACCCGTCACCGTCATCTTAACCTCGCCAAGCAGCGGCGACACTCGCTCGAATCGGTAGTTACGAAACCACTCCAAGTCGGCCATCGCCTCATATATAGCATTTATACCCTCACCTCGTGCAGCGTGTCCTGCCTTGCCGTGAGCAATGCAATCAATCACAAAGAGTCCTTTCTCCGCTATTGCAGGATTCATCCCCGTAGGCTCGCCCACAATTGCCAAATCCACCTTGCCAACCTTATCCACCACACTCTGAATGCCGCCAGGGCCGGTATTCTCCTCCTCGGCCGAGGCAAGCCAGATTAGATTGAATGGCTGAGGCTTGGAGGTCAGAGCGACAAATGCCGCCAGCATACTCACCACACTGCCGCCCGTATCATTACTTCCCAAACCATAGAGTTTACCATCTACGATAGTCGGTTTGTAGGGGTCGTAACTCCAACTTGCCGAGGGGCGAACAGTGTCAATGTGTGCATCAAAAAGAATAGTCGGTTTCTCCTCCGAGTAGTCAGGGCTGACAATCCAAAGATTATTACCACTACGCTTAGGCTCAAAACCCAACCCACACACATACTCCGTCAGAAGTTCGGCAACCTCCTGTTCCTTCCCACTCTGCGAGGGAATCTCTATCATACGGCACAGCAACTCTATTGCTTGCTGTGGGGTCATCTTGTCGCAATTCATACTACTTAACAATCAAAGTACCACCGTCAAGGTGTGCAGCATCCGTAATACGCACAGCCGCAACACCTGAGGCAATCATCGAAAAAGCATTGTCGAGTTTGGGAATCATACCCGAAAAAATCTTTCCTTCGTTCTTTAACTCTTCATAGAGAGCTTTATCTATCTGAGGGATAACACTATTCGGGTCATCCACATCGAGCAGCACACCAGGCTTGTCAAGACACATCACAGCCTCGACCTCTCCACTACCGGCCATCGCCACTGCCACAGCGGCTGCAACCGAATCGGCATTGGTATTAAGCAATTCACCCTCCGAAGAGCAGGTAATCGGACTGAGCACGGGAGAGATTCCCTTGCCGAGCAGGTCGGCAATCACATCGCCACGCACCTCGACAACATCGCCCACAAAGCCCCAATCAATATCACCAACAGGACGGCGCACACTACGCACCACACCCATATCGCAACCCGAAAGGCCACAAGCAGGCTTCCCAAGAGCCAAGAGAGTGGCCACAACACGCTTGTTAGCCAAACCCGCATAGGCCATCACCGCCAACTCCAAAGTAGCGGCATCGGTTATTCTGCGACCCTCGTGCATCCTCTGCTCAACGCCCAACTTACCAGCCAATGCAGTGGCCATCGCGCCGCCACCGTGCACCAGAACAAAAGGCTCATCGCCAAGACCCACGAGAGCCTTGGCGACACCATTCAAAGTAGCCTGATTTTCAATCAGTTTACCACCTATTTTAATTACTTTCATCTAAAACTTCGATAGTGTATTTTTTAGTGCCGAAAGAAGCATATCGCACTCCTCGGTAGTTACACACAGAGGGGGCAATAGACGCAGAGTATTCGTACCGCTATAACCCGTCATAATACCGTAATCGGCAAGTAGCTGCTTGCGGAAAACACCCTGAGCAACAGGAAGTTCAACACCAATCATCAAGCCTCTGCCACGCACCTCGCTGATACCCTCCATCTGGCGGATAGCAGAAATCAGGTACTCGCCCTTCTCGGCAGCACTCTTCACCAACTCTTCATCGCGGATAACCTCCAAAACTGCCAGAGCAGCCGAACAAGCCAGATGGCTGCCACCAAAGGTAGTACCAAGCATTCCCTTGCGCGCCTCAATAGTGGGAGCAATCAGAATACCAGCAACGGGGAAGCCATTGCCCATACCCTTAGCCATTGAGATAATATCGGGCTTTACGCCGCTATACTGATGGGCAAAGAATTTACCAGAGCGACCATAGCCCGACTGCACCTCGTCAAGTATGAGCATAGCACCATACTTATCGCAGACGGCACGAGCACCGAGCAAGAACTCATCGCTTGCCACGCGGATACCGCCCACGCCCTGAATACCCTCAATCATCACAGCAGCAACATCGCCAGCCGCAACCTCCTTCTCGAGAGCCTCCAAGTCGCCAAGAGGAACAAACGAAACCTTATGGCCACTATTAACGGGTGCCTGAATCGATGGATTGTCGGTTGCTGCAACAGCCGCACTTGTACGACCGTGGAAGGCACCGCGCATAGCCACCACCCTATCACGACCCGTCACAAACGACGCCACCTTCAAGGCGTTCTCATTTGCCTCAGCACCACTATTGCAGAGGAAGAGATTGTAATCGGGATAACCCGACACCTCGCCTAACAAATCAGCCAACTCCACCTGCAGTGGATTCTGTACCGCATTGGAATAGAAGCCGATACGCGAAAGCTGAGTAGAGATTCTCTCCACATAGTGAGGGTGCGAATGACCAATGGAGATAACGGCATGGCCACCATAAAAATCTAGATAGCGTGAGCCATCGGCACCGGTTATCCACAAACCACGAGCCTCCGCAGGCTCTACATCCATCAGTGTATATACATCAAAAAGACCCATAAATCAACTTATTAAAAACCGACAGCTTTAAGTCGGAGTCCACACATCTCGTCAAGACCGAACATCAGATTCATATTCTGCACTGCCTGACCAGATGCACCCTTCAGAAGGTTATCAATCACAGAGGTAATCAACAACTTATCACCCTCCTTCTGGATGGAAATCATACAGAAATTAGTGCCAACCACCTGCTTCATATAGACAGGCGAATCGCTCACAAAGGTAAAGGGAGCGTCGGCATAAAAATTCTTATAGAGAGTTCGCACCTCCTCCTCGCTCATCTCACTGCGCAACACCACATCGGCCATAATACCGCGAGTGTGACAGCCACGAACAGGAACAAACGCCAAGTCAGTTGCAGACCCTGCTGCTGAGAGCGTTTCGCCAATCTCGGCAAGGTGTTGATGGGTGAAGACTTTATAATTGGATAGGTTGCCGCTACGATTGCTGAAATGGGTGTCGTGAGTGGGTTTCTGGCCCGCACCTGTACTACCTGTCATCGCCACAACCGTCACCTCCTCAGGCAACAAGCCCGCCGCTGCAAGAGGCAGCAGCGCAAGCTCGATAGAGGTGGCGAAACAGCCAGGGTTAGCCAGACGAGAGCAACCACGAATCTGCTCTCTGCGCAACTCAGGAAGTCCGTAGAGGAATCCGTTTGCATCAGCCTTCAAGCGGAAGTCATTGCCAAGGTCGATAACCTTAACTCGCTCAGGAACATTATTTTGCGCAAAGAACTCCAACGAGTGGCCGTGGCCCATACAGAGGAAGACCACATCCACTTGCTCAAAGTCAATAGCCTCCACAAAACTCTTCTGCCACCACACCAAATCGGTATGCACACCACCCACAGCCGCTCCGGCGTGCGAAGTGCTCTGCACCGCCACAACCTCAGCCATCGGGTGAGCCACCAACAGACGCAGCAACTCACCGGCAGTATATCCGGCTCCACCAGCAATGGCAACTCTTATCTTCTGCTCCATTAGAGGTCGTCGTTTACCTTATTATAAATTTTCAAGGGCATCGAGAGAATCTTAGTGAAGCCCTTCACATCGTCAGCAGTCCAAGCCTTGTTATCCTCGCCATAGGCTGCAAACGAGGAGTTCATCAAATCGTGCTCCGAGGAGATACCCACCAACGAGAAGCCATAAGGGCGCAAAGTAATATATACCTTACCGCTAACATTGCGCTGCGAGTTGTCAAGGAACTTCTCCACATCGCGCATCACAGGCTCTGAGTACATAGCCTCGTGGAGGAACATACCATACCAATTGCCGAGTTGCTCCTTCCAATACTGCTGCCACTTGGTGAGGGTGTGTTTTTCGAGCAGTTCGTGCGCCTTTATAATAAGCATAGGTGCTGCAGCCTCAAAGCCAACACGACCCTTGATACCGACAATAGTATCGCCAACGTGAGTATCACGACCGATAGCCCACGCCGAGCCGATAGCCTCAATCTTACGGATAGCCTCCACTCCCGAACACTTATCGCCATTGACTGCCGAAATCTCGCCACAGCAGAACTCCAACTCGAGCTGCTCGGTACCCTCCTTCGAAAGTTGCGAAGGATAGGCGTGGTCGGGCAGATTGGTAGCCGAGCAGAGAGTCTCCTTACCACCAACAGATGTACCCCAAAGACCTTTATTGATGGAGTACTCCATCTTGGTAAAGTCTGCCTCAAAGCCGTGCTCCTTCAAATAATTAATCTCATACTCGCGCGAAAGCTTCATATCGCGGGTAGGAGTGATAATCTCCATCTGAGGGGCAAACACCTCAAATGTCAGGTCGAAACGAACCTGATCGTTACCTGCCCCTGTCGAGCCGTGTGCGATAGCATCTGCGCCAATCTCATTTGCGTATGCCACGATAGCCAACGCCTGGAAGGTACGCTCCGAACTTACCGAGATGGGATAGGTCTTGTTGCGCAACACATTGCCAAAGACCATATATTTGATACACTTATCGTAGTAGTCACCGGTAATATCAAGATTGACGTGCTTCTTTGCGCCAAGTGCGTATGCACGAGCCTCTACCGAAGCCAACTCCTCAGCCGAGAAACCACCCGTATTTGCAAGAGCGGTATATACCTCATAGCCAAGCTCCTCGGAGAGATATTTCACACAAAACGAGGTATCCAGACCTCCACTATATGCTAAAACTACTTTCTTCATTATCTTATTTCCAAAGTTTCATTAATACTTACCAAACACTCTTGCCCAGAATCCGGGTTTCTTCATCGCTGCCTTCTCAGCCTCAGCACGCTTGGCAGCCTCCACGGGATCAAATACCATACCTGTACAAAGACACTTTGTCATATTGGTACGCTCCAGGATATCGAAATTCACACACGACTTGCAACCTGCCCAGAACTCCTCGTCATCGGTAAGTTTGGCAAAAGTTACAGGGACATAGCCAAGCTCGGTATTAATACGCATCACCTGCTCACCTGTTGTCAGACCAAAAATCTTAGCATCGGGGAAACGCTTACGCGAAAGGTCAAAAGCAGCCTGCTTAATCTTCTTTGCCACACCCATACCACGATAGGAGGGTTTCACAATCAGACCTGAATTGGCCACAAAGTCATCGTGACCCCACGACTCGATATAGCAAAAGCCCACAAACTCGTCGCGATTGAGAGCAATAATAGCCTTGCCCTGATTGATCTTGTCGGTGATATACTCATCCGTACGGCGAGCAATACCTGTTCCGCGAGCCTTAGCGGCCTCGTCAATAGTGTCGTTGATTGTGCTGACATAACGCAGGTGCTCCTGTCCTGCAACCATTACATCGATTTTCATCTTCTGAAAAATGAGTTTTTATCTAACAAT
This sequence comes from Tidjanibacter sp., assembly GCA_045639285.1. Taxonomy (GTDB): domain Bacteria; phylum Bacteroidota; class Bacteroidia; order Bacteroidales; family Rikenellaceae; genus Tidjanibacter. The sequence goes on from JAZUCV010000019.1 coordinate 34,423, forward strand.
TTAACTATTCCCAATTTTTATGCGCAAATATATGCATATATCCGCACATACGCCCAAATATTTCTACAAATTATTGCATATAGAACGAAAAACACGCATATTTATTCTATATGCGTGTTTTCGTCTAAGGGTTTACTATCCCTAATGGTTGTACTCCTCCCAACTCTTGATTTTCAGATTATCCACACTGCCGACATTGTAGATAGCCTTGAAGTAAGCACCTGCAAGACGGGCATTGGTAATCAGAGGAATATTAAAGTCAACAGCAGCGCGACGGATACGGTAACCGTTACCGAGCTCGCGGTGTGTATTGTTCTTCGGGATATTGATGACAAGGTCAACCTTCTTTGAGTGGAGATAATCCATAATATTAGGCTCCTTGTTCTCATCGGGCCAATAGAGCACCTCGGCAGCAACGCCATTCTCGCTCAGGAACTTCGCAGTACCCTCGGTAGCGTAAATCTTGAAGCCCTTCTCTACCATCAAGCGAGTAGGCTCAAGCATATCGAGTTTCTGGCGCAGAGTGCCTGCCGAAATCAGGATGCCCTGGGTGGGAATATGGTGGCCTACCGAGTACATACTCTTCAAGAGTGCCTCATCGAAGTTTGCACCGATACAACCTACCTCACCGGTCGAAGCCATATCTACACCCAGCACGGGGTCTGCCTTCAACAGACGAGCAAACGAGAACTGCGATGCTTTAACACCCACATAGTCGATATCGAGGAAGGACTTGGTGTAGCCCTCAACCTGACGACCCAGCATAATGCGGGTAGCAAGGTTGATAAAGTTAAACTTCATAACCTTCGACACAAAGGGGAAACTACGCGACGCACGCAAGTTACACTCGATAACGCTAACGTGGTTATCCTTAGCCAGGAATTGCATATTGAAGGGACCCGAGATATTGAGTTCGCGAGCAACTGCCTTAGCAATCTTGCGAATCTTACGGATGGTCTCCATATAGATTTTCTGTGCGGGGAATACGATAGTTGCGTCGCCCGAGTGAACACCTGCATACTCAACGTGCTCGCTGACAGCATATACCTTCAACTCACCACGCTGTGCAACAGCATCAATCTCCAACTCCTTGGCATTCTCCATAAACTTGGTTACCACAACGGGATAGTCCTCGCTAACCTCAGCAGCCAGATTCAAGTACTCCTCCAACTCATCCTTGCTCGAAACAACATTCATCGCCGCACCCGAAAGCACATACGAAGGACGAATCAGCACGGGAAGACCCACCTTATCGACAAACTTGTAGATATCGTCGAGAGTGGACAACTCCTGCCACTCAGGCTGCTCGATACCGAGCATATCACACATCTCCGAGAACTTCTGACGGTTCTCTGCACGGTCGATGGATGCAGCCGAAGTACCAAGGATATTGACACCTGCCGAGTTCAAATCAACAGCCAGGTTATTAGGAATCTGACCACCGGTCGAGAGGATAGCACCATAAGGCATCTCGGCCTCGATGATATCCATCACACGCTCGTAGCTCAACTCATCAAAGTAGAGGCGGTCGCAGTTATCAAAGTCTGTACTTACGGTCTCGGGGTTATAGTTAATCATAATACCACGATAACCCATCTCGCGTACGGTCTTCAACGCATTCACACCGCACCAGTCAAACTCCACACTACTACCAATTCGGTAAGCACCCGAGCCGAGTACCACAACCGAGTTATTGTCGTGGCAGAACTCGATATCGCTCTCACTACCATTATAGGTCACATAGAGGTAGTTGGTCTGAGCGGGGAACTCACCTGCCAGCGTATCAATCTGCTTAACGCAAGGCACAATACCGAGGGCTTTACGACGCTCACGCACCTGCAACTCACGCGCACTCTTCGACAAGTTCGACTTGCTCATTGTGAGGTACGAAAGTTGCCAATCCGAGAAGCCCATACGCTTAGCCTCCAACAGCAGGTCACGGGGAACGCTATCAATCGAATCATATACAGCCAGATCCTTACCGAGGTTGTGGATTGCCAACAGACGCTCCAAGAACCAACGGTCAATCTTGGTAATATCATAAATCTTATCTACCGAGTAGCCCATCTCAAAGGCCTTGTCGATAGCCATCACACGCTTATCGGTGGGGTTAGCAAGTTCGTGGTCGATATCGGGAATGCGGACATTGTTGCAAGTGAAGCCCTGCATACCCTGTCCAACCATACGAAGACCCTTCTGGATAGCCTCCTCGAAGGTACGGCCGATAGACATAATCTCGCCCACACTCTTCATCGACGAGCCAATCTCCTTCGACACACCGTCGAACTTGCTCAAGTCCCAGCGAGGAATCTTGCAGACAACATAGTCAATCGAGGGCTCGAAGAATGCAGTAGTAACCTTAGTCACAGCATTCTTAATCTCCTTCAAGCCGTAGCCAAGGCCCAACTTAGCGGCCACAAATGCCAAAGGATAGCCTGTTGCCTTCGACGCCAGAGCCGACGAACGCGACAGACGAGCATTCACCTCGATAACTCGGTAATCCTCCGAGTAGGGATCGAGAGCAAACTGCACATTACACTCACCAACGATACCAACGTGACGAACAATGCTGATAGCAATAGCTCTCAGACGCGACACCTCACGATTGCTGAGGGTCTGGCAGGGAGCAACCACAAGACTCTCGCCGGTGTGGATACCCAGCGGGTCGAAGTTCTCCATATTACATACGGTGATGCAGTTGTCGTAGCGGTCACGCACCACCTCATACTCAATCTCTTTCCAACCTTTAAGCGACTCCTCTACCAAAATCTGAGGCGAGTACGAGAGTGCGCTCGAAGCGAGTCGCTCCAACTCATCCATATTGGCGCAGAAGCCCGAACCCAGACCACCGAGTGCGTATGCAGCACGCACGATAATCGGGAAGCCCAACTCCTCAACTGCTGCACGTGCCTCTTCCAAAGTGTTGGCAGCGATACTGCGAGGGGTCTTAACATTAATCTCACGAAGACGGTTAGCAAAAATCTCGCGATCCTCAGTCTCGATAATAGCCTCGATAGGAGTACCGAGCACACGAACATCGTACTTCTGCAACACACCACTCTCGAAGAGCTGCACTCCGCAGTTCAGTGCGGTCTGACCACCAAACGCCAGGAGGATACCGTCGGGACGCTCACGCTCAATAACCTTCTCAACAAAGAAGGGAGTGATGGGGAGATAGTAGATTTTATCTGCTACACCCTCCGAAGTCTGCACAGTAGCAATATTGGGGTTGATAAGGATAGTATACTTACCCTCCTCGCGCATTGCTTTGAGTGCCTGCGAACCCGAGTAGTCGAACTCACCTGCCTCACCAATCTTGAGTGCTCCACTACCAAGCAAGAGCACCTTCTTTACATCTTTCAATTCCTTCATTTTATGATATATCTTCGGAGGTTCTACTTATTCATTACCTTATCCATATACTCCAATACAATGGGATTCTCCACATCAATCTGGAACTGCACACCATAGAAAGGCTTCTCGCTGTGGCGGATACCCTCATTGGTACCATCATTCAGATTGAGGAAGAGAGGCTCCCAACCCTCGGGCAGACTCTTGTTATCGACTGCAAAGCCGTGGTTCTGCGAGGTGATGTAGCACTTCTGGCTGCCAACCTTCTCAACAGGCTGGTTGTGGCCACGGTGGCCATATTTGAGCTTATAGGTCGAAGCACCCGCGGCACGAGCCAGCAGCTGATTGCCGAGGCAGATGCCAAGGATAGGCTTATCCTCTTTGAGAGCCTGCTGCAAGCGCTTAATAAGCACACCGCAGGTAGCAGGGTCGCCAGGGCCGTTAGACACTACCAGACCATCGTACTGCTCAGCAGTGAAGTCGTAGTCCCAAGGTACGCGTACCAACTCAACATCCCACTCAAGCAGAGTGCGGAGCGAAGAGTTCTTCACGCCACAATCAACAACCACGATGCGCTTGCTGCCCTTGCCGTAGTGCTCTACTGTGCGGGTCGAAACCTCAGCAACAAGGTTGCGCGAGTTGGGATCGATGAATTGTACGCACTCCGAGCCGAACTCAATCTTGCCGAGCATAGTACCCTGATCTCTCAGTTTCTTAGTCAACGCACGAGTGTCGATACCACAAAGTGCGGGGACTTTTTGCTCAATCAGCCAATCACTAAGCGAACGCTCTGCGTTCCAGTGGCTGTGCACCAGAGAGTAGTCCGTAACGATGAGTGCGGTACAATAAATGGCGTCCGATTCAAAATTAATCGACACGCCATCTACCACCTTCTCGTGGGGAACACCGTAGTTTCCTACCATAGGATAGGTAGATACCAATATCTGTCCTTTGTAAGAGGGATCGGTAAGACTTTCGGGATAGCCGGTCATCCCGGTATGGAAGACGACCTCGCCCGATACCGAGGCCTCGTAACCAAATGATACACCCTCATAGACGCTACCGTCCGAGAGAGTTAAGCGGGCCTTCTTGTATAGTTGCATAGATAAATAATGATTATAACATAACCGCGCACAAAATTAGTATATTTTTTGGTAAAATAAAAACTATCTTTTACATTTGCATAAATATGTAAAATATATATTCATTATGAACAAACGCACACATCGCTTTTCAATCATCCGCCAAATTATCGAGGCGGAGCCTATCGCATCGCAAGAAGAGCTGATAATCAAGCTGAAAGAGCACAATATCGACACAACACAGAGTACTCTTTCGAGGGATTTGAAATATATGCACGTCGCAAAAGTGCCCCATAGAGAAAAGGGATATATATACGTAATTCCTGAGCAAATGGCACCATATCAGGCCGACAACAACGTCTCTTCGCTCATCACGGACAATATTGTCGAGATATGTTTTTCGGGTAGCCTCGGCATTATACGCACCAAGGCCGGTTATGCAAATGCTGTTGCAGTGCTGATCGACAACAAGAAATTTCCCGAGATTGCAGGGACAATCGCCGGCGACGACACTATCTTCTTTGCTCTGCGCGAGGGTTGCTCACGCAAGCAATTTGCACGCGAGCTCGCCAAGTTTTGGCCAAAGGTAGAGATTCCCTATTAGCCCCACCCTACGCATTATCGAAATCTGAGAATAAATAAAAAAAATGGAGAAAAGACCCTCACTCTGGGTATCATTCATACCTATCGTCGCACTTGTGGCGATACTCACCGTTGCCATCAAACTCTTTGGCAGCGATGCCCTCTCGGGTGCCACTCAGGTAGCCCTTTTTGCAGGCACCGCCATCTGCTCGGCAATTGCCCTGCTCGTTTATCGCATATCGTGGAAGACACTCGAAGAGTCTATCTGCAACAATATCCGCCACGTGGGTAGCGGCATCGTTATTCTGTTGCTGATTGGCGCGATTGCCGGAACGTGGATGGTGAGCGGCATTGTCCCTACCTTTATATATTATGGACTGCAAATCCTCTCCCCCACCTTCTTCCTACTGACCACTTGTGTGATATGTGCTGTGGTATCGGTTATGACGGGTAGTTCGTGGACCACGATTGCTACCGTTGGAGTGGCCTTTATCGGCATTGGCAATGCTCTCGGATTCAGCCCTGGCTGGACAGCGGGCGCAATTATCTCGGGTGCATACTTCGGTGATAAAATCTCGCCTCTGTCGGACACAACCGTACTTGCATCCACCATTTGCAATGTCCCTCTCTTCAACCACATCCGCTATATGATGATTACGACCGTGCCGTCGTTTGTAATTTCGCTCATCATCTTCCTCGTTGCGGGCTTTGTCCTTCCGCACGCCGGCGAGACCTCGGTTATGGAGGTGGCAGATGCAATTAAAGAGACCTTTAACCTCAATCCGCTGATGCTGATTGTTCCCGCACTTACGGCACTGCTCATAGCACGTCGCACACCCCCTATGATTACCCTCTTCTGTGCGGCACTTATGGCGGCAATGGCTCTCCTTATCTTCCAGCCCCAGCTCCTCTCACAGATTGGCGGCGAGGGCGGAGCAAAACCCATTGTGGCAGCACGCGCCTTCTTCATCTCAATTTATGGCTCAACGGCAATCGCTACGGGTAATCCCGACCTCGATGTTTTGGTTTCCACCTCTGGTATGGCAGGTATGATGGACACTATTTGGCTGATTATCTGCGCTGTGTGCTTTGGTGGCGTTATGACGGGTAGCGGTATGTTGCAGCGCATCATCTCCTCGTTTGCACGCCGTCTGAATCGCACCACCTCGCTGGTGGCCTCAACCACAGGCGCAGGTCTGCTCTTCAATATGTGTACTGCCGACCAATATCTGAGCATTATCCTTACGGGCAACCTGTTCAAGGATGTTTACAAGAAGACAGGCCACGAAGAGCGACTCCTCAGCCGTACCACCGAAGATGCAGTGACGGTTACATCGGTGCTCTTCCCGTGGAGTTCGTGCGGTATGACTCAGGCGACAGTGCTGGGCGTTGCAACCCTCACCTACCTCCCCTACTGCTTCTTCAACATCATCAGCCCGATTATGACAATCACTGTTGCTGCTCTCGGAATAAAGATTTTCCGCAATAAACCCGAAACAGAAACACAAGAGCCGGCAAATGTAGAATAAGATAATACTCCGATAAAAAAACAACAGCCGAGAGAAGCAATATCTCTCGGCTGTTCTATAATTATGTATTTTGAATTCTACTTTTGTAATGCAATTAGCGGGGCAAAACCTCAACCTGCAACTTCGAGTATGCGCGCTCTGCCTTAGCGAGTGCCTCCTCAATAGTGTCTGCCGAGGCCAAGATAACGCCCAAGCGACGGTGGCCAACAACCTCGGGTTTGCCAAAGATACGGATCTGAACATCCTCCTCAGCAACCACCTCTTCGAGATTGCCAAACACCACTTTGTCGCTGTCGCCCTCAACAACAATAGCCTTCGATGCCGAAGGACGGTAGAAGCGCACCGAGGGGATAGGCAGACCGAGCACGGCGCGTGCGTGGAGCGCAAACTCCGAGAGATCCTGCGAAATCATAGTCCCCATACCGGTATCGTGGGGACGGGGCGACACCTCGCTGAACAACACCTCGTCGCCACAGATAAACATCTCCACGCCGAAGATACCGTAGCCACCCAGAGCACCTGTCACCTTCTTGGCAATCTCCTCAGCCTTTGCGATAGCCACCTCGCTCATAGGCTGTGGCTGCCACGACTCGCGGTAGTCGCCATCCACCTGATGGTGGCCGATGGGTTTGAGCACGGTGGTACCTGCCGAGTGACGCACGGTGAGCAGGGTAATCTCATAGTCGAACTTTACGAAGCCCTCGACAATCACACGACCAGCACCTGCACGACCGCCCTCCTGGGCAATCTGCCACGAACGCTCAATCTCCTCCTCGCTGTGGCACACGCTCTGACCGTGGCCCGACGAGCTCATCACAGGCTTAACAACGCAGGGAGTGCCAATCTCCTTAACGGCAGCAGAGAACTCCTCGAACGAAGCCGCAAAACGATAGGGCGAGGTGGGCAGACCCAACTCCTCGGCAGCCAATCGGCGGATACCCTCACGGTTCATAGTGAGCAGAGTTGCCTTTGCGGTGGGGATTACATTGTAGCCCTCCTTCTCCAACTCAACGAGGGTGGGAGTAGCGATTGCCTCAATCTCGGGGATGATGTAGTCGGGCTTCTCGGCCTCGATAATCTCGCGCAGACGCGCGCCATCAAGCATCGAGAGCACATAGGAGCGATGCGCAATCTGCATTGCGGGTGCGTTGGGGTATTTGTCGAGCGCTACGACCTCTACGCCGTAACGCTGCAATTCGATGGCAACCTCCTTGCCAAGTTCACCCGAGCCGCAAAGCAACGCCTTACGACCTACGGGCGAGAGAGTTGTTCCAATTTTAACCACGATTGAAATGTTTTATTTTGTTTGTAAAAATTTGTTTCCTATTCGACAGGGACCAGGTAACCAACCTTTTTGCCCTGATTGGTGGCATACTCTATTTCGCTGCGTGTGCTACTGCCGATGTAACCGCCTACGTTGATTACAAAAATCTCGTCTGCCATATCGATTTTGCGCTTGTGCATATCGTCGAGCATCTCCTTTGTCCCCTCGCTCCACACCTCCGCATCGCCCGAATGACCAAACAGCCCCACCGAGATAACGATATTCCCTTGCAGCGTCAGTTCCTTCTGCGCCTTGGTGTACTCCTCCTTAAACTTGGTACTCCCACACAGCGTGATAACCTTGTACTTCCCAACCATAATGAGTCAATTATTTCGTCGTGCAAAGGTAGTGTTTTTTTTGTAAATTATCAGCCGGCACACCAAACAGAGCCAATTAACAAGGCTATAAATTATAAAGAGTCGGAACTGCCATAGTTCCGACTCTTTATAATTACGTATTACTCCATCGCCTCGCGCCACGACTTACCGACCACTACGGGAGGTGCGGTGTGGCGTACCTTCATCGGTGCTCGCCAGATCGGTGCCTTAGCGGCCTCCTCGGCGGTCTTAATGTTGCGCTCGTCCCACTCCACAAACTCCTCATAGTCGTACTGCCAACTGTCACCATAGGCAAGTTTATGGATGCGGTAGTATATCGCCTCGCGCGAGGGGGCGTTGAAACCACCAGTATTGTAGCGCATTATCGAATTGTCGGTGGGTCGCCATACGCCTGTCCAGTAGGTCAGACCACCCTCGTAGGCCCCCAGACCGTCATTTGCGTAGCGGGCGTCGCTAAGGAATCTGCTCCAACGGATTGTCGAGGTGTTGTTGGTGAAATCGACATTTTTCCACCAACCCCAATCGCGCTGCTGACTCTGAATTTGCGAAACATAGTCGCTTGACACCTCGCCCATATAATCGTAAGCGTACTCATCGGCCAATTTTGCAAATCCGTGACCGTTAGCCTCGTGGTGGAGGAGCTGCGCAAAAGTAGTTGCATCGCCGCCTTTGGGGAAATATGCCACCGACGGGCCACTACCGTAGTCGCCCACGGTTGCGGTTGGATAGTACATATAGCAGGTACCCGCATAATTATCGGAGTTCATCGCCACGATTATCAGCGCTTCGTCCAACTCTGCCTCAGTCAGCGCATTAAGTGCATAATCGAACGCTGCATTATCGTTTCCGCCAACCAATGTGCCATCACCAAAGTAACCATCAAGAGCAGTATTTCCATACTCATAGCCCTCTGTTGCCGAAACCACATTTACATAGTAAACATTAAAGTGGTCTTTGAACGACTTGTAAGGCTCCTCGGTAAATAGATTACTGTACAGATTCTCCATATCCGCCTGATATGTACCATCTGCAATCTGACGGTCGCTATAAGCATCTCCCATCAATACAACATCAATACCCTCGCCCTTAGTGGCAGTTTGCAGGGTGGTTATTGTACCATCTTTTGAATAGTCTGACGAGATATATGTATCGTTCTCTGGTAAATCGGTGTATTCATACCCTTGAATATATCCTCTATATGGAGCCCAGTCGGGCGAACTCATATAGGCTTCGAATGATGCTTCCGGAACATAAATTGTCAGATTTGGGTTAGGTGCTGGATCTGAGTTAAACCCAATTATAGGTGGAATAGGAGCACGAAGATATATAGTTTCCAAATTATCACAACAATCAAATGGGTCAACTCCTAGAATTTTCATATTTGCAGAGATTGTTACTGTCCTGAGAAGAGGATTACTCTGCATAACATATCCAAGCGGGATTTCATATGGACGACAACTTATTGCATCCGCAACAGAAAGTACCTCATCAGAAAGAATAATACTTTCCAATTCCGGCTTTTGTGATAATACTCCATAAGAAAGATTTGTAACTCCTGAGGGCGTTGTATATTCTTTTAAGCCTTTCGGAGCAACATATTTTAGAGTTCCATCAATCACTAAACTTCGATTACCACCCAAAACATTGGCACCATATATTCTCTCTATGTTATTTGAACCAGCAAAAGATTCCTGACTTGCTACATCTCTTAGTGTGCTAGGGAAAGTTATCTCGGTAAGTTCTTCTACATAATAGAAACAATAACTCTCAACACCCTCTACACCCTCAGGTATTGAATAAGATTGATTTCCACTACCAGCAGCATAATGAATAATCCATTTCCCCAACTTGTTATAGTTATCTACAATAAGACTATATCCATCATTGGAAATTAATTTACAATCACCATAAAAAGCCTTAATATTTTCAGATGCATACAAAAAAGTATAACCCTCTAGTCTTTCTAATGTACTTGGCAAGTATACATATTCAAGATTATCTTCTTCCTCTGGTTTTCCCATAAATGCTTGAAAACCGATATATTCAACACCTTCACTAATAACTATTGTATGTAGATTATTATATGCAAAGGCATTACCTCTAATTTGTGTTATGCCTTGCGGTGTAGTATATTCAGTTATGCCATAAGGTGCAAAACTATGAATGACGTTGTCAACAATCAAGCATCGTCCATCCTCGCTGGATAATGGGCCAATAAACTTTGATAGTTTCGAACAGTCTATAAAAGGGTTATTTGCGCTACTGATGTCAGATTCTTCTTCAATCAATACATAGTTACTATTTATTGATACAGTTCCTAGATTGTGGCAACCTACAAAAGCTTGCAACCCAATTTTATTTATTGTTTCAGGTAAGTAAATTGAGGCGAGATTGGCTTTTTGAGCAAACGCCAATCTGCCTATTTCGGTAACCGGAGCATCAAATTCAATAACACCCTTGCCATTTCTATATCCATTATAAATAACAGTGGTGTTGAATTCGGCATTTGGCCAACCTTCAACGTCGGATGTCAATGTAATAGGCTTCCCATCTGTTGTTGTATACCAAATCTCATTATCGGGGATTTGGGTTGGATCAATTTGAATACCGTCAAAATAGAGGGTTAAATAACTCTCTACGTTTGAATAGTGAGTATCGTCTATTGTATGCACAAATACAATCTCTTTTTCGTTATTCACAATATTAATTGCAGGATAATATGCAATCGAGAAAGTAAAATCATCCTCATTATCGTAATAGTCAAATACAGGCCACAGTATATTATTCTGCTCTACAAAGTCTTTAACTGCCTGGTCGTCAGAATCTCTATAAAAACTGATTACTTCCAGTCCTCGTTCGTGATACTTGTCATATAGTTCTTGAAGCCTACTAATGAAAGCGATTGAGTTTGAACAATGAGTTTCAAAACCTAAAATCAGTGTTATTTTATTTATGTCATAAACATTATCGCTTATAGTAATTCCATCGATGGTCGTTACTTTTTCAAAATCGGGAGCAGGGAATATCAAACTATCAACATTGAGATTAGTTTGATAAATCATTTGAGCCCAGGATTTTCTCCAAAACTGGCTAGATTGTATCTCTTGTGGAATATCGCCTGAAATAGAGGTGCAATTCAACCCAAGATATTTGAGATTAGTTAGTTGCGCTATTGATGTAGGGATCTCTCCTGCTAAATTGGCATTCACTCCAAAATACAGTTCCTCCGCACTCTTCATATTTCCAACTGATGCAGGAATCTCACCCGTCAAATGATTATCGCAAACGCTAAACATCTTGATGCTATCAAGCTGACCGATAGACGAAGGGATCGTTCCAGTGAGTAGATTACCAAACAAATTACAATTCTTCAAACTCTTCATTTCGCCAATCGAAGTAGGAATTGAACCAGATAGTTTATTAGAAGATAGTTCAAGTTTCTGTAATCTATTAAGATTTCCGATAGTTGCTGGTATAGAACCGGTTAACATATTATTGTCTAATCTTAGTTCTGTATCTAAGTTGACTAAGCCACCGATAGTTTCAGGGATAGAGCCAGATAGTTTATTGAATTCAAGATAAAGTGTCCTTAACTCAGTGAGTTTACCTATTGTTGTAGGAAGTATGCCTCCAAGTTTATTGTATGCCAAATTTAGCCTTTTAAGACTCGATAAATCACCAATTGAGTTGGGTATACTACCTGTCAAATTATTCCAAGATAAGTTAAGCTCAATCAGGTTATTAAGCCTGCCAATACTTTCAGAAATAGTACCCGACAAACCGCTTGTATGGATATACAGATATTGAAGGTTTGTTAAATTATATAACTCTTGCGGAATTGAGCCGCCTAGATTGTTCCCATTCAAACTCAATGTATTCAAATGAGTAAGCACGCCGATATTTGCGGGTATTTCACCTTGTAGATTATTTCCATCAAGATACATCGCAGTCACTACTTCTGTTTGACCATCCACAACTAACCCATACCACTCACCAACAGGTTTATCCGAACACCAATTTTCATTGTTTGTCCAATTATCACCATCAAGGGCGTTATAAATGGCAATTAGCGCCTCGCGCTCCAAGGCGAGTTGATAATCCAAATCCGGCTCTTGGGTGATTGTATAGGTGAGCGATAATTTACCGTCAACGGACTTTACAACAACCTCTGCCGAGCGGATTGCGCCCTCGTTTGGCTCTAATTTCAGGGTAATGGTCTGCTTCTCCATTGCGCGAGTAGCAGGAACTACCGAAATCCAACTCTGTGCATCTTCGGGGATAACCACCTCGCACTCGACATTCGATAAAAACTCCAGCACAACCTCGCCACCCTCGGCAGTAGCCTCTTTGGTAGAGTTCTCCTCCACAACCAAACCTGCCTCCTCGAATGTGATGCTACGCATAATAACTTTTTCGCCATTCGATACAAATACAATCACCTTGCTATATTCGTCGATAGTTGCGCCGGTCTTAATCTCAATTTTACCCGTCAACCCGTTCGCATCATCGGCCACCACCTTTGCCTTAATATCGGCCGAAGATACTACCTCCACCTTTATATCATCTTGCAGAATACTCTTAATGGTATAACCAATCTCACGCGAAGAGTTGGGACTCATTGCCACCAAGTCGGCAGTTTCAAAGGTGATAGACAATGTTGAATATAGAGGAATCGAGAACGACTCGCCATTGGTCAAAATAAATGTTACTTCATTTTCGCCAATCACTATACTCTCAATCAGAGTTTCACCATCTTTGCCGTCTTCTCCGTCTTTACCATCAGCACCATTTACAATTGTTGCCTGCGAGCCATCGGAGAAAGTAATGATATAGCCATTATCAATCTGATTTACCGACTTAATAAAGAGATTGTTTTTGTAGGCATTGGTTACTGTTTCCAAAGCCGAAACACGCGATTTGATGGAGTCGATTTCCTTCCAAATCTCCGAATCATCAAACTCCTGAGCACAGCCACCAAAGAATAGTGCAGTGACCAAAGTAGCCAAACAAAGAAAGCGTTTCATAATTAAGTTAGGTTAAATGAATTATAATGTAGTTAATTGTATTTCTTTAAAATAAAGAAAGCGTGGCACTGAAAACTCATTTTCAAATCACAGGTCGTAGGAAACCCAACAGATAAAACAAGCAACAGCCCACGCCTATACCCCGTTGCAGGGTACGACGTGAGAAATGTCTGCTTACTCTCTCTGTTGTCCGAATTTCCTACGTTCGTGATTCGAGAATAAACCTACACTTTCCGCGTAAAAAATGTATCGGTCACAAAGTTAGAAAACATTTCTGAAAATAAAAAAGAGGCTGTCCATCTTTAACGATGAACAACCCCTACTTTATTCAGAAGTTGTATAACAAGAGGGATTTTTAGGCAGGGTAGTCTTTGGGGCTATGAGCATACTTTGTGTATGTGATTAGTCACAAAGGATACCCTAACACCAAAATCACCTTGTTAGGCAGCTTCTAACTACCAGATAACTACACGCTCACCCTCAGGTCGGAACATCTTACCCTCGGTAATGCCGAATGCCTTATAGAAGTCATCGACATTCATCAGGGTAGCGTTCACGCGGTTGCGGCCGAGCGAGTGAACATCCTCCTTGGTGAGGCGGGCGATAGCCTGGTCGGTAATGTTCTGACCCCACAGGGCTGCATAGCCGAGGTAGAAACGCTGGTCGTCGGTAAAGCCATCGATATCGGCAGGCTCGCCCTTACCCTCCAGCGAGTTCTTATAAGCGGTATAAGCCACACGCAGACCACCCTGGTCGGCGATATTCTCACCCAGCGAGAGAGCACCATCTGCAAAGACGCCGGGCAACACCTCAATAGCGTTGAACTGCTCAACAAGCACGTCGGTCTTAGCCTTAAATGCGGCAGCATCCTCCTCGGTCCACCAATTGAGCATATTACCATCCTTGTCGAACATACGACCCTGGTCATCAAAGCCGTGGGTCATCTCGTGGCCAATCACAACACCGATAGCACCATAGTTCACAGCGTCGTCAGCATTGGGATTGTAGAAGGGAGGCTGCAAGATAGCGGCGGGGAAACAAATCTCGTTAGTGGTGGGGTTATAGTATGCATTTACGGTCTGAGGACTCATAAACCACTGCTCTCTATCCACAGGCTGACCCACCTTCGACATATTGTCGCGGGTGTACCACTCACTTGCGCGCTTGCGGTTCTCGTAGTAGCTCAGAGAGGGGTCAACCTGCAACTCCGAGTAATCTTTCCACTTGTCGGGGTAGCCAATCTTCACGGTGAAGTTAGCGAGCTTCTCGGCAGCCTTGGCCTTGGTCTGGTCGCCCATCCAGTCGAGTGCAGCGATATGCTCACCCAGAGCAGTCTGGAGATTCTTCACCATCTCCAACATACGCTCCTTGTCGCTCTCGGCAAAATACTTGGAAACATAAATCTCACCCACAGCCTCCGAGAGAAGCGAGTTGGGCACTGCCATAGCACGTTTCCAGCGAGCACGCTGCTCCTGCTGACCCGAAAGGGTACGCTCGTAGAACTCAAACGAAGCGGTCACGAAATCATCGCTCAGCGACGAGGCAGCACCATCAACCAAGTGGGCAAGGAGGTAGTATTTCAGATCCTCAACAGGAGCCGAGGCAATCAGATTGATAGTTGCATCGAGAGCTGAGGGCTGGCCAAGGATAATCTTGTCGAACTTGCCGGCACCCATACCGGTAAAGTATTTATCCCAATCGATAGCGCTATACTTAGCCTTGAAGTCGGTCATAGTCATAGGGTTGTAACTGCGGGCAACATCGCGCAACTCCACATTTGTCCAAGCAGCCTCGGCAAGTGCATCCTCAATGCGCAAATCTGCATCGATAGCACGCAGTGCGTCAGCCTCATCCATACCGATAAGGTGGAAGATGGTTGCCAAATAGTGCTTGTAGGCCTCGCGGATATGCTTGTTGGCAGGGTCGAGGTAGTAGTCGCGCTCACCCATTGTGAGGCCACCCTGCTGGATATACATCACATTGTTGCGGCTATCCATCATATCGGCATCAACACCCACACCAAAGAAAGGCGAGCCATTGGAGGCGTGCATACGGTAAATCTCAGCCAACACATCCTCGCGCGAGTCAATAGCAAGGATATTCTCCACATAGCTCATAATAGGCTCTGCACCCTCAGCGTTGAGGCGCACCGAGTCCAAACCGAGCTTGTAGAGGTCGCTGATCTTCTGCTCCACACTACCAGCCTCTGCCTTCGACTTTGCCATATCGGCAAAGAGTTCGTTCAGACGAATCTCGTTCTGCTCGCGCAATACATCAAACGAGCCGTAACGCGAAAACTCGGGCTTCAGAGGATTCTTAGCCTGCCAGCCACCGGTGGCATACTGATAAAAATCGTCTTGAAGGTCGATAGTTGTATCCAAATTGGTCAAATCAATTCCTGGAACGCTGGTACTCTGTGACTTACAACCAGAGAGAGCCGCCAGCGCAAATGCAATAATCATACACTTTCTCATGTTAATATAGTATTAAAAGACCCGCAAAGATATTTTTTTTCAGACCGAATATCAAACCAAGCAAAAGATTTTTTAACCACAACGGCACGATATTCGCTCCCGAGTAACAATGTAAACATAAAATCAAGTAGTTAAGATGAAAAGATTAATCGTAATTATTATGGCAACAACTCTTAGTACAACACTCTCAGCACAACAACTATCGGCCGAGCAGAGCAACCCACAGCAGACACAATATATGCAGGGCTTCCCTCCCCCCGCAGACAAGCGCATCAATGCACGCGATGGGTCGTTCTTCGAATTCCCCGCGCTACGTTACAGCGTCTGCCACATGAGGGAGTTTATGCCGACCGTAGGCGTCGAGAGGCTCAACCAGACACCCGTACACTGCTTTGAGCGGGCACTCGATAGTAATATCGACAGCCTCACCTTCATCCCCACGGGGAGCAACGACACACTCACCTTTGCCGAGTCGCTACCGCTGAACTACACCGACGGTATGCTCATCCTCCATCGGGGTAAGATAGTGTATGAGCGTTACTTCGGCGAGCTTACACCCCAACGTGTACACGCAGTGATGTCGGTCACCAAGTCGCTGACAGGAACCATAGCCTCTGTGCTAGCCGTGGAGGGGATTATAGATACCGCACAGAGGGTGGCCTACTATCTCCCCGAACTTGCCGACTCAGGATTTGGTGACGCGACAGTGCGACAGGTAATGGATATGACAACCGCGATAAAGTATAGCGAGGACTACACCGACCCTGATGCGGAGGTGTGGAAGTTCTCGGCAGCAGGCAATGCAATGATTGAGCACCCCGAGGGTACTCCGCAGGGCTACTACGACTATCTGCCACAAATCGTAAAGGATGGCGAGCACGGCAACGTATTCGGCTATCGCACGGTAAATAGTGATGTACTGGGCTGGATAATTGTACGCACAACCGGAAAGACTGTGGCAGATCTGATGCAGGAGTGGTTCTGGAGTCGTATGGGTATGGAGCTCGATGCCTACTATCAGGTAGATGCGCTGGGCATCCCATTTGCGGGCGGCGGGTTTAACGCAGGGTTGCGCGACCTGGCACGCTTTGGCGAGATGATACGACTTGGTGGCACTTGGCGAGGCGTACAAATCATCCCCGAGGAGGCAATTAGGGATATTACCGAGGGTGGCAGCGCAGAGCCGTTTGCTCGCTCCTCGTACGCCAAAGGTCTTCCCGGGTGGAGTTACAGAGATATGTGGTGGAAGAGCAACAACGCCAATGGCGCATTTATGGCTCGTGGCGTTCACGGTCAGGCAATCTATATCGACCCTGTGGCAGAGATGGTTATTATCCGCTTGGCGTCGAGCGACAAAGCAAGCAACACCCTCCTCGACCCAATGTCATTGCCAGCTTACCAAGCAGTAGCAGAGTATTTGAAAGGGAAGTAAAAGGGAAGAGGGAGATTTAGGGAGTGTAGGGAATTTAGAGAATTTAGGGAAAATTCTTCAAACTCACTGAGTTCACTAATCTCCTTAAACTCTTTAAACTCCCTACAAAAAAACTGAGAGCAGTTCGATACTGCTCTCAGTTTTAACTCATTTTGAATCTTGAATTTTGAATTTTGAAATAAAAAAAGTCATATAATTGAGGAAATTTTAGGCGGAGGGGTCTGGGGAGCCGCGCAGCATACTTATCGTATGTAAGCGGTTTTCCAGGCCCCTCCAACACCAAATTTACCAATTATATGGCTTTTTTACCCTAGGGCAACATCCAATATCATCATCACAGTAAACCCTGCCATCACTCCCCAGGTGCCGAGGTGTGAGTGCTCGGAGATTTTGGCGTCGGGTATCAAATCCTCGGCAACCACAAAAATCATCGCTCCGGCAGCGAAGGCCAGCATCCACGGGTGCAAATCGATAATATGGGTCGACAGGTAGTATCCAAGCAGGGCCGATAGTGGTTCTACGACACCACTTGCAGTACCGAACCAGAAGGCTTTGCGATTGCTACCCACAACGTTACGCATCGGGAGCGCAACAGCCGCCCCCTCTGGCACATTCTGCACACATATACCAATAGCCAAGCCAAGTGCGGCCATATAGGTTGCAATATCGCCCGCCACGGCAGCCGCACCAAAGGCAAACCCCACAGCTAACCCCTCGGGGATATTGTGTATCGTCACGGCAAAGAACAGCTTTATTGTTTTATGTATCTGCAACTTAGGTCCCTCTTCCTCTTGGGTGTGGTTATGGATATGCGGTATAATCCTGTCGAGCAGCACAAGGAATAGACCACCCATCAGGAAACCTGCTGCGGCAGGCACCCAGCTAAGGTCGCCCCACTTCGCACCTGCGCTATCGATAGCAGGTATCAGTAGCGACCAGACAGAGGCAGCAATCATAATGCCGCCAGCAAATCCCAAAAACAGAGTATTCAATCTCTCAGAGAGTTCCTTGCGCACAAAGAGCACCACCGTAGAGCCGAGGGCTGTACCCAGAAAGAGCAGGGCAAAACCCAATATAGTCAGTTGTGTTGTTGTCATAACTTCTTATTATCCCAATCTCCTCAATAATTGCTATAACACAAAAATAGATAATTTTTTCCAATTATCACCATTGGAACACTATTTGACAAAGGCCATCCACAAACCAAAACATATATACCATGTCAAGATTTTTGTTCTTTTTGGTCGTCATACTCGGCACCACAATCACAACTAAGGCTCAGAGCGCAATAGAGGTAGGAGTGAATTACACCACCGAATTTCTCTACGGTTTTGACACCAGTAAAGCAAATTGGGCCAATGTTCTCGATGTAGATTTTTCGCGTGATTTATGGCGGGGTGGCAATATCCGCCTCAACCTCCTCTCCTCGGACAATCTGCGAGATTCGCGCAATAAAGGTCCGATTGCACCCGATTTGGAGATATTCTCCGCCATCGAGGAGGAGAGCAGCTCGCTCACTCTGTTCATCTTCGGGATAAGTCAGAAAATAGGAATTTCGGATGTATTCCTTGGGGTTCGCAACGTGAACGAGGATTACTTCGACACTCCGTGGAACTCGCTCTTCACCTCTCCTTCCAATGGACTATATCCTTGTATCTCGGAATGTTACCCACTTGCCGATGCACCACGCTCGGCTCTATGCCTACATTCCGAGATGCATTTTTCGGAGCGTTGGCTCTATAAGAGTTCGCTCTACAATGGCGTAGCCACCAACGATTGGCTGAGGGTTTTTAACTTCCGCCCTCGCAAGCAGGGACTCCTGGCCATATCCGAACTGAGCTATTCGGGACGTGAGGGGAGTTATGTCGGCTCCTACCATCTCGGCACAGTCTTTGGCGACTGCTACGACGAAGAGCGAGGTGAGAAGGTCAAGAACGACTCTTTTTGGTTTCTTGCCGAGCAACCCCTCTACTACTCCCGCAGCGGACAGAGATTGCAATTGCTCTTACAGGGTGGTTACTCCACTGCGGGCAGTTGTCGTGGATATTTTGGTGTAGGCACTGTTTGGCGCGGGTTGTTCCAGGAGAGCGACTATGTGGGTCTGTTGGCGCAGCGCTCTTTCCACAACGAGGGCGACGAGACAGACTGGGAACTCACCTATGCAATGAATTGTGGAGCAGTAACCATACAGCCGGCATTGCACCTGCTGTTTGGTGGCGACAAGACCCGCACCATTGGGGTTATGAAGGTGGTGATGGAGTTCAACTAAACACCTTTAATCACCGTTCTTCCTATCCACACCAACACAAGACCGAGAAGAAACGTAGCCGAAGAGTACAATGCAAACTGGAACCAACGATGGTCGGCAAGGAGCAGATAGATATCATCGGCAAAGGTGGAGAAGGTTGTCAGACCGCCGCAGAAGCCTGTGATAAGGAAGACGTTTGCCACGGGTGACACCAATTGATGTCGCTCGGCAAGGCCGAAGAGAATACCAATCAGAAAGCTACCCACCATATTAACCACAAACGTACCCCACGGGAAGTGGCTATGGGTAAGGTTGGCAAAGAGTTTACCTGTCAGATAGCGGAGAACCGTGCCGAAAAAGCCGCCAAGTCCCGCAAAGAAGATAAGTTTTAAGGTCTGCATAATTGTTTCGGATTTAAGGTTAAACACATTTGGCAAGAGTGGCAATTCTAATGCCACAATTCGTCCGCAGGCGGGTGTGGCAAAGTATTTGTTTAAGAGATTCACGTCATCGAGGCGAAAGGCTCGGTGATATCACTAATTATAAAAAATCAAAACTATGCATTTGACACCGAAAGAGATTGACAAACTTATGTTGCTCTCGCTGGGCGAGATTGCCGAGCGTCGCAAACAGAAGGGGTTGAAACTGAACTACCCCGAGTCGGTAGCCTACATCACCAGCGCAGCGCTTGAAGGGGCGCGCGAGGGCAAGAGCGTCGAGGAGGTGATGAGCAGTGCCGCAAAGGTACTCACCCGCGATGATGTGATGGAGGGGGTTGCCGATATGATAACCCTACTCCAGGTCGAAGCGGTATTTACCGACGGCTCGCGATTGGTAAGCATTCATAACCCTATAAAATAGAGCAGATTATGAAAGATAACAACAAACAACTTTACCCCGGCAAGAGAGGGTTTGTGCCTGAGACACACATTACGATTGGGGGCGTACTCACCGATCAGGAACCTGTTGAGTACAACACGGACTGCAAGCCGACAAAGATTGAGGTGCGCAACACAGGCGACAGACCGATACAGGTCGGCTCGCACTATCACTTTTTCGAAGTGAACAGATATTTGGAGTTTGACCGTCCCGCAACCTTCGGCACTCACCTCAACATACCCGCAACAACAGCCATACGCTTTGAGCCGGGCGAGAGCAAGATGGTAGAGGTAGTGCCTTTCGGTGGCAAACAGCGAATTATTGGTTTCAACGGCCTTGTCGAAGGATATGCAGGCGAGGAGGATGCACCAACATATCTTCCCAACCGCCACCGTGCATTTATGCGTGCACACAAAAGAGGCTTCCGCTCAACAGCAGAGTGTTGCAACCATCATCAAGATACAGAAAAGTGTAAAACAACTAAAAAGGAGTAGTAATGGCGACAATATCGAGAGAACAATACAACAATCTCTTCGGCCCCACAGTGGGCGACCGTATTCGTTTGGGAGATACCGATCTTTACATTGAGATAGAGCGCGATCTGCGCACAATAGGCGACGAGGTGGTTTATGGCGGTGGCAAGACCCTGCGCGATGGTATGGGGCTTGCCAATAGCCTGAGTGGCGACCAAGGCTCTCTTGACCTGGTGATTACCAACGTAACCATATTAGACCCAAAGTTGGGAGTTGTCAAGGCCGATGTAGGTATCAAGGATGGAAAGATTGCCGGTATCGGCAAGTCAGGCAACCCCAACACTATGCGCGGCGTATCGCCCAATCTGGTGACCGGTGCTTCGACAGATGCAATTTCGGGCGAACACTTGATACTCACTGCCGGTGCAATTGACAGCCACGTTCACTTCATCTCTCCTCAACAAGCCGAGGCTTGTCTGAGTAATGGCATAACCACACTGATTGGTGGTGGCGTAGGCCCTACTGACGGGACAAACGGCACCACAATCACTTCGGGCAGATGGAATATCGAGAAGATGATTCAGTCGGCCGAGGGTCTGCCTATCAATATCGGCTATCTGGGCAAGGGCAATTGTTCGGTGGCGGGACCTATCGAGGAGCAGATTTTGGCAGGTGCCTGCGGACTGAAGATTCACGAGGACTGGGGCTCGACACCTGCCGCCATTCGTCGTGCCATGTCGGTTGCCGACCGTTTCGATGTTCAGGTAGCAATCCACACCGATACTCTCAATGAGGGCGGTTATGTCGAGGATACGATTGCCGCCATCGATGGTCGCACCATCCACACATATCACACTGAGGGCGCCGGCGGTGGTCACGCTCCCGACCTGCTGAAGATGGCCTCGCAGCTCAACGTATTACCCTCTTCGACCAACCCCACCCTACCCTTTGGCATCAACTCGCAGGCCGAACTCTTCGATATGATTATGGTGTGTCACAACCTTAACCCGAAGATTCCGTCAGATGTAGCCTTTGCGGAGAGTCGCGTGCGTCCCGAGACTCAGGCAGCAGAAAATGTGCTTCACGATTTGGGGGTACTGTCGATGATTACCTCCGACTCGCAGGCTATGGGGCGTGTGGGTGAGTCGTTCCTCAGGGCTATACAGATGGCCTCATATATGAAGAGTGTCAGTGGCAAGCTCCACGAGGATAGCGACCGCAACGATAACTTCCGCGTCTTGAGATACCTGGCAAAGGTGACCATAAATCCTGCTATCACATTTGGCGTGTCGGATGTTATCGGCTCTGTGGAGCGTGGTAAAATGGCCGACCTTGTACTATGGGAGCCCGCCTTCTTTGGCACTAAGCCCAAGATGGTGATTAAGGGCGGTATGATTAATTGGGCACAGATGGGCGACCCCAATGCCTCACTTCCCACTCCGCAGCCTATCTATATGCGTGCGATGTTCGGCTCTTTCGGCAAGGCTATGCCTAAGACCTGCCTGACGTTTACCTCGCGTGCAGCTTGGGAGAGCGATATTGCTCACCGACTCGGGTTGGAGCGAGGAATCTATCCCGTCAGTCGCACCCGTTCACTCACCAAGGAGCAGATGATACTCAACTCAGCCACTCCTCGCATCGATGTCAACCCCGACACCTTTGAGGTCAGGATTGACGGCAAGGTGGTGGAGATTGCCCCTGCAAAGGAGTTCCCCTTGGCTCAACTCTATTGGTTTAGTTAACAGACACAAATGATGAAAATCTATACACAAATTATCGGTAATACAGCCTCGCCACATTGGGCAGAGGCGACGCAGAGTATCGAGAAAGAGTATATAGACCTTGACCACTGGTCGGCTCAAAAGAGCCGATTGGTGGCAACAGGGTCGCTTGGCAACACCTATGCCATATCGCTTGACCGTGGGCGACGACTTAGCGATGGGGATATTATCTACTACTCTGCCGAAGAGAGGCGTGCGGTGATAATCAGGATTGCACTCGACGAGGTAATGGTGGTAACACTCGACCCGGAGAGAATGGGGAGTGTGGAACGATTGCTTACAAGTGCCGTCGAACTCGGACACGCGCTCGGCAATCAGCATTGGCCAGCCGTCGTACGAGGAGCACAGGTGTTTGTACCTTTAAGTATTGACCGCAAGGTGATGGAGAGCGTTATGAAGAGCCATCCGATTGAGGGGTTGGAATACGATTTCAGGCCGGGGAGTGAGATTATTCCCTATCTCTCGCCTCACGAACTACGCCTACTCTTTGGAGGCTCGACAGAGCAATGCTACCACAATCATAACCACTCACACAATGAGCATCACCACACGCACTCACATCACAAAGCCCACGCTCACGGGAATGATTAGCAGGTTGCTACGACTGATGCAATATGGCGATTCGGCCCTGCCGATTGGAGGTTTCTCCTTCTCGGGCGGTGTGGAGAGTGCGGTGGCAAGTGGTATGCTGCGAGGCACGGATGAGCTGGAAAGCTATCTGCATCAATCGTTGCGCAGTGTGGCTCTCACGGATGGTCTTGCCTCCCTGCACGCCCACAGAGCGACTATGGCGGAGAATATTGACACCATTGACGATATCGATTGCAAACTCTATCACACAAAGCTCCTTGCCGAGAATCGTCAAATGTCACTTCGTCTGGGTAGTCGGTTACTCTCCTTGGCTCGCTCCACGCTCGAATCGGAGTGGCTGACTGCTTATTCCGACGAGGTGGCGCAAGGCAGAGCCTACGCAACATATGCAGTGGTGTTGGCTGCCACGCTTGCCGAGGTGGGAGTCGATGAGCAGGGGCTGTGGTCGGCACTGATGGCAGGGACAGAGAATATGGTATTGGGAGCGGCGCTGCGCACTATGCGGGTGACCCATATAGAGACACAGGCAATAATCCACCGCTCGGCCAGCTACATAGAGAGGCTCTACGCAGAGGCGGTGGAACTAAGGCTCGAAGATATGCAGAGTTTTGCCCCGATTATGGAGATAGTGGCGACTCTGCACGAGAGAGGAAACGAGAGATTGTTTATGAATTAGAAAAAAGTATGAAAAAGAGTTGCAGAATAGGAATCGGTGGCCCTGTCGGTTCGGGCAAAACAGCACTAATCGAGGCAATTACACCACGCCTTCTAAACAAAGGGTTGAGCATATTGATTGTAACAAACGATATAGTCACCACCGAGGATGCACAGCACGTTCGCCACGTTCTGCGTGGTGTTCTGGCCGAGGAGAGGATAGTTGGGGTTGAGACAGGTGCCTGCCCCCATACTGCCGTACGCGAAGACCCCTCTATGAATTTGGCGGCGGTAGAGGAGATGGAGGCACGTTTCCCCGATGCTGATGTAGTCTTCATAGAGTCGGGAGGAGATAACCTCACGCTGACGTTCAGCCCTGCGCTTGTCGATTTCTTCATCTACGTTATCGATGTGGCGGCTGGCGACAAGATACCCCGCAAGGATGGCCCCGGGATTACCCACTCGGATATTCTCGTCATCAACAAGTTTGACCTTGCACCCTACGTCAAAGCCGATCTGGATGTGATGAGCAGAGACTCCAAACTGATGCGCGGCGATAAACCCTTTCTCTTTACCAACTGTTTTACGGGTGAGGGGATAGACAGACTGGTCGGTATGATTGAACAATTGGCACTATTTGACATCATCGAACAATGAGCAGACCAATACCCACAGAACTTGCCCCCTACCTTCGTCAGCCACCCGCTATGCAGGCAGGGGCCACGGGGAAGTTTGGAGAGTTGGAACTCCTCTTTGAGCAGAGTCCGAGTGGCAGAACAGTGCTCAGGCACCTCTATCGTCGTGCGCCGCTGATAGTACAGCAGGCACTATACTTTGATGAGGAGCTACCCGCAATGCCGTGTATCTATATTCTCTCTTCCGGCGGGCCAAACGTCGATGGCGACCGCTATCGACAGGTGTTTAGGCTGGCAGAGGGGGCAATGGCACACATCTCGACAGGTGCTGCAACCAAGATAGCTCCAATGCGCTACAACCACGCCTCACTACATCAAGAGATTCGACTTGCCGACCGGGCCTACCTGGAGTATCTTCCCGAGCCAACAATCCCGTGTCGTGGAGCACGATTTAGGAGCGAGTGTCGGATTACTATTGCCCCGACAGCCACTCTGTTTTACAGCGAGATTTACACCTCCGGCAGACGCCACCACAACGGGGAGAGTTTCTGTTACGACCTGCTCTCGCTATCCACATCGGCACAGAGAGATAATGGCCAGGAGTTGTTCTGCGAGAAGATGGTCATAACGCCCCACTCCACTCCGCCTCAGAAAAGGTGGGTAATGGAGGAGTACGATACGTTTGCCACTCTCTTCATCCTGACGCCTACGGAGCATATCGATAAGATATACAGTCAGATAGAG
Source organism: Tidjanibacter sp. (assembly GCA_045639285.1). Classification (GTDB taxonomy): domain Bacteria; phylum Bacteroidota; class Bacteroidia; order Bacteroidales; family Rikenellaceae; genus Tidjanibacter. Next base: position 59,564 of record JAZUCV010000019.1, read on the forward strand.
TCTTACAGAGGAAGCGAAACGGCACTCGGGATATCTCGTCTGCCATCAGATTGCGGATTGATATGCCGAATTCTCTCCACCCGTAGCGACCGAGCCAAAGAGATAATCAGAGAGCTCTGCTCGGTGGTACGCAAAGAGATAAAGGGGAGGCCTCTGCCTAAGGAGTTTCCCTGGAGATAAGTCAAACTAAAAAACAAACAGAAAAATAATATGAGTAATTTCTTCAAAACAAGCGATAGTGACGCCACATTTGTAGGTAATATGCTACGTGGTGTTGGTCAGGTAATGTTCCAGAAGAGTGGCTGGACTGGACTATTCTTCCTATGCGGTATCGCCTGGGGAGCCTACGATGCGGGGCATATCGAGGTGGCGTGGGGTGCTCTTGTAGGCACCTTCGTATCCACCATAACAGGCTATCTGCTCGGCCTCGACCGAGAGGATGGCAATAGCGGATTATGGGGCTTTAACGGAGTGTTGGTGGGGTGTGCGATTATGACCTTTCTGGGCAGCACCCCGCTCACCTGGATAGCCCTTATCCTCTGCTCGGCACTTACGGTATGGGTAAGAGTGGCGCTTAACAACGCTATGAAGGGATGGAAGGTAAACTCATTCACCTTTCCCTTTGTCACCTCGACCTGGATATTCCTGCTCGCCGCACGCGCCCTGCACAGTATGCCCGTCGAGTCGCTCCCATCGCCACACCTGCCCGGCTACTTCGATTGGAGTGTCTCGCTTGCCCCGCTCGACCTGGTGGAGTATTGGCTGAAAGGTATCGCACAGGTCTTTCTGATTAACTCGTGGGGCACAGGAGCACTATTTCTTATTGGTCTGGCAGTAAGCAACGTATGGGCTGCCTTGTGGGCCGCTATCGGCTCGGCAGTGGCACTTGCGGGTGCAATCATCTTTGGGGCACCCGGGGAGATGATTAGCGAAGGTCTGTTTGGTTTCAGCTCGGTGCTGACAGCCATTGCACTCGGAGCGACCTTCTACCGTCCATCGTGGGGCTCGGCAATCTGGACACTGCTCGGAGTGGTGGTATGTATGTTTGTGCAGCTTGCTACCGACCTGTGGTTAGAGCCTATCGGCCTGCCTGCACTGACAGCACCCTTCTGCCTGACAACCTGGATATTCCTCTTGCCTTTATTCAAATTTGGAGAGCATAGACATCCGATTGACCACTCCGATTGGCACAAACAGAGCGAGTGTGCTGAGGCAACAACCACAATCAAAAACGAGTAAAAAATGCATATGTCCGATTCACTTATCTCGCCCATTGTGGCGGGAGCAGGAGCTGTCGTAGCTGTGACTCTGATTGCTATGGCTGTTCGTCGCACCTCGCGCGAGGCTGGCGACAAGATGATACCAATGATGGGCGTTATGGGGGCTTTTATCTTCGCTGCTCAGATGCTCAACTTTACCATACCCGGCACAGGCTCGAGTGGGCATATCGTAGGAGGCATACTGCTCGCCTCAGTGCTGGGACCGTGGGCTGGTTTTCTGGTCCTATCCTCGGTCTTGGTACTCCAAGCGCTCCTCTTTGCGGATGGGGGTATATTGGTCTTAGGGTGTAATATTATCAATATGGCGGCTGCCTCGTGTCTTGTAGGCTATCCATTCATCACCCGACCACTGCTTGAGGGCAGGCGCACATTTGGAAGGGTTATGTGGGCATCGGTGGCAGGCTCGGTAGTGGCACTCTTTATTGGCGCGGTGGGTGTAAGCCTTGAAACAACACTCTCGGGGATATCGGCTCTGCCAACAGCTCTCTTTCTCCGCTATATGATTCCGATACATTTGGTGATTGGAGTAATTGAGGGTGTGGCAACAGGTATGGTGCTCTGGTTTATCTCGTGGCGACGCCCTGCCCTGCTCCATAATGCCGATCTGGACAAGCAGAAAGGTACAGGAGTAATCTGGATTACTCTGGCGTTGTGTTCGCTCGTTATGGCGGCACTCTTTACGGTGATTGCCTCCTCCTCGCCCGACGGGTTGGAGTGGTCAATTGTGCGAACAAGCGGGGTCGAGGATATAGTTGCTCCCGCCACCTCTGCCACTCATCGTTTTGTGGGTACAGTGCAGGAACATACGGCACTCATTCCCGACTACGAACTCTCATCGGCAGGGCTGATAGGCTGTGCAATACTCTTAGTGATATCGCTCATTGTTTCGCTAATCTTTCGCAAGACATCAGCAAGGGCAGATAGATGATTATTAATTATTTATCATCACTCATCTCGACCGAGAAAAATAGCAGATCAGAGGGGACCCTGACTCGTTTCGACACACGAGCCGTAGTCCTCTCTCTGCTCTGCTATCTGGTGGCTATGCTCTCGCTCCCTGCAACAAGCTTGGGCGACCTTACGGTAATGGGGTGTTGGCTCATTATGGCCACCTCGCTGGCAGGGGTAAGACCTCTGCCGTTACTCAGGAAGGCAGGATTTGTTCTTCCGCTTATCCTGTTAATCGGCCTTTTTAATCCGATAATAGACCGCACGCCAATAGCCACCTTTTCGGGGATAAATATTACTCGTGGTTGGGTAACATTTTTGGCAATAATTCTTAGAGGGGTAATGGCTGTGGGTGCTGTAGCGGTGGTAACGGAAGGGATTGGGTTTCGCTCTATCTGTTATGCTTTGCGGAAGTTGGGAGTACCAAAAATATTCACCGAACTGTTACTATTTCTCCATCGCTACCTATTCGTGATTGTCGAGGAGGCAGAGGATATGAGTAGAGCACGCCTGGCGCGTAGCGGTGGTAAGAGTGGACTAAGATTGAGAATTTGGGCCACACTTATCGGCACACTACTGATTCGCTCGATAGACCGAGCAGAGCGCATCTATGAGGCTATGCTGGCACGTGGCTATCAGGGAGAGATGCCCGAGAGAGGAGTTAAGAGAAGGTGGCAAAAGCAGGATACTATACTATTCGCAATCTCCTCTGCCCTCCCCATCGCCACTGCCATCTTTCAACCCATCAAACACTTCTCAGCACTATGAGCCACCACTATATCGAGTTTCGCAATGTCGGCTACCGCTACCCTTCGGGGCAGGTCGCATTGGAGGGCATCTCATTTCGAATTAACCACGGCGAGCGTATTGCCCTTGTCGGTGCCAATGGTGCAGGCAAATCAACCCTGCTGCACCTCTGTTGCGGGATATTGTTACCCACAGCCGGCGAGATAATTGTTGGAGGTGTTAGGGTCGACAATAGAGGCTTGCGCGATATACGACGACAGGTGGGGATAGTATTTCAAAATCCTGATGACCAACTGATTATGTCCTCCGTAGAGGAGGAGATAGCCTTCGGGCCACTCAATATGGGATATCCTCCCGAAGAGGTGGAGAGGCTTACGGAACAGGCGATGGTACAGACCTCAACCACCCATCTGCGCACTCGCCCACCCTACAATTTGTCGGGCGGCGAAAAGAAGAGCGTGGCGATTGCCTCGGTGCTCTCAATGGAGCCATCGGTGATATTGATGGATGAGCCCTCCGCCTCGCTTGACCCTCGGGCACGACGGCTGATGATGGAGTTGGTGGAGCAGTTCGGCCATACGATACTCCTATCATCACACGATATGAGCCTTGTAGAGAGGTTGTGCCCTCGCACACTACTTCTCCATCGCGGTAGATTGGTGGCAGATGGGGCTACAACCGAACTGCTTGGAGATAAAGAGTTGATGGATAGGTGTGAATTAATATAAAAAATGTATATCTTTGCTAATAACCAAATATAGAAACAATAGTATGAAAAAGGCATATATTCTTATGGCTGAGGGGTTTGAGACTATCGAGGCTCTCACTCCGCTTGATGTTTTAGTACGTAGCGGCGTCGAAGTACGCACACTCTCCATCGGCTCGGGCTATGATGTACGCTCGGCGCAAGGCGTTGTTGTTATGGCAGACGGGCTACTCTCAGCAACCGATATGAGCGACGGCGACGCACTTATTCTGCCGGGCGGATATCCAGGGTATGAGAATCTTGGCAAGTCAAGAGAGGTTTTGCGCTTGGTTGGCGACTACTATAACAGTGGTAGGATTGTGGCTGCTATCTGTGGCGCGCCTACGGTGCTGGCTCTGGCAGGAATAGGAAGTGGCAAGGAGATTACAGCTCACACAAGCGTAGTGAACGAACTCTGTGACTATAGAGTGTGTGATGTAGATGTGGTCTGCTCAGACAATCTAATTACCGGCAAGGGCGCAGGCCTTTCGTTGCCGTTTGCTTTTGCCATTGCCGAAGCCCTCACTTCACCAAAGACCGTTGCCGAGGTCAAGGGCAAGATGGAGTTGTAAGGGACTTTATATTAGATATCGGGGAAATAGCAAAATTCACCCTTGCATTAATTATCTAAATATTATATGGTTACACTTCATATGATAGATTTTCGCAAAAAAGTGCAGAAAAAATTTGCCACAAACAAAAAAAGAGACTATATTTGCACTCGCAAAACGGAATTATCCCGTGGAGCACTTGTTTTTCCACTGCGGAAATAGCTCAGTTGGTAGAGCACAACCTTGCCAAGGTTGGGGTCGCGAGTTCGAGTCTCGTTTTCCGCTCCAAGTCCAAAAGTTTTGAGGACAAAATCAAGCAAAACCCTTTGAAACATCGTTTCAGAGGGTTT
>JAZUCV010000020.1:0-68400 GCA_045639285.1 Tidjanibacter sp.
ATATCTCTCGGTTGTATCATTTTGCCCAGATACCTTTGCAAGGTAAATAACCCGTTACCTCTACTCACCCTCGCGACACCAGCCTGCGAAGCAGGCAATTCCAAGTCTGACCCACCCCCAAGCCCCCGCCTCGGCGGGGGATGTGCCTGCAAAGCAGGCACATCCATAAGCGTTTACCCACCCCCTAAATCCCCCTCCTTAGAGGGGGACTTACTCCTCGGCAGAGCCAAGGCAAATATAGCGGGCACGACCGATTGTGGGTTTCGGAGGTTGCGGACACGATCGCTTTTTTTGGATGGGAGTTATGAGAATTATAAGAATTATGCGAATAATGGGAGAAAGAGCAATGATGAAAGATTAGGGAATTTAAGGAGTTTAAGGAATTTAGGGATAACCGATTAAACTTCTTTTGATAATATTGGGTTTTTCGGGTTTAGGGGATACTCTCGAAGAGAGTACGATGAAAAAGAGATATGGAGTTGTCAAGTTAACTTGAACAAACTCCATATCTCTTTTTTGTCGTAGTTACTGCAAAGTAACGCCTAAATCTGCAAACTAAATAGCACAAAAGTTTTTTGGTGCCGCTTTTTTACAAAAAAGGGGCAAAAGGCTTTTTACAAAAAGCGGAGAAAAAAGCAACTGCTATATCGCCATCAGTATCAGCACTTGTGCTGTGAGCACTCGCAGGAACATTGTCAGGGGGTATACTGTCGAGTAGCTTACTGCGGGGATATCGTTTGGCGATGAGCTGCTTGCGAAGGAGAGTGCCAGCGGGTTGGTCATACTACCTGCCATCAGTCCCTGTACGGAGAAGAAGTCCATCTTGCCCCACTTGCGCGCGCAGAAGCCCACGATCATAACGGGGAGGACGGTGATGATGAAGCCGTAGAGTATCCACTTATAGCCGCCATCGGCGATGGTCTCCACAAAGCCCTCACCTGCTCCCAGGCCCACCGAGGCCAGGAAGAGTGCGATACCTGTTTCGCGGAGCATAAGGTTTGCGCTGACCGTGGTATAAGGAATCAGTCGGAAGTGCGGGCCGAATCGGCTGAGGAGCAGTGCGACAATCAGCGGGCCGCCTGCCAGTCCGAGCTTGATAGGCTGAGGCATCGAGCCAATCTGCATAGGAATCATACCAATCAGCACACCGAGCAGAATGCCGACAAACATAGTTACCAGGTTAGGCTCGCGCAGTCGCTTGAGCGAGTTGCCCAGCATACGCGACACATCCTGCAATGCCAGCTCCGAGCCCACGACAGTCACACGGTCGCCAATGTTGAGTTCGAGGTTGGGAGCTGCGATAAGATCCACGCCGGCGCGGTTTACGCGGGTGACGTTTACGCCAAAGTTGGTGCGGAGCTTGAGTGCTCCGAGCTGTTTGCCATTAATCTCGGGACGGGTAATCACAATTCGGCGCGATACGAGCTCGGTACTCTTCTCCTTCCAGGTATCCTTGTCCATCTCTACCTCGGTGCCGATATATGCCACTACTGCCTCTGTGTCGGCAGTGGGAGATACGATGTAGATGATGTCGCCCTCCTTGATTGTGCTCTGACTGTCGGCAAGTATCACCTCACCGTCGGCACGCATAATACGCGATATGACGAATGAACGGTTGATAAGACGGCGCACGTCCAACACCTTGCGTCCCACTATCTGAGGGTTGTTCACCTTGACCGATACCGAGTCGGTGGTGTGGGTGTTGATTACATTCTCCTCCTCGAGACGCTTGTTCTCCTTCTCGTAATCCACACGGAAGATAGCCTTCATAAGAATCATTGCGGTAATCAGGCCGATAACGCCCAGAGGATAAGCCACAGCATAGCCGAGTGCGATTGTCGGGTCGCCCGCACCTACGGTGTCGGTGTATGCCTGTTGAGCAGCACCAAGACCGGGGGTGTTGGTCACCGCACCGGAGAGCACGCCTACCATTGTGGTAAGGTCTGTGCCGGTGATAAGGTGGATTGCGTAGGTTGTGATAACGCCCATCAGGACAATTGCCGTAGCCCAAAGATTGAGCTTGACACCACCTCGCTTGAACGACGAGAAGAAACTCGGACCTACCTGGATACCAACCGAATAGATAAAGAGAATCAGGCCAAACTCCTTTGCGAAGTGGAGCGTGGTATCGTCAATTCGCATTCCGAAGTGGCTCAGTGCGATGCCGACGAAGAGAATCCAAGTGATACCAATCGATACTCCCTTAATTTTAAGTTTGCTCAATGAAATACCAACAGCAATTGTAATTGCGATGATAAAGATGTTGTGGGCTACGCCACTGCCAAATATCAACTCACTTAACCACTCCATACTCTCTCTCCTTTCCTCTTTATAACCTAATTTTCTAAACCTGTTGTCGCTGCAAAAACCCACTCAGGGCGTAACGACGGGGCAAAATTAATACTTTTCCCTGACAAACAAGCGGAATTATTAAAAATTTTTAATAAATATGAATATGGCGCATCTTTACGGATGCGCCATATTGTTTTTTGTCTATTTCTATTATGGTCTTAATCCGCTGCCACCCTGCAAGGTGATTGTTTCGCCTGTAACGAAGCCGGCATCCTCCGAGGCAAGAAATACACAAACTCTGCCAATATCCTCTCTTGGGTCGGCATAGCGACCAAGAGGAATACCCTGAATAGTCTTCTGGAAGAGTTCGGGATACTCTTTGCTCCACGCTTCGAGGCTCTCGGTCATTGCCAGCGGGCAGACAACATTTACTCGGATACCATCAGGACCCCACTCGGTAGCCGCTACGCGCGACAGACCACGGATACCCTCCTTGGCAGCAGCGTAGGAGCTCTGGCCGGGACGGCCAAAAAGACCTGCGCCCGAAGCGAAGTTGATAACCGAGCCCTGGCTCTCCTTCAGGTAGGGGTAGCACTCACGCATATAGAAGAATACGGCATAGATACCCGAGTTGACTGCCAAGTCGATATCCTCGCGGGTGTGCTCAACAAGGGGCAGACCCGACTTACTCACCTGAGCATTGTTGATAAGAGTGGTGATTTTGCCAAAACGCTCAATGGTCTTAGCCACCACATTTTTGATAGCCTCCTCGTCTGCACCATCTGCCACGATGGGAAGCACCTCTACTCCGTATGCCGCCTCCAGACGCTCCTGTGCCGATTCTAAGCGCGACAAGGTGCGACCTGTGATTACCAAATTCGAGCCCTCGCGAGCAAATGCCTCTGCAAGGCCATATCCGATACCCTTACCGCCACCGGTAATAATTGTTACATTTCCTTCTAACCTTTTCATAATTCCTTTATTTTGTTGTGTACTATATTTTTACTCTTCAATCTTCTCTATCATACTGCTTGGCAGATGATGTGTCACAACGGCTGTCACACCCTCGATATTGACCACCAATCGGCGGTCGCCCTTGATGCGGATTACCTTACCCACTGCACCTCGGAATGGTCCATCGGTCACTCTCACCATATCACCGCTCTTTGCCTCTACCACTTCGCTGTCGATATACTCCAACGACTCATCGCCGTTTGCCGTGAGCAGGATAAAGGGTATCATCTGAGAGTCCGATATCTCCTGCGGGTGGTTGGTGGGACGCTCAAAGTAGATGAACATCTTATCCGCCCCATATCTCTTCTGCTCCTCAAACAACTGCTCGGCAGTGGTACGCACAAAGACCAACCCTGCAACCGCCGGGCGTTTGAATATACGCCTCTGCTCCTTGACGTACTTCATCGCCACATAGCACTCAATGCCGCGCCCCTCGAGCCAATCCACAGCTCTCTGCTCGGCACGGTTATGGGTCTTGATGGCAAACCAGCGCAACATATCGTGCGGAGTAGCAGTACGGGTTGCCAATACCTCGTCAGTAAATCTCATCTCTAAGTTGGGATTCGGCGGTGAGAATTACTAATCGACGTGCTTTGCCAATCCACCCTCCGAGGTCTCCTTGTAGAGGCTCGGCAGGTCGTGACCTGTCTGCTTCATAACAGCCACCACCTTATCATAACTTACGCGGTGTTTGCCGTCGGAGAAGGTGGCATAAACATTTGCGTCGAGTGCGCGAGCTGCTGCAATCGCGTTACGCTCGATACAGGGCACCTGCACAAGTCCGCACATAGGGTCGCAGGTAAGACCGAGGTGGTGCTCCAACACCATCTCTGCCGCATACTCGATCTGCGAAGGTGTGCCACCGAAGAGCTGAGTAGCCGCTGCCGCTGCCATAGCACACGCCACGCCAACCTCACCCTGACAACCTACCTCCGCACCCGAAATCGAGGCATTGGTCTTGGCGATGTTGCCAAACAGACCCGCAGTGGCCAGCGCACGCAGGATACGCACCTCACGGAACTCGTGTCCTTTGTATAGGTGGAACAACACCGAAGGTAACACACCGCTCGACCCGCAAGTGGGTGCAGTAACTACCGTACCACCCGAAGCATTCTCCTCCGACACCGCAAGTGCGTAGGCATAGAGGTTACCACGCGAGTTTAGTGTGCGGTTGTACCCCTTCGCTTTAGTATAATAGGTAGCCGCCTTGCGACGCACGCCGAGTCCGCCTGGCAAGACACCCTCGTTGTTCAGACCATTGTCTATGGATTGCTTCATCGCCTCCCATATCTCGGAGAGGTAGTCCCATATCTCGGGGCCCTCGCACATCTCCACATACTCCCAAAACGAGTAACCATCCTTGTCGCACCACTTAATAATCTCCTCTATCGAGGTCAGTGGGTAGATATGTTTCTCGGGGAGTGGACTCTTGGGATCGACCACCTTGCCGCCACCAACGCTGAAATACTCGTTGGAGTCGATAATCAGCCCGCCTTTGAGTGCCTCAAAAAGCATTCCGTTAGGGTGGTATGGGAGCACGGTGTCCGGACGCCAGACAATCTCGATATTATCTCCACCACCCAGACCCTGTGTGACTGCCACATCGGTCATGTGACCCTTGCCGGTAGCTGCCAGCGAGCCGTAGAGGGTTACTCGGTATGCATCAGCCTCTGGGGTGCGACCGCGAAACAACTCTGCCGCAAACTTGGGGCCCATTGTATGGCTGCTGGAAGGGCCTTTGCCAATCCTATATAACTCTTTTAATGATTCCATATCTCTTGTATGTTTGGTTTTAGGGAAAACGCAAAGGGGTTATCTATAATTATCTTTGGTATGCTTTTTCCCATTTCCCCATACAAATATATAAAAAAAGATATTTGCAACCAATTTTTTTACTATATTCGCCTTTCGGAAGGATAAACGAAATCAGTATTAACCAAATAAACGAACAAAAAATGAAGAAATTTATCTACTCTTTGGCAGTGCTTACTTTGGCAGGCACTCTCTCGCTCGGAGCGCAGACCCCGGGTGGCGGTATCAGCGAGGAGATGCTCTCCACCATCCGCACAGGCTACACCGGTACAGCAGCACAGAAGGCCGCGAAGAATGCTCTTGCACGCAACTCGATTGCAACCCTCTCCTACAACTCAGACAATGCCGCTATGATGGATACCCACTTCTCGCATCAGGTGCGCACCTCCGGCATTACCGACCAGCAGTCGTCGGGTCGTTGCTGGCTCTTTACAGGTCTTAATGTCTTGCGCGCCAAGATGATAGACAAGTACAACCTCGGCTCGTTCGAGTTCTCGCAGAACTACAACTCCTTCTACGACCTGCTCGAGAAGAGCAACCTCTTCCTCCAGGCAATCATCGACACCCGCGACCAGGCTATCGACTCGCGCGAGGTGGAGTGGCTGCTGAAGAATCCTCTGAGCGACGGTGGTCAGTTTACTGGCGTGTCGAACCTCATCATGAAGTATGGCGTTGTGCCTAAGGAGATTATGCCAGAGACCTACCAGAGCAACAATACCAGCCAGATGGCAACCATCCTCAAACTCAAATTGAGAGAGTATGCCCTCGAGCTGCGCGGTATGAAGGTCAAGGAGGCCGGCGAGCGCAAGGTGGAGATGCTGACCGAGATCTATCGTATCTTGGTTGAGTGCCTTGGCGTGCCTCCCACCGAGTTTGAGTGGAGCATGTACGACAAGCAGGGTAAGCTGGTGAGCACCAAGACATATACTCCTATGAGCTTCTACCAGGAGTACCTCGGTGAGGACTTGGAGGGCAACTATGTGATGGTGATGAACGACCCCACCCGTGAGTATGGCAAGGTATATGAGATTCAGTACGACCGTCACGTTTACGACGGCGAGAACTGGGTATATCTCAACCTCCCCATTGAGCGCGTGAAGGAGATGGCTATCGCCTCGATTAAGGACAACACCGCTCTCTACTTCTCGTGCGATGTAAATAAGTACATCAACTCGTCGCTCGGCACTCTCGACCTGGCGAATATCGACTACGAGTCGCTCTTCGACACCGAGTTCCCGATGAACAAGCGTGAGCGCGTACAGACCTTTGCAAGCGGTTCGTCGCACGCCATGACACTGATTGCCGTAGATCTCGACGAGAACGAGCAGCCCAAGAAGTGGATGGTGGAGAATAGCTGGGGTGCATCCTCGGGCTATCGTGGCAATCTGATTATGACCGATGAGTGGTTTGAGGAGTATATGTTCCGCCTCGTTGTGGAGAAGAAGTATGTTCCCGCCGACCTTATGAAGATGCTCGACCAGAAACCTATTATGTTGCCCGCCTGGGATCCGATGTTTGCACCTGAGGAGTAAACCCCTACCGGAACGTAAAAAAGAATATGCAGACCCGCCGAAAGGGTCTGCATATTCTTTTTTTTTACTGAGTTATCTTTACAAAAGTATCTTGGCAATAAACTTGCGGATATGGCCTTCGCCCATTGCGGGTGCGTGACCATCTTCGGGCCAGAGGATAACAAAGTCGCCGGGGCGCAAATCTACAAACCACTCGGGGTCCTCGTCCGAGAAGGCAACATCCTTCGTCTCGTCGTAGGGCTGGTAGTAGGTCGAGATATCCTCGCGGTGGCGCAGACCTATACGCTCACTGCCACTCAGCAAAACCTGGATATCGATATACTTGTTATGCACCTCCAGGGGCTGTTTGGGGGCCTTGTCGAGGGATTGGTTGTTGATAAAAATCTCTCTGCCGTCCACCTCGATAATTCCTGCGGGCTCGTCGAGCAGGTCGTGGGTAAGGATGTAGTCAAAAAGTTTCTTAAAGCGAGGGTGAAGATCCACAACACGGTCGCAAGTACGAAGATTGCCGAGTATCATAGTTTAATAAATTGTTATTTATTCTCTACAAATATAGCACTTCACATCAAATAATCCTATCTTTGCGGGGTAATAAGTATAGAGAAAGTTATGAAAAAGTTAATTATTATCGCTTTTATGGCTCTTATGATGACTTCGTGCTGCGAGTGCAACCGCTACGAGAAGAAGTATGGTGTAGAACTCAACAAGACTGTATGGCAGCTCACCCAGCTCTATGGTCGCCCCGTGGAGGCTGCTGAGGATGCATTTACCGTAATCTTCGATGGTGCAAAGGTTAATGGTCGCGGTGCTTGCAACTCCTTCTTTGGCGATGTAGCATTGCAGAAAGAGAGCGGCGGTACTCTCCGCTTCTCGAATATGGGCTCGACCAAGATGATGTGCCCCAACCAAGAGATGGAGGACAAGTTTATGGAGGTGCTCTCCACCACCGACTCCTTCAACAAAGAGGGAGAATATCTCTACCTCTTCACCGATGGCGAACTCCGCGCTATCCTCCGTGCACAGAAGGCCGAGTAGACTCTTTGCGTAAAGCATATAAAAACCCCGACAGAAAGTTTCTGACGGGGTTTTGTCTTTTTATTTTAGAATCCAACGCCGAGATGCAAACCAATATGCAAATTGGATAACGACACTCCTGCAAAGAGATGAATATTCTCTACAAGTCTAAGTCTAATACCTGGCTGCACTCCTAATATCGGCCCCATACTTCCGGGCTTAGCAGGCTCTATTTCTGGGTCTATTGCCTTATCTGTTTTATATACTATACCCAATCCTGCGTGGAAATCGCTGTAAAGTGAGATTATCTCTCGTGGGCCAAAGTGGAGATATTTGCGAAAATTCGCTGACAAGGTAATAAAATACTCACTCGGCATAAGAGTAGAGCCCGACTCTGAGATAGTAATGCGACCTCCGAGTGTGCGTTTATTATCCACTCGTACACCACCCGTAACAGCTAAACCACCCTCATACGCTCCTACAAAGGCACGGGCTGTGAACTCGGGTTTCCAATGCTGTTTACCCTCTTCGGAGAAGGCATACTTCCACTGTTCTAAATGAGTTGTTGGACTTAACTGTGCCTTAGCCTGAGTGCCACACAAGAGCATAAGACACAGACAAACTGTTGTTGCAAAGACTCTCTTCATAGCGTTTAAGTTGTTTGGTTAGATATAACCCACCACACATCTGCCCCTCAGAAAAGCAGACTCTCTCCACTAATGGCAAATTTAAGCAAAACGCCAAAAAAGTCCAAGCAGAAGTTACTGATAATCTTACCTCAACCAACTTTTACAATAAAGATATTGTCTTTCTCATAAATAAATCGTAGTTTTGTATGATTGGAGACTATCAAAAATACTAACCTGCCTATGAAACATCGCGTATAGTTACATACGCACAATTTAGACATATCAGGAAAGCGTTTTAGCTTTATTCTTTTGCTTTGGAAGTTTGGCGACTATAAAAAGACAAGAAGGAATAATGGTTGAAATGCTCGTGCCTATGGCGCGGGCTTTTTAGTTATTCTTTTGTCGAGGTAACGCCAAACACCCCAAAGCGAGGATACTAATCAGTACCGCGCTTTTTTTTGTGCGTATTTCAAAACATCTATTTGGTACAACGGAGTAATCGAAAAGCCGTAAAATGAGTAGAGCATTCCAAATAAGTTATAATATTATGAGCAGTACATTTTTTATTTGCCCCACATGTAAAAACCCAAAAAAGGATGCCAGAGTCTATCGTTGCCCAAGTTGCGGAAGGATTTTATGTGAAAGATGCGCACCTTTCAACTACTGTCCTTTGTGTAATGGTCCATTAAAATGGAACGACCAGATAGGGTATATCGGATAGTGAGATTTCAAATATTTTGAAGCATTCATTTTCTTGTATTATGAACACCATTTTTATTAAATGTCCCACTTGTGGTAATTACCACAAAGACGATAGAATCTATCGTTGTCCTGGATGTGGAGCGATTTGGTGTGAAAGATGCGCACCTTTCAACTACTGTCCTTCGTGTAATGGTCCATTAAAATGGAACGACCAGATAGGATATATCGGTTAACAATAGAGAGCCTGCCTAACGATTTTAGGCAGGCTCTCTATTTGACTGCAAATTATTACTCTATTATAGTTGCCCACTCTTCCAAGTTAACAGAAAAAGGAGGCCGTTTTTCCAAGCAATATTCTTTTAAGAGTCGCTTCACACGCTCATCTTCCATTTTATCTTCATCGGATTTGGGCACAGCAAACATTACATTCACAAAAATATCCTCGCCCATATTTGGATATGTCTTAATACTGTAAAGTACATCTAACGGTATTTCGGTGGTCTCAGAAGCAGAAATCCTGTTAATTATACTATTTAATGTGTCATTTACAAAGATGTTGGACTCAACTGCGGAATTAACTTCAAACGCCAAAAAGCAAAAACAAGGTTTCTTGTCTGTCAACACATCATCAATTACCTCTAATAAGTGCTCCAAATAATTATCGTAGGTTACTGCTGCACCATACGAAACAGCCACTTTAAAGGTTGACAATCGCCTCATTGTCTGTATATCGGCATAGTCAACATAGGTAGGTGCTTCCTCGCCCAAGAAAACGTCTTCTACCATTTTCTCTATCTCAAACCTATCGTTTATAATCCTGCAACTCATAACTTACGTTTGTATATCTCTATCGCTCCTCAAAGGCAAACTTCATTGCGCGGTTGATGATAGCGAGGAAGTCGGTGGTCTTGGCGAACTCACGCGCCACACGCTCGGCCAGACCCTCAGCGGTGATAAACTCTTCGTCAATGCTTCTGGTGAGACCCCAATGTTTGAGCCTCAACCACTCCTCCTGGGGTGTGCCCGATGGGAAGCCTTTTGGTGTGCGGGTCAGCATTTTGGAACGGTCAAGAGCGAAACCCTCCGCACGCTCCAAGGCGGCAGCCATAGCCTCGGGGTAATCCATAACCTCCTCGCGGATACTCTGCAATACATCCCTCTCGAAGCAGTAGTGACCTACATACAACATATTACCACCCAGATAGTTACCACCCGACGGCTCGATATGGAAGTAGTAGCCCGAGTAGCCCGATTTCTTGCCACGCGGAGCAATGATAACCCCAAAGTGGGTCTTGTAAGGCGACTTATCGGGCGAGAAACGGGTGTCGCGATAGATGCGATAGGTGCAGTCGCGAAGGGTAAGCCCCGCCACCGAACTATCGATCTCACCCATACGGGCAATCAACTCCTCGGCAAAACGGTTAAAAGTGGCTTGAGCAGTGAGATACTCCTCCTTGTGCTCGGCAAACCACTCGCGATTGTTATTCTCGCGCAACTCGGATAGGAAATTTAAAACTTGACGCATAAAGAATTCAAAATTCAAAATGTTTTAGAGAGGGTAAGGGAAGTGAAGGGAGATTAGGGAGATTAGGGAATTATGAAAAACAAATGGAGATTAGGGACAATCCTTAAACTCCTTAAACTCCTTAAACTCACTAACGCCGAGAAGTCACTATGGCTTAGGAAATTTTGGGCTTCGCGAAGAAAGGCGAGCCGAAGTTTACTGAGTGTAAATGAGGCGAAGCCTTTCGAGGGAAGTGCAAAATTTACAAGCCAGATGGCTTCGTGAGCACCCAAAAAAAGTCGTAGAATTAGGGGAATTTTAGGCGGGCTGGTTTCTGAGGTTGCGCGCATACTTGAAGTATGTAAGCAATCTCGGAAGCCAGCCCAAAGTTGCGATTTAGCTGAGAGCAGAAACTGCTCGCAGGCTCTGCCGAAGCGGAGCAACTAAAAGGAACTTAACACCAAATTCACCAATTATACGGCTTTTTTACCACGCGAAAAGCGGATAATTCGCCATCATAGCATTAACCTCCGCGCGTACTGCGGCAATCACCTCAGGATTCTCGGGATCGGAGAGCACACGGTCGATAAGGTCAACGATATAGGCCATCTTGTCCTCCTTCACACCACGGGTGGTGATTGCGGGAGTACCCACACGAATACCCGAAGTCTGGAAGGGCGAGCGGCTATCAAAGGGAACCATATTCTTGTTGGTAGTGATATCAGCCTCAACCAATACGCGCTCGGCCACCTTACCTGTCAGCTCGGGGAACTTGGTGCGCAGGTCGATGAGCATCAGGTGGTTGTCGGTACCGCCTGAGACAACCTTGTAGCCCTTTGCGGTAAATGCCTCAGCCATAGCGTCTGCATTCTTGCGCACCTGCTGCTGATACTCCTTATAGGCGGGCGAGAGTGCCTCGCCAAAGGCTACAGCCTTGGCAGCGATGACGTGCTCCAGCGGGCCACCCTGGATACCGGGGAAGACTGCCGAGTTGAGCACTGCCGACATCTTCTTCACCTCACCCTTAGGAGTGGTCAAGCCCCAGGGATTGGGGAAGTCCTCGCCCATCAGGATAATACCGCCACGAGGACCACGAAGAGTCTTGTGGGTAGTCGAGGTGACGATGTGAGCATACTTAACGGGGTTGTCGAGCAGACCTGCTGCGATAAGACCTGCGGTGTGAGCCATATCGATAAGCAGAATTGCACCCACCTTGTCTGCAATCTCGCGCATACGCTTGTAGTCCCACTCACGCGAGTATGCCGAAGCACCACCCACGATAAGCTTGGGCTTGTGCTCCAATGCCAGACGCTCCATCTCATCGTAGTCGATAAGACCGGTCTCCTCGTTGAGTTTGTAACCCACAGCGTTATAGAACATACCCGACATATTTACGGGCGAGCCGTGCGAGAGGTGACCACCGTGCGAGAGGTCAAGACCCATAAAGGTATCACCGGGCTTGAGGCAGGCGAAGAAGACCGCCATATTAGCCTGTGCGCCCGAGTGAGGCTGCACGTTAGCCCAAGCAGCACCATAGAGCTCGCAGATACGGTCGATAGCAAGTTGCTCAACCTTATCCACCACGCCGCAACCGCCATAGTAGCGAGCGTTAGGATAGCCCTCTGCATATTTGTTGGTCAATACGGAGCCCATAGCCTCCATCACCTGGTCGCTCACGAAGTTCTCCGAAGCAATCAGCTCAATACCACCCATCTGACGAGCACGCTCGGCGGCGATGAGTTCAAACAAAGTGTTGTCTTTCTGCATCTTTTATTCTATTTTATGTTGTAATTATTTGCAAACGAATCACGGCAAGTAAAACCGAGCCTCAAAGGTAACTCTTTTTTGCGAACTTTCCTACCTAAAACGCTACTCAGGCATTGTTTCAGCAGGACGCTCGATAGTTTTGAAGTAGAATCGCGAGCCGAAACGACGAATCAATCGCATCATTGCCCACGGCAGATAGATACCCACGGTAACTATCGAGAGGAGGATTTGCCCCCAGCAGTACGCCCAATCCTTCCAGGGGGTGAGCGAGAGGCCACCTCGTGCCTCAATCTTCTCTCTGCCTACCACAACTTCGCGTGCCACAGCACGATAGATGCGCAGAAAGGCCATCGGCGAGTATATTCCGAGAGTGATTATCGCCAAGAGTCCCTCGCCAACCATAGTCCAGAAGAGTGCGCCGGGCTTGCAACCGAGCACGACACGCTGGTTACCAAACTCGATATCGATATACCACTTGTAGATGTAGATTTGATAGAACGTACCTGCCACAATCATAATCAAAACGCTAATCAGTATTGCCAGCAGAGCAAAACCGCCACCATCGGCCGCCATCCCCATTGCCCCCACCGAGAGAAGTGCCGAGCAGAGCACCATAGGCAGCAACAGGCAGAGCACGGTAATGGCAAAGAATCGGCCACCCTTGCCTCGGAAAGCGATACGATTGTAGCCGTGCGACGCTCCGTCGGCAAAGAATCGCATCATAGCAGCCACCCACCACGGAGCATAGATACCGAAGGTGATGGTGGTAAGCAGCAACCCTTTGGCCGACAGCCACAACCACGCACGAAGGCTATAATCAACCTCTATATTTTGTTCTTTGTAAATCGTTGTGGATATGATATTTGAGATAGCGGGCAGATAGAGTGCCATAATGCCGAAAACCAAGACCAGACTCACCAAAGTAGTTACCAGCCAGGTGAGCATAAATCCACCGTCAATGATGGCCATTGGATTATTTATCGCCCCGCCAAAGATAATATCGATTGTCACACCTGCCACAATCAATACCACCATACCGAAGAGGTATGGAACAAACTGCTTTGCCTTAATCGTGAAATTGAAATAGTTCTTCATGATACGACTCAATTATTATTGATAATTCTGGCTACGAATATAGTGTTTTTTGGAGAGAATTTTGTAAATTTGCAACCGATTTTTAAATGGTGACTAAATTATTACAAAAATATGAGCAATATCAATCCTAACGCAAACCTCTCCGAGCAAGAGATTCTCCGCCGTGAATCGCTTGGCAAGTTGCGCGAGTTGGGTATCGAGCCCTACCCCGCAGCACTCTACCCTGTAAATGCACAGGCAGCCGAGATTAAGGAGAAATACTCCGCTGAGGAGGGCAACTATGCCGAGGTCTGCATCGCAGGCCGTATGATGAGCCGCCGTATTATGGGCAGCGCACCCTTCTTCGAGTTGCAGGACAACTCGGGCCGTATTCAGGTCTATCTCCGTCGCGACGAGATATGCCCCGAGGGCGACACCACACTCTACAACACCGTATTCAAGAAGTTGATGGATATCGGCGACATCGTGGGTGTCAAGGGCTTTGCCTTCATCACTCAGACCGGCGAGATTTCGGTACACTGCAAGGAGTTGACTATGCTCAGCAAGTCGCTCCGTCCTCTGCCTATCGTTAAGGAGAAGGATGGACAGACCTTCGACGCATTTACCGACCCCGAGTTGCGCTATCGTCAGCGTTATGTTGACCTCGTGGTTAACCCCCACGTCAAGGAGGTATTCGCAAAGCGTGCAAAGATTGTGCAGACTATGCGCCAGTTCTTCGACTCGCACGGCTACCTGGAGGTTGACACCCCCATCTTGCAGCCTATCCCAGGTGGTGCAGCGGCTCGCCCCTTCATCACCCACCACAACACCCTCGACACAGACCTATATCTGCGTATCGCAAACGAGTTGTATCTGAAACGACTCATCGTTGGTGGCTTTGATGGTGTCTATGAGTTCTCGCGTAACTTCCGCAACGAGGGTATGGACCGCACCCACAACCCTGAGTTTACCTGTATGGAGATATATGTTGCCTATAAGGACTACCTCTGGATGATGGAGTTCACCGAGCAGATGTTGGAGCGCGTAGCGATGGCTACAAACGGCACCACCGAACTCACCATTGGCGACCGTCAGGTAAGTTTCAAGGCCCCCTTCCGCCGTCTGTCGATGACCGACGCAATCCGCGAGAAGACAGGCTACGATATCACCGGTCGCTCGGAGGAGGAACTTCGCGAGGCCTGCAAAGAGCTCAAGGTGGAGATTGACGACACTATGGGTAAGGGCAAGCTGATTGACGCAATCTTCGGCACCTACTGCGAGGAGGAGTTGATTCAGCCCACCTTCATCACCGACTACCCTATCGAGATGTCGCCTCTGTGCAAGCGCCACCGCAGCAACCCCGACCTTACAGAGCGTTTTGAGTTGTTTGTAAACGGTAAGGAGTTGTGTAATGCATACTCGGAGCTGAACGATCCCATTGATCAGTACGAGCGTTTCCAGGAGCAGTTGCGCCTGAGCGAGAAGGGCGACGACGAGGCTATGTTTATCGATATGGACTTTGTGCGTGCACTTGAATATGGTATGCCCACCTGCTCGGGTATGGGTATCGGTATCGACCGCCTCACAATGTTTATGACCGGCCAGCAGACTATCCAGGATGTACTCTTCTTCCCCCAGATGCGTCCCGAGAAGGGTCAGCAGAACGACTCGGTGGAGAAGTATGCCGAGAAGGGTATCCCCGAGGAGTGGGTTCCCGTATTGCAAAAGATGGGTTTCGTAAAGGTCGAGATGCTCAAAAAACTCTCGGGCGGCAAACTCTTCAACGACCTCTGCGGCTTCAACAAGAAGAACAAATTGGGTCTGGCAAATCCCACCATCGACCAGGTAAAGAGCTGGTGTGAGTAAATAAAAAGCAAAAGTTATTAACAGTTTTATTAACTTTTTTATTAACAATTGCAGTTATTTTTAAGGAATTTTACAAAACAATATACAATTATTAAAATATTTTAGAAATGAGAAAGAAAATTGTAGCGGGTAACTGGAAGATGAATACCACTCCCGCAGAGGGCGTTGAGCTGGCAAAGGGTGTTGCCGAGGGTAAGAAAGAGGTTTGCGAGTGCGTTAACTTCATTGTATGTCCTCCCTTCACTCACCTCTCGGAGGTTGTTAAGGTAACTCGTGGCACCGGCATCGCTGTTGGCGCACAGGATTGCGCAACTGAGGCTAAGGGTGCTTACACCGGCGAGGTAGCAGCATCGATGATTGCTTCGCTTGGCGTAGAGTATGTAATCCTTGGTCACTCGGAGCGTCGTCAGTACTACGGTGAGACCAGCGAGACTCTGAACAAGAAGATGGCTCAGGCATACGCTAACAACCTCACTCCTATCTACTGTGTAGGTGAGAGCCTCGAGGAGCGTAAGGCTGGCAAGCACTTCGACGTTTGCAAGGCTCAGATTGAGGAGGTAGTATTCAACCTCACCCCCGAGCAGTACTCGAAGCTCGTTATCGCTTACGAGCCCGTATGGGCTATCGGTACCGGCGAGACCGCTACCGCAGAGCAGGCACAGGAGATTCACGCTTACATCCGCGAGGTATTGGCATCGAAGTTCGGCGAGGCTGCTGCTGAGACTCCCATCCTCTACGGTGGTAGCTGCAAGCCTTCGAACGCTGCCGAGATCTTCGCTAAGGAGGATGTTGACGGTGGTCTGATTGGTGGTGCTGCACTGAAGGCTGAGGACTTCCTCGCAATCGGTAAAGGCTTCTAAAAAAAATAGTCCTCTGATTGGTAAATTTTACACTTCCATTGTAAGGCGTCGCCTCACATACGACAAAGTATGCTTCGGCTAACCTTACTGCACGAAGCATAAAATTTCCTCAATCATAAAACTATTTAGTTAACAAGAGCGATCTTTCGAGGTCGCTCTTTTCTTTTTCTGAAATTTAATTGCTCATATATTTAAAAGTATAGAAAAAAGAGATACCTTTGACTTCGACACACATTATTTACAAACTAACCGAAAAAATTGTATGAAGAGAATTTTTCTTTTGGCAGCCGTTGCGCTTGTTGCGTTGAGTGGTTGTAATACCCCCAAGGATGGCTATGAGTTGGTATGGGCAGATGAATTCGAGCAGGACGGTGCTCCAAATCCCGAGAACTGGACCTATGAGCTTATGCGAAAAGGTCAGGTAAACAACGAGGAGCAGGAGTATGTCAACAGTCTGGATAACGCCTGGGTAGAGGATGGCATCCTCCACATCAAGGCTATCAAGGATGGCGAGCGCATCACCTCGGCGCGTCTTATCAGCCAGGGCAAGCAGTCGTGGCAATATGGCCGCGTGGAGGCACGCCTGAAGCTGCCTGCAGGTCGTGGCATCTGGCCTGCATTCTGGATGCTTCCCGACAAAAGCCAGTACGGTGGCTGGCCTCGTTGTGGCGAGATTGATATTATGGAGTTCGTCGGTTATCAGCCCACCACAGTCCACGGCACAATCCACACAGGCAAGTACAACCATATGATTGGCACCCAGAAAGGCACCAACACTCAGGTTCCGACCTGCACTGAGGAGTACCACATCTACACTCTCGATTGGACCCCCGAGAACATCACCATCTCCGTCGATGGCAATGCCTACTTCTCGTTCGACAACGATGGCGCAGGCGACCCCGGCACTTGGCCCTTCGACCAGCCCTTCTATATCATTATGAACGTTGCCTTCGGCGGTGGCTGGGGTGGTGCAGAGGGCGTTGACTACAGTATCCTTCCCGCAGAGATGTTGGTTGACTGGGTACGCGTTTACCAGAAGACCGAGTACTCTTCTGCCGATTAAAGAGATTGAGTAAAAAGATAAGCCTGAGAAGTTCTCAGGCTTATCTTTTTGATTTCTCAATTTCTAATGCAGTCCGAAGAGTTCGGTGAGGTAGGTGTCCAAATAGAGCAATTCGGCATCATCTCCAAAAAGACTCTCCAACAATAGTGACTCTTCGTCGTGGGCTGCACCAACATTAAAAGTGGTGTCAAGTTTCCCCATAGGCAGAAAGGTTATTTGTTATACTTTGTGCTTGCTAACACCTATCTAACGCAACCTCTTTGCCATTTATTGCCCGTTAAGCCAAAATAATTTGGTTATCCTTAATCATTTTGCGCAAATTGATAAGCGCATAGCGCATACGACCGAGTGCGGTGTTGATGCTGACATCTGTTTTGTCTGCAATCTCCTTAAAACTCAACCCCTCATAGTAACGCATCTGCACCACATCCCTCTGCTCCTCAGGGAGTTGCTCGACAAGTCGGCGAACATCGGCCTCAATCTGAGATGCAACCATCTTATCCTCAACATTATCCTCAGCCAACGAACGACTGCCGAGAATATCATAGCCTGCCTCGCTCTCAGTGGTGGTCTGCTGAGTGCGACTCGAACGGAAGTAGTCAATAACCTGGTTGTGGGCAATGCGCAACACCCACGAGAGGAACTTACCATTGTCGGTATAGCGACCCTCGTCAATCACGCGTACAACCTTAATAAATGTCTCTTGGGAGATATCGTCAGCCAAATCGCCATCCTTGACCATCATATAGACGTAGTCGCGGACACGCTTGCGGTGTCTTTCAATAAGTCCAGAAATTGCGTTGCTGTCGCCTGCACGGTACCTCTCGAGCAACTCCTTGTCGCTCGGAACTACTGTTTGTCTCATACTCTTTCCTAATTACTTGGTTCTGAGTAGAATTCTTCGATAGGCAGGCGTATTTAAGATTAAATAATTCAATTATTCCGAGTGCAAGATACAACCATTTTTTATTTTTTCCAAATTTCTCCTGCTTTTGCAGTTGAGAGTATCGGGCGTATAGGCCCGAATGGTGGCCAATCCTGCAACTCGGAACACCCAAAATAGTTGCAAATCGTATGCCAAAAAGATAAGAGTATATTATATAAAGGTATGGGTATGGAAAATTTGCAAAAAAATCATATCTTTGCCAAGTTAAACAACAGATTAACACTATGTGGCTATTGCGCAAAAATGTGATTTTGACTCTTGTGGTGCTCTGCTCTCTGATGCAGATAGCACTCACTATGCCACACCATCACCACGGCGAAAGTGAGATTGTATGTCTGAACTTCACCCATCTTGCGCACGACCACCACGACTGCCACTCAGCAGGACACGATCACTCGCACCAACACACAACAACTTGTGGTACAACAACTTTGGAGTTTGCCGAGCCCGAGATACGCACTCTCAAGGCTCCCACGGAGAGTTGTATCGTACTGAGTGAGGTAGTCGATAAACCCACCGAGCCGACTACAATCGGCACGCCCGACAGCGGTTACTCCACAACTCTGCTTCAGCAGGAGAGCGTCGAGAATCCGATAAGGCTATTCCTGACTCGCGTCCACTCGGTACGCGCTCCCCAAGCCTAATCAATAGAGCACATATAGTGCACCGTTTGCAGATGACTCACCCCACAAAAAGAGCCATCCGTTTGTTGGTATTGTCAATTGACAGCCAACAACTTCCCATTGAAAATAACAAACAAAAAAAAGATACAAAAATTATGAAAAGAGTATTTACCATTGTGGCATTCCTCTCGGCTTCGCTCTATCTGAGTGGTTGTCACAGCAAGGGCAGTGCAGAACACGCACACGAACACGAACACACCGAGGAGGTACACGACCATTCACACGAGGGTCACGACCACAGCCACGAGGCTGAGCACAACCACGACCACGAGGGCCACACTCACGCCGAGGAGGGACACGACCACAGCCACGAGGGTCACAACCACAGCCACGAAGCTGAGCACAACCACGACCACGAGGGTCACACTCACGCCGAGGAGGGACACGACCACTCGCACGAGGGTCACGACCACGCGGCAGGTGAGATTGTCTTCACCAAAGCACAGGCAGCGATGACCGACTTTAAGGTTGAGCCCGCAACCAAGGGTCTTTTCCGCACCACAATCAAGTGCAGTGGTATTATTTCGGCTCCCCGCAGTCAGATTCAGATTGTAACCGCCCCCGTAAGCGGCATTGTGCACTTTGCCGACAGCCGTCTGACCGAGAACAGTCAGGTAGGCAAGGGCAAGGCTCTCTTCACAATCTCCTCCGCAACCATATCTTCGGGTAACGAGGCAGCCAAGGCAGAGGCCGCATTCCGCAAAGCGGAGGCTGACCGCGACCGTCTGAAACCCCTCTACGACGACCACCTTATCTCGCAGGGCGAGTGGTTGGTTGCCGAGCAGGAGTATCAGCGCGCGCTGGCCGAGTGGGAACCATATAAGAACAACACAGATGGCGAGACCGCTCTGTCGGCACAGATTGGCGGTTACATCACCGACCTCTCAGTTAGCGAGGGCGACTTTGTGAGCGTGGGCACCCCCATCGCAACCATCATAGGTGGTGGCAAGAAACAACTTGCAGTGAGCGTACCCCAGCGTTACTACTCGCTCCTGCCCACCATCAACGACGCACGTTTCAGCACCCCCATCTCGGAGGAGAACTACACTGTGAGCGCACTCGGTGGCAGTAAGAAACAGAGCAGCACCTCTATCACCTCGGGCACAACCCTCGTTGAGATGCTCTTCGAGTTCCCCGCAGGCAACTTCCCCGACGGCACCTTTGCTGAGGTAACCTTGCTCGGCGCAGAGCGTGGCGGCGTTATCACACTCCCCCTCTCGGCAATCACCGAGTCGCAGGGTCTTTACTATGTATATGTTCAGCTTGACGAGGAGTGCTATATGCGTCGCGAGGTTCGCATTGGCGATGACGATGGCCAGAGCGTGGAGATTATTGCGGGTGTAGAGCCCGGCGAGATGGTCGTAACACGCGGAGCGGTAAATGTCAAGATGGCCTCCTTCTCGGGTGCTATCCCTCACAGTCACAGCCACTAAACAGAGTGTAGGTTATGCTTAACAAGATTATACGTTTCTCACTCGACAACCGTCTGATGGTGACGGTCGTGTCGTTGATTATAGCGGCGGCAGGCGTCCTCTTTACTGCGCGTATGGAGGTTGATGTCTTCCCCGACCTTACCGCACCTACGGTGGTCGTAATGACCGAGGCCGGCGGTATGGCGACCGAGGAGGTCGAAAAGTTGGTAACCTTTCCCATCGAGACAGCGCTCAATGGTGCTACCGACGTTCGTCGTGTGCGTAGCCAGTCGAGTATGGGTTTCTCGGTGGTATGGGTGGAGTTCGATTGGGGCACCAATATCTACACCGCCCGACAGATTGTCTCGGAGCGTCTGGCTACCGTAGGCGAGGATCTTCCCCCAAGTGTCGGTCAGCCCGTACTCGGTCCTCAGTCCTCGATTATGGGCGAGATCTACATTATCGGTCTGACCTCCGGCGAGCAGACCTCGATGCAGGATTTGCGTACACTTGCCGATTGGACTATCCGTCCACGTCTTCTCTCGCTGGGTGGTGTGGCTCAGGTATCGGTGATTGGTGGCGACGAGAAAGAGTATCAGATTATCGCCTCGCCCCGCAAGATGATGATCTACGATGTGTCGTTGCACGAGATTCTTGAAGCATCGCGCGGAATGAACCTCAACACATCGGGCGGTTCACTCTATCGCTATGGCAATGAGTTCCTTATCCGCGGTAAGGTGGCAACCACCAACACAGAGGAGATTGCTCGCGGAGTAGTTAAGATGGCACCCGACGGCACTCCCATAACCATTGGCGATGTGGCAGAGGTGCGTATCGGCAACCACGAGCCGAAGATTGGTACTGCATCGGTAGAGACCGAGCCTTCGGTGCTGATTACAGTCACCAAGCAGCCCAACACCAACACTCTGGAACTCACCGAATTGCTCGATAGCACAATGGCCGATTTGAGCAATACACTCCCTGAGGATATCCGAGTGAAGACCGATATTTTCCGTCAGGCACGCTTTATCGAAAACTCTATCCAGAACGTTTCGAAGGCTCTATTGGAGGGTGCAATCTTTGTGATTATCATCCTCTTCATCTTCCTGATGAATGCCCGAGTAACGGCAGTGTCGCTTGTTGCGCTCCCGCTGTCGCTTCTGGTGGCAATCGTAGTGCTCAAACTCTTCGGTCTGACTATCAACACAATGAGTCTGGGCGGTATGGCTATTGCCATAGGCTCACTTGTGGATGATGCAATTATCGATGTGGAAAATGTATATAAACGTCTGCGCGAAAACCACGCACTCCCCAAAGAGGAGCGCAAGCCGACTCTCGAAGTGGTCTTTGAGGGCTCCAAGGAGATTCGCTCTTCGATTGTAAGCGCTACGCTGATTACCATCATTGCCTTCACTCCCCTCTTCTTCCTCAGCGGTATGGAGGGTCGTATGTTGCGTCCGCTGGGTATTTCGTTCATCGTGTCGCTTTTCGCATCGCTCGTCGTGGCAATGACCCTTACCCCCGTTATGTGTAGCGCAACACTCACCTCGGAGCGCGCACTCAAAAAGGGAGATAAGGAGTCGCCTGTGGCGCTTTGGCTCAAACGAATCTACAAACGCGCTCTGGAGTGGGCTATGCGCCACAAGAGGGCAGTAATTTATACTATGGCAGGTCTGTTTGCCGGTGCTCTGGTGCTCTTCACCACATTTGGTAGCAGCTTCTTGCCACCCTTCAACGAGGGTTCACTTACCATCAACACCTCGCTTATGCCCGGCGTATCGCTCGAAGAGTCCGACAAGGCTGGTCGTATGGTGGAGGAGATTCTGCTCTCCATACCCGAGATTGAAACTGTGGCTCGTAAGACGGGTCGCGCACACCTCGACGAGCACGCACTCGGCGTCAATGCCTGCGAGCTGGAGGCTCCCTTTACCCTCACCGACCGTAGCCGTGACGAGTTCCTGGCAGATGTTCGCGCTCGACTTGGCGAGTTGAAGGGAGTAAACGTGGAGATTGGTCAGCCCATCTCGCACCGAATTGATGCAATGCTCTCGGGCACAAAGGCAAATATCGCCATCAAACTCTTTGGCGAGGATCTCAACCTGATGTTCCAACTTGCAGAGCAGATTAAAAACGAGATTTCGGACACTGAGGGTATTACCGACCTTATCGTCGAGCAGCAGATTGAGCGCTCGGAGCTGCACATCACACCCCGTCGCGATATGCTTGCACGCCACGGTATTACTATGCCCGAGTTTGCAGAGTTTGTAGAGGCCTCACTCTCTGGCGACCACGTAGATAAGGTGTATGAGGGCAACCGCTCTTTCGACCTGACGGTGAAGGTAGATGGCAGCGACAAGGCAAGCACTGAGGATATCGGCAACCTGCTGATTCGTGGTATGAACGGCACCTGGGTACCTCTGGCTGAGGTGGCAGAGATCACCTCCACCTCGGGCCCCAACAGCGTTTCGCGCGAAAATGTTAAGCGCAAAGTGGTTGTTTCGGCCAATGTTGTCGGTGGCGATCTGGGTGGTGCTGTCGAGTCTATCCGCGAGCAGATTGAGGAGCACATCGCACTCCCCGAGGATTACTATGTAGAGTATGGCGGTCAGTTTGAGAGCCAGCAGAACGCATCGCGTGTGCTGATGTTGGCGTCGATTGCAGCACTCATCATCATCTTCATCCTTCTTGTTCAGGAGTTCCGCAAGGTGCGCCTGGCGAGTATGGTGTTGCTCAACCTCCCGCTGGCTATGATTGGCGGTGTGGCAAGCATTGGTCTGACCTCGGGTGTGGTCAGCATCCCCTCGATTATCGGTTTTATCTCGTTGCTTGGTATTGCAGTGCGTAATGGTATTCTGCTCGTATCGCACTATGAGCAGTTGTGCAAAGAGGGCAGAACACTCTATGACAGTGTAATTCACGGCTCACTCGACCGATTAAATCCTATCCTGATGACCTCGCTCACCTCGGCACTTGCGCTTATCCCTCTGGCTATGGGTGGCGATGTTCCGGGCAATGAGATTCAGAGTCCTATGGCACAGGTGATTCTGGGAGGTCTTATCAGTTCGACCCTGCTCAACGGCTTTGTAATCCCCGCAATGTATCTGTTGTTGAATCGTAAAGAAGAGAGTAAGTTATGCGAAGAGTAATTCTCACCATATCTGCACTTATTGTCGCAGCGACAGCAAGTGCACAGACCCCTATGACCGACTTCTTGAAGTTGGTAGAGGAGAACAACCCCACCCTCCAGGCAGCAAGTGAGGCAGCAAGTGCCGAGGAGTATGCCGCCACAGCAAACAACAACCTATCAGACCCTCAGCTGGGCTTTGAGTATGGTTGGAATGTACCATCGGAGAGTGGCAGTGAAACAGGCCTCTCGGTAAGTCAGGAGTTCGATTTCCCCACCGCCTACATCAATCGTAGCCGTGTGGCCCAGAGCCGTACCGCTGCCGCTTGGGACAACTACGCCGCACTGCGCTCGGAGATACTCTTGGAGGCTCAGATAGCCTATATGGAGTATGTTGCCATCCAGCAGACCCTCTCTCTGAAAGAGGAGCGTGCAGAGCACTCGGAGCGTGCAGCAGAGATTTTTGCTCAGATGGCCAAGAGTGGCGAAGTGTCGCTCCCCGACCTGAGCAAGGCACGCCATGCTGCGATATCGGCCCGTGAAGCGGCAGTTATGACCTCGCTCGAACTTGCAGATAAGGGGGCGTCGCTCCGCACCTTCACCGGTGGCCAGAGCGTAACTCCTACCGACTACATAGCAAGCCCCGTAAAGAGTCTGGACGAGATGACAGCCATCTATCTGGCGGAGGAGCCAACTCTGCAAGCGGCAAAGTCGCGCCTCGGAGCAGCAAGTGCCGAGTTGAAGGTTGAGAAGAGTATGGCACTGCCCAAGTTCTCGGTGGGCTACACCACCAAGCAGGCGAGCGGTGGAGCAAAGGTAAATGCAATCTCGTCAGGCATTTCGATTCCCATCTTCTCCTCGCGCGCAACAGTCAAGCGTGCTGCAGCCGAGGAGCGTGCCGCATCGGCAGAGCTGAGAGCTGTGGAGGTGGAGGTAATCACTGAGCTTGAAGCCCTCTATGAACAGTTGGATATCATAAACGCAAGCCTCGGCTCACTTGAAAAGATGTTTGGCGACGACAACTATCCCGCTATGCTGGGTCG
Organism: Tidjanibacter sp.; assembly: GCA_045639285.1. Lineage (GTDB taxonomy): Bacteria > Bacteroidota > Bacteroidia > Bacteroidales > Rikenellaceae > Tidjanibacter. The sequence goes on from JAZUCV010000020.1 coordinate 24,338, forward strand.
TCTGTTGCAGAGAGGCGAGATTGGGGCTGTGGAGTACTTCTCGGAGCTCGGCTCTTACTACGATGCCCAAGAGTCTATCTTGCGCCTACAACTCGAGTACGACAAGATTACATCTGAGATAAATATGATCTATTTATAGTCATCATAAACCAAACAGATATAGGGAACCACGTGTGGTTCCCTATATCTGTTTTATACTATCTGTCAATCAATTACAACTTTTCGAGCAGTGCAGTGAGCAGTCGCCAGAACTTATCAACCGATGCTATTTCCAGACGCTCGTCAGGCGAGTGAACACCGCGCAAAGTGGGGCCGAACGAAACCATATCCAACTGAGGATACTTCTCCAAGAAGAGGCCACACTCCAAACCCGCGTGGATTGCTCTAACCTTAGGCTCGGTAGCAAACAACTCCTTATAGCACTCAACGGTAGCAGCCACAAGTGCACTATCGGGATTAGGCTCCCAGCCGGGATAGCCCTCGCCGTGCTTAACCTCGCCACCTGCAAGGGTAAAGACTGCACCGACACTCTGAGCAGCCGCCCACTTGGCACTCTCCACCGAGGATCGCTGCGAGAGAGTAACGACAATCTCACCCTCGGAGGGCATCTTAATCGAAGCCAAGTTTGTCGAAGTCTCCACCAAGCCGGGCATTGTGCGGCTCATCTCCAACACACCATTGGGACAACCAAGAATCGAGAGAACTATTCTATTCATAACCTCAGCGTCAACCACCTTTTCGGGTGCCTCAGCGGGCGCAAACGAGTAGCAGAAGTCGGGGTCGGTGTGGCGCAACTCCGCCTTGCACATATCAGCCACAAGGCACATCTGTACCATCAGCGACTCCTCAGGCAGACCAATCAGAGCTGTCGCCTCGCGGGGAATAGCATTACGAAGATTACCGCCATCAATCTGAGCCACAACAAGTTTCGGACCAGCCGCCTTCAACATACGAGCCATAATCTTATTGGAGTTACCCAACCCGTCATCAATATTATCGCCCGAGTGTCCTCCCTTCAAGCCACCAATATTGACTCTGTACCACAGATAGTCCGCCGGTGCAGGTTTAGGCTCATAGCGGAAACGGACAACGGTATCCACACCGCCCGCGCAACCGATAAAGAGTTCACCCTCATCCTCCGAGTCGAGGTTAATCAGATAGTTACCGCCAAGCATATCATCTGCCAGCCCGAAAGCACCCGTAAGACCCGTCTCTTCGTCAACGGTAAAGAGTGCCTCAATCGCAGGATGGCGGAGCGTATCGTCAAGAAGCACAGCCAATTGTGCCGCCATACCGATACCACAGTCAGCACCGAGAGTTGTACCCTCTGCCTTCACCCAACCCTCCTCGATACGGGTACGGATAGGCTCGGAGAGGAAGTCGAAATCTACTGCCGAATTCTTCTCGCAGACCATATCCATATGACTCTGCATAACCACCGTCGGATGGTTCTCATAGCCCTCGGTTGCGGGTTTACGGATAACGATATTTCCCGTCGCGTCCTCCTTCCACTCAAAGGCGTGCGAAGTAGCAAAATCACGCAGCCAAGCGCGAATCTGCTCCTCGTGTTTCGAGGGTCGTGGTACTCGGGTAATCTGGTCGAACATCTCCCAAATGAGAGATGGTGTAAGTGTAGTCAAATCAGCCATTTTCACAATGTTGTTAATTAATTTTTCGTAAAAATAATAAAAAGTGCTCTTTCGGTCAACTCTTTTTCTTATTTTTGTGCTCCGAAAACAATTTTACTCACAAATAAGCGAATCAAAATGTCTCCTTTCAGAGTTGGTCATGGCTACGATGTTCACGTGCTACAAGAGGGTTTGCGCCTGCGTATTGGCGGAGTGGATATCCCTCATACTCACGGTTTTGTGGCACACTCAGATGGTGATGTCCTGATTCACGCCCTGTGCGATGCACTGCTCGGTGCCGCAGTTCTGGGCGATATCGGCCTGCACTTCCCAGATACTGCCGGTGAGTGGAAGGGTATTGACAGCAGAATCCTGCTCCGCAAGGTAGTCTCCCTGCTCGCAGAGAGGGGCTTTGAGATAGGAAATGTTGATTGTACGGTGATTGCTCAGGCGCCCAAACTCCGCCCACACATTGACACAATGCGTGCCACACTTGCCGAAGATATGGGGATTGAGGTAGATGCTGTTTCGGTAAAGGCCACCACAACCGAGAAACTTGGCTTCGCAGGTCGAAAAGAGGGTATCGCAGCAGAGGCAGTGGTGCTCATCTGCAAAGTGAGCAAGTAGTTGAATTTCGAACAGATAGAGAATCAGCAAAAGATATTTACATTTTGCATCATTTTTTTTAGGAGTTCCGATAGCGAAAAATCGGAACTTTTTTCGTACCTTTACAAAGTATTTTATACTTTGTAAAAATGGCTCAACCATACCACATACCCGCACTTGCAGCAGAGTGCATCGAAGGGCTTGAGATAAAGCCCGATGGTCGCTATGCCGACCTCACTTTTGGCGGTGGCGGACACTCGCGCCTCATCCTCTCCGCTCTGGGCGAGGAGGGCAGACTCTATGCCTTCGACCAAGATGCCGATGCCAAGGCCGGCATCCCCGATGACGACAGACTGATTTTTATTGAGAGCAATTTCAAGCATCTGCGCTCGCAGTTGCGACTGAGGGGAGTGGGCAACAATCCCGAGGAGGATGGTCTGGATGGCATACTCGCCGACCTCGGCGTGTCGTTTCACCACTTCGACACCCCCGAGCGAGGCTTCTCGTTCCGTTTCAGTGGCGCACTCGATATGCGTATGAACGCCCGCGGAGAGTTCTCGGCCACCGACCTTGTCAACACCTACTCGGCAGAGCAGTTGGCAGATATTTTCAAGCAATATGGAGAGTTGGAGACGACCTACAAGATTGCTTCGTGCATTGTCCGCGCAAGAGAGCAGGCGCCAATCACCACCACCGAGGGGTTGATTGCAGCTGTGGAGCCGTGTACCCCGAAAAAGGATGCAAACAAGTTCCTCACCAAGCTCTTTCAGGCCCTGCGCATTGAGGTAAATGGAGAGATGGAGGCACTGAAAATGGCACTCGAACAGAGTCTGAAGGTATTGCGCCCAGGTGGAGTATTAGCCGTTATCTCCTACCACTCACTCGAAGACCGTTTGGTAAAGAACTTTTTCCGTTCGGGCAATTTCTCGGGGGCCATTGAGAAGGACTTCTACGGCAGAGCAAACACCCCGTGGGAGCAGGTAACCCGCAAGGCGATTGCTCCCTCGGCCGAGGAGGTGGAGCGCAACCCCCGCTCACGAAGCGCAAAACTGCGAATTGCACGTAAACTTTAGGAGAGTGAAAAGAGATGCAGGACGATAGAATAGATTACATCAACCCCGCTCCGGAGGAGGCAGATAGCGAGAACACTCCTCAGACGAAGAAGGGTAAAAAGGGCAAAAAATCGTTGCCGGGCAAGATTATCACCGGTGAGATTTTCGAGGAGAACAAAGTGAGGAGCCACTACCCCTTTGCTCTCTATTGCTGTGTACTGATTGTAGCCTACATCGCCTATGTATTTCACTACCAACATCTGCAACGAACAGAAATTGGCGTAAAGATAGAGTTACAGGAGGAGCGTTCGCGCGCGATGGTATTCTCGTCAATGCGTATGAACGTTTCGCGCCACAGCAATATCATCAGCGAGATTGAGAGCAGAGGGCTGAACCTCATCGAATCCTCCACCCCGCCCAAGATTATCGATATTGCGCCACAAACGGCAACGGCAACCACAACACTGAAAACACAGAGCAATGAGTAAGCGTAAGATAAAAGCTGCAGACCCAAACCCTCAGCACATCAAGCAGAGTATTCTGACACGTGTTGGGTGGCTCTATGTGATCTATTTTATACTTGGTCTGGGTATTACCGTTCAGATTGCTGCCACTCAGTATGGCCCCAACGGTGTGCCTTTGAGCAACCTCTCAGAGAGTAAATGTTTCAAAATCAAGCCCATCGAGTCGTTGCGTGGCAATATCCTGGCACACGACGGCAAGATACTTGCCACCGACGCCCCATTCTACAACATCCGACTGGACTGGGCTATACGCGACCGCAAAGGCAACTTTATCCTCAACGATTCAATCTTCGAGGCAAACCTCTTCCCGCTTGCCGATAGTCTGTCGGCACTCTTTGGAGAGTCGCGTGCCTACTATGTAAACAAGTTGCGAGATATCCGCAATCGCGCAAGAGGTTCGGGAAGTGGCCGTCGAAATATTGAGTTGGCGGGCAAGGTCAATCAGATTGAGCTCGACAGAATCAAGCAATTCCCCCTGCTCAACGAGGAGGCGGGAGGTCTGAAATCGGAGAAAGACACCCTGCGCTATAAGCCCTTCGGCACCCTTGCAGGCTACACACTCGGCACTCCCGGGTCGCACGGCTTGGAGTACTACTACAACGAAGCGCTCAGCGGTGTAGATGGTCAGAACCTCACGGTGAGACTTGTGGGTAACACCTGGATTCCCGTGCTCGACACACTCAACCGCGAGGCACAAAACGGCCACGATGTGGTGACTACGATAGATATTGATTTGCAAGACGTCGCCGAGACAGCCCTCCGCAGGCAGCTGAGCGACAATCAGGCGATGTGGGGTACGGCAGTGGTTATGGAGGTAGCGACGGGCGAGATTCGCGCTATGGCAAACCTCACCCACAACAGCGACGGCTCGATTACCGACAACTACAACTACGCCATCCTCTCGCGCAACGAGCCAGGCTCGACCTTTAAGCTGGTAAGCCTTATAGCGATGTTGGAGCAGGGCGGTATGAAGATTACCGATATGGTCGATTGCGACTCGGACGGCCGCGCAACGGTCTATAAATCGTTTATTGAGGACTCGCACGCAGTGGGTAAAGTGACAGTCAAGGAGATGATGGAGCAATCGTCGAACATCGGCTTTGCGCGATGCATCGAGGATATATATCGCGAAAACCAGACCCGATTCACCGACTTTATCGACTCGCTCGGTATCAATCGCAGAGCAAGTATTCAGCAATTTGAGGGTTATATGCCAACCATCAAAGATCCGCGCCTTGGGCATCGCAACGACTGGAACGATATGACATTGACAAAGATGGCGTATGGTTATGCTCTGGAACTCAGCCCGATGCATACGCTTATGCTCTACAACGCAGTCGCTTCGGGTGGCAAGCTACTGGCACCCATCATCGTCAAGGAACTCCGCAACGGCAACGAGGTGGTTGAGAAATATGAGCCGAATGTGATAAATCCGCAGATCTGCTCCCCCGCAACACTTGCAGCAGTCAGGGAGTGTTTGGAGGGTGTTGTTGAGAACGGTACAGCAACACTGCTCAAGAACGAAAACTACCGAGTAGCGGGAAAGACAGGTACGGCACAGATGGTACAGGCTACAGGCGGCTACACAGCCAAGGATGGAGGTCGCGACTACCTGGGAACGCTGGTGGGCTACTTCCCTGCCGAAGCACCCAAATACACCTGCATCGTGGCAATCAAGACTCACCACGCACCCGGCTCGCGAAACACCTACTATGGCGGTACATTGGCCGGCCCCGTATTCAAGGCCATCACCGACCGCATCTACGCACTCGACAACGAGTGGCGCGAGAGAGTGACACCCACCGCCGGCAGTGGCAACGAGGTGGTTGTGAAGCTTGGCGTAGAGGAGCAGGTATCACTCGCCGAACAGAGGTTAGGTGTCAGCCAAAAGCCCTACACTCCGCAGGTGGTAGAGTCAAAGCAGGTGATTGACACAATGGAGCTCTACGAGAAGGATTGGAAGGTTATGCCCTCGGTGATGGGTATGGGTCTTAGGGATGCGATTTACACTCTCGAGCGTAGCGGGCTTAGCGTAGAGTTCGAGGGCATAGGCGAGGTAACCGAACAGACTCCTCTGCCCGATGAACTATACCTGAGTGGCGACAAGGCGACAATCCGTTTGGCACCTCGCCCCACCCCACTCCCCGAAGAGAGTAAGAAAAGAATTAGCAAAATATAGAAAAAAAATGAAGTTAAACGATATACTCAGAGGGATAGAGTACACATCGCTTATTGGCAATAGCGAGGCGGATGTCCGCTCTATCTGTTTTGACTCGCGCAAGGCGGAGGCAGGCTCACTCTATGTAGCCCGTCGTGGTACGGTGAGCGACGGCCACGCCTATATTCCCGATGTTGTGGTGCGTGGGGCTGTGGCGGTCATTTGCGAAGAGTTGCCCGAGAGCCCTGCCGAGGGTGTTGCTTGGGTGGTTGTTGCCTCGGCGGACCTTGCTCTGGGCTTGGCTGCCTCCAATTTCTACGACAACCCAAGTCATAAGCTACACCTTGTCGGAGTGACAGGCACCAATGGCAAGACAACAATTGCCACACTGCTATACAACCTCTTTGAGGGGTTAGGCTATAAGTCGGGACTTATCTCGACCGTAATCTACCGTCTGCACAATGTGAGCGAGCCCTCAACACACACCACCCCCGATCCTCTCACCCTCAACCGCCTTTTGGCAGAGATGGTGGAGATGGGTTGCGTCTACTGCTTTATGGAGGTAAGCAGTCACAGCATAGTGCAGGAGCGCATTGCAGGACTACGCTACGAGGTGGCGGCATTTACCAATATCACACACGACCATCTGGACTACCACAAGACCTTCGCCGAGTATATCAAGGCAAAGAAGCGTCTTTTCGACCAACTCCCCGCATCATCTGTGGCTGTCGTGAATGGCGACGACCGCAATGGTGAGGTTATGCTCCAGAACTGCAAGGCACGCCACACCTATTTCTCCACACGCGGCGTGGGCGACCACAACTGCAAGGTGCTGGAGATGGGTTTGGAAGGTATGTTGCTCGAGGTGGACGGTCGTCAACTATGGGTAAGGCTTATCGGCAAATTCAACGCTTCGAACATCCTGGCGGTCTATGCTATTGCCTCGGCTCTGGGCATAGACAAGGAGGAGTTGCTGGTGGGGCTGAGCAAGCTGCAGAGCGTGAAGGGTCGATTTGAGCAGATATCGGGCGGCGGAGTGACAGCCATTGTTGACTATGCACACACACCCGATGCACTCGACAAGGTGCTCGACACGATTATCGAGATGGAGCCTTGTGGCAGGATTATCACCGTGGTTGGTTGTGGTGGCGAACGCGACCGCACCAAACGCCCCGAGATGGCAGAGATAGCGGTTGAGAAGTCGCAATTGGCAATCTTCACCTCGGACAACCCTCGCTCGGAGGAGCCGAGTGCGATTATTGATGAGATGGTGGCAGGAGTGGGAGGCAAGAACAACTACCTCTGCATAGCAGACCGAGCACAGGCAATCCGTGCGGCAGTGATGACAGCCACAGCGGGCGATGTAATCTTGGTTGCGGGCAAGGGGCACGAGGATTATCAGATAATCGGCGCAACAAAACACCCCTTCTCAGACCAGGCACATTTGGTTGACTATTTAACACAGAAAGAGAATAATAACAAATAGAAGAAGATGTTAAAGGCATTAGTAGAATACTTAGGAAGATTTGCAGACATCCCCGGTGCGGGTATGTTCGAGTATCTGTCGTTCCGTTCGGCAGGTGCTATCATCCTTGCACTGATTTTGGGTATGATATTCGGTGGTAAGGTTATCAAGTGGTTGAAGAATAAGCAGATTGGCGAGGATATTCGCGAACTCGGCCTTGAGGGTCAGAGCGAGAAGAAGGGAACCCCCACTATGGGCGGTATCATCATCCTCGGCTCGGTGCTGATTCCCGTATTGTTGCTTTGCGATTTGGGCAACATCTATGTAAAGCTGATGATTATCTCGACCGTATGGCTCGGTATTCTTGGCTTTGCCGATGACTACATCAAGGTTTTCCGCAAACACAAAGAGGGCTTGCAGGGCAAGTTCAAGGTTATCGGTCAGGTTGGCCTGGGTATCATTGTCGGTACTATTATGTGTTTCAGCGAGCAGGTGGTGGTAGTCGATAAGAACAACCCCGAGAATGTTGCAACCGAGGTGGTAATCTCCGAAGATGGCTCCCACGATTTGCAGACAGTGGCTATCGGCGAGCGCACCACAAAGACCACCATCCCCTTTGTGAAGAACAATGAGTTTGACTACCATTGGCTGATTCCCTCGGATACCAAAGCGGGAGATATAGCAACCTGGGCACTCTATATTCTGGTGGCGATATTTATCATCACGGCGGTATCTAACAGTGCCAATTTGACGGACGGCATTGACGGCCTTGCCACAGGAGTCTCGGCAATTATTATTGTTGTACTCGGTGTGCTGGCCTATCTTTCGGGACACAGCATATATGCCGACTACCTCAACATTATGTATATCCCCGGCTCGGGCGAGCTGACAGTATTTGCTGCCGCTATGGTTGGTGCGCTGATTGGTTTCCTTTGGTATAACTGCTACCCTGCTCAGGTATTTATGGGCGATACGGGCAGCCTTGCCATTGGAGGTATCATTGCGGTCTTTGCGCTCCTGATTCGCAAAGAGTTGCTTCTGCCCATATTGTGCGGTGTCTTCCTCGTTGAGAGTTTCTCGGTAATCCTGCAGGTAACAAACTTCAAACGCACCAAGAAGAAGTATGGTGAGGGTCGTCGAATCTTCCTGATGACACCCATCCACCACCACTACCAGAAGAAGGGTTTCCCCGAGACAAAGATTGTTGTACGTTTTTGGATTATTCAGATTCTGCTGGCTGCCTTCACTCTGGCAACTCTCAAGATTCGATAACTCCAACCATATAAAGGTAAAGATATGGAAATAAAGAAATTAGTAGTGCTTGGCGGTGGCGAGAGCGGTGTTGGCTCTGCAATCCTTGGCCAGAGAGAGGGTTTCGATGTATTCCTCTCCGATTCGTCGCGCCTGGCCAACAAATATGCCGATATGCTCACCCGTGAGGGTATTCAGTTCGAAGAGGGAGGCCACACTATGGAGAAGATTATGGAGGCTGACCTTGTGATTAAGAGTCCCGGTATTCCCGACAAGGTGGCAATCATCAAGGCTCTCCGCGAGGCCGGTAAGGAGATAATCTCCGAGATTGAGTTTGCAGGTCGCTACACCTCAGCACGCACAATCTGCATCACCGGCTCCAACGGCAAGACCACAACAACCACTCTGACCCATAAGATTCTCGAGGATGCGGGCTACAATGTTGGGCTTGGCGGAAATATCGGCAAGAGCTTCGCGCTGAGCGTGGCTACCGAGGAGAGAGATTGGTATGTATTGGAGCTGAGCAGCTTCCAGCTCGATGGTATGTTCGACTTCAGAGCCGATGTGGGCGTGCTGATGAACATCACCCCCGACCACCTCGACCGCTACAACTACAAGTTTGAGAACTATGCCGAGAGCAAGATGCGCATTGCTCAGAACCAGACCGCCGAGCAGACCTTTGTCTATATGGCTGACGACAGCAACATCACCTCGCGATTGGAGGCTCACGCCTCGGAGGTGAGTCGAGCACCCTTCAGCAAAGAGATGGTGGACGAGGATGGCACTATCCACATCGAGTTAGGCGGCAAGGAGCTGAACATTGACAGCAACCGTCTGAAGATAAATGGACTTCACAATATGTATAACGCTATGGCTGCATCCCTGGCTGCTATGGCTGCCGGCGTACCCACCGAGAGCATCCTCAGCACACTCTACTCATTCGAGGGTGTCGAGCACCGTCTGGAGCCTGCAGGAGTAGTTGACGGTGTGGAGTACATCAACGACTCGAAGGCCACAAATGTCGATTCGGTATGGTATGCGCTGGGCAGTATGACCCGCCCGACCATCTGGATTGCAGGCGGAACAGATAAGGGCAACGACTACGAGCCATTGAAAGAGCTCGTTTACGATAAGGTGAAGGCTCTGGTATGTATGGGTCTGAACAATGAGAAGCTGGTGGAGAGTTTCCGAGGCGTGGTGCCTGTCTATCCCACCACCTCGCTCGACGAGGCGATGAAGGTGTGCCGTTCGGTGGCAAAGGAGGGCTATACGGTACTGCTCTCACCCGCCTGCGCAAGTTTCGACCTCTTCAAGAACTATGAGGACAGAGGCCGACAATTTAAGGAGTATGTAAAAAAGATGGCAAGCAATGAGTAACAATTCGGGCGAGATAGAGGGCTTGGGCGATATTCGCAATGGCGCACGCAAGGTGCTGAATCGCATATTTGGTGGCGATAAAGCTGTGTGGGCTGTGACGGTGATTATGTTGGTAATCTCCGTCTTTGTGGCATATTCGGCCTTAGCCTACAAGGAGCGACTCTCCTCCACCGACCAGCTTATAGACCAATTGAAGATGGTAGGTGCGGGTATTGTTGTCCTCTTTGGTGTGTCGTTCATCCGCTACCAATGGTATCGTCCGCTGATTAAGTTAGGCTACATCGTATCGCTGGGCCTGACCGTAGCGATGCTTATCTGGGGTACGGAGGTTGGTGGCGTAAAGCGTAGCCTCCCTCTGTTTGGTATTGAGTTTCAGCCGTTTGAGTTGTTAAAGATTATGGTTGTGTTGATGTTGGCAGATGCACTTGCAAGGCGTCAGAAGATAATCGACACTACCCCGATGATACCCAACCTCTGCTTTTGGCGATGGTTCAAGGACCCCAAGCGCAAGGATATCAACATCATCATCGACCACACCCTGCCTCTGCTGGCGCCTATGGCAATTGCCTGCCTGGTAACACTCAAAACGAGTAACTCCACGACACTGATTATCGCTGTTTCGTGCTTTGTAATGCTCTTTATCGGACGTATGCAGATGAAAGACCTGGGCAAGTTGCTGTTGGTACTTTGTGTGGCCGGTGTGTTGGCATTTACTCTGCTCAGCGACCGCGACGATACGGGCAAGAGTCGTCTGTCGGGTCTGCAACCCAATATGTTTAAGGAGTATGTGGTGGTGGAGAGCGATGGTCTGCCCTACTATCACAACCCCAACGAGAGCGAGCAGGCGACAAATGCCAAGATGTCGGTTGCAACAGGCGGTCTGTTTGGCAAAGGCCCGGGTATGAGCACTCACCGTTCGCTATTGCAGGAGGCAGAGAGCGATATGGTATATGCTTTTCTGATTGAGGAGTATGGCGCATTTGGAGGTTTTGTGGTGATGATATTGTTCCTCATCCTCTTCTACCGTTCGATACGCATCTTCAATCGTTGCGGTACGGCATTCCCTTGCCTTGTGGTGTTGGGCCTGTCGATGATTATCACCCTGCAAGCCTTTATGCACATGATGGTTTCGGTGGCCCTCTTCCCGCTTACGGGTCAGCAGTTGCCACTAATCAGCAAGGGTGGTACATCACTGCTATTTACCCTCGCGTCAATTGGTATGATACTCAATATCAGCCGACAGACCGAGACCAAGACACACGACCGTCCGAAGGATGAGTCACTTTTGGAAAACAATAAAACCAAGCAATAGATATGAAAAAGAGAGTGATACTTAGCGGTGGCGGTACCGGCGGACACATCTATCCTGCCGTGGCAGTCGCAGAGGCACTGACCAAGGCGTTGGGCGACAAGGTGGAGATTCTGTTTGTAGGTGCAGAGGGAAAGATGGAGATGGAGAAGATTCCCGCCCTCGGCTATCAGATTGTAGGTCTGCCCGTTGCAGGGTTGCACCGCGGAGAGATTCTGCGCAACCTCTCGCTACCTGTTAAGGTGGTGCGCTCGCTTCGCAAGGCTCGACAGACGATAAAGGAGTTTGGCGCAGATGTGGCAGCCGGCTTTGGCGGCTATGCGAGTGCTCCTCTACTCTGGTCGGCGCAGAGAATGGGGGTGCCTACTCTTATCCAGGAGCAGAACTCATACGCAGGACTCACCAACAAGATACTCTCACGCCGTGCGCGCAAGATTTGTGTGGCGTATGACAATATGGGTCGCTTCTTCCCCGAGGAGCGTATCACAATGACGGGCAACCCATTGCGTGGCCGTTTCGACGGCGATACCGACAAGAGTGAGGCTCTTGCCCATTTCGGATTGAAGGAGGGTGCTCCTACGATTTTAGTTGTTGGTGGCTCACTCGGCACCCGCACACTCAACGAGGTGATGAAGGGGTGGATAACCGCACACCCAACGGAGCGCGGAGTGCAGGTTATCTGGCAGAACGGCAAGTATTACGACAAGGAGATGGCTGCCTTTATGGAGGGCAAGAATACTGATGGTATCTGGCGCGGAGCCTTTATCGACCGTATGGACTATGCCTACGCAGCTGCCGATGTTGTGGTGTCGCGCTCTGGTGCTTGCACGGTGTCGGAGTTGTGCCTGGTGGGCAAGCCCACAATCTTTGTCCCCTCGCCCAATGTTGCGGAGGACCACCAGACAAAGAACGCAAAGGCACTTGCAGATAAAGGTGCTGCACTTCTTGTGCCCGACAGCGAGGCGGTAGCCAAGGTTATGGCTGAGGCTGAGGCTCTTGTGGCAGACAAGGAGCGATTGGCGGCATTGAACAAAAACATCAGCGCGCTGGCCATTGCCGACTCGGCAGAGAGAGTTGCAAAGTTGATTATCGAGCTACTTGACAAGTAAACAGGCAAGGAGTAAAACGCAAATTATTAGAAGGAAGCATCATTAGAAAGAGGAGCAAAATGAAAAAAAATGTATATTTTGTGGGTATTGGCGGTATTGGAATGAGTGCACTTGCACGCTACTTTATGCACGAGGGCTGCTTGGTGGCAGGCTACGACCGCACACGCACATCCCTGACCGAGCGTCTGGAGGCCGAGGGTGCCGCGATTCACTACCACGACTCGGTGGAGGCCATCGGCGAGGCGTTCCGCGACAAGGAGAAGACACTCGTTGTCTATACCCCCGCCATTCCTGCCGACCATAGCGAGCTGTGCTGGTTCCGCGAGGAGGGATTCGAGGTTGTTAAACGCTCGGAGATTCTTGGCCACCTCTCGACAGGCAAATATGTGATGGCTGTGGCAGGTACCCACGGCAAGACCTCGACAACGACTATGGTCGCTTGGCTCAACCACTGTCTGACAGGTGGGGGTAACGCCTTTTTGGGTGGCATATCGCGCAACTTCGAGAACAATATGGTGTTGGGGAGTGGCGACAGGTTTGCTGTGGAGGCCGACGAATACGACCGTTCATTCCTGCGCTTGTCGCCCAATGTGGCTGTGGTAACGGCTACGGATGCCGACCATCTCGATATTTATGGCTCGTTGGAGGCTCTTCGAGAGGCTTTTTCTCAGTTCATCCGACAGATTAAGCCCGGCGGAGCCCTCATTATAAAGAAGGGTGTGGAGGTAGAGATTGACAATCCGGAGATTAGCGTCTATCGCTATGCTGTAGAGAACGAGGCCGACTTCTATGCTACCAACCTGAGGCTCTGCCCCGATGGCCGTTATATGTTTGATATTGTCTGTCCCGATCGCACAATCAGCGACTGCAAGTTAGGCATTGTGGGAAAGGTCAATGTTGAGAACTGCGTGGCAGCTGTGGCGGCAGTATGGGCAGCAGGCGAGGTGGATGACGATAAGTTGCGTGTGGCGCTGGATGAGTTCCGAGGTGTAAAACGCCGTATGGAGTGCTATATCAACACCCCGAAGATAGTCTATATCGATGACTACGCCCACCACCCCGAGGAGCTCCGCGCGACCATCACTTCGCTCCGCGAGATTTTCTCAGAGCCCAAGCGCAAACTGACGGCCATATTCCAGCCTCACCTCTATACGCGTACGCGCGATTTCTATAAGGAGTTTGCCGAGGCTCTATCGTTGGCCGACGAGGTGATACTTTTACCTATCTACCCTGCACGCGAGTTGCCGATTGAGGGTGTTGGCTCAGAGATGATTGCCGAACTTGTAACCGTTCCCCACCGCATTGTGGCAAAGGAGCGTATTGCACAGGAGATTGGCGCATCGCAGGTCGATGTGGTGGTTAGTTTCGGTGCTGGCGATATCGACCAGCATTGTGCCGACATTGCATCAAGACTTGCCGAGAGAGAGTAGCATTTTAGAAACAGAAGTTAGGAACACAACAGGTATGTGGAGAAAGATATTATCAATAGTATTGGCCTTGTTGGTTTGGGGCGGTATTGTTGCCTACGTCATTTGGGCGTGGCGACTTACCGATGAGCACCACACACTGCTGAGGGTAGCCTCGGTGGAGGTGGAGATTACCGACCGCGACAAGGTGGAGATACTCTCTGCCGATGAGGTGGCGGGATGGATTGACACGGCAGGGATGAGCCCTGTCGGCCGACTCTATGATAGTATCGACACACGTCAGGTGAACGAGATGGTGGCATCGCATAACTTTGTGAGTCGCAGCAATACCTATTTGGATTTTTCGCGCACTATGCACGTCGAGGTTGCTCAGCGCAGACCCATCCTGCGAGTAGCGAGCGAGGCTGGTGCTCAATTCTACCTGACAGATGACAGGTATGTTGAGCCTATCGTGACGGGTGCGGCGCAGTATGTTCCTATTATCACGGGAACGCTTCCCCTCCCCTTCCCCGGTGAGTTCCGAGGCAGTCTGGAAAAATTTGTGGAGGATAATGAAAAAAAGAGCGATAAAAACTATTTATTTCTTTGTAAACTGATTAATTTTGTAGAATATATCGAGCAAATACCCTTTTGGAGGGCACAGATAGTACAAATCAACCTGACAGGCGGAGTGCAAGCATCTGATGGTGTGGAGTTTAGAGAGCCTCACATCGAACTTGTACCTCGCGTGGGTAGCCATATTATAAAACTTGGCAAACTCGATGACTACCAAAGCAAACTGCGCAAGCTCTACCACTTCTACCAAACAACGGCCGAGGAGGAGGGTTGGCTCAGTGCTGAGGTTATAGATATAGCATACGATAACGAGGTAATTATAAGGAGAACGAAAAATGAGTAAGTACACGGTAGCGATTGATTTAGGATGTAGCGATATTGTTGTTGCGGTCGGCACTAAGGATGCAGATGGCAAACTTAATGTTGTGGATGTGGCACTCAAACCACTGAGCGATGGTGTGGTAAAGGGTGAAATATCGAACATTGAGAGTGTCACCAAAGCTCTTCGCAACACATTGAGTGATACGGAGCGTCGTCTGGGCATCACCATTGACGAGGCATACGCCTCCATATCGGGCCAGCACATCCAATCGGCAACAAGTTCCTACTTTGTCTATGTCGGCAACGACGGCGAGGTAAAAGAGGAGGATGTACGCAAACTCAAAGACAATATGGACAACGTACAGCCCCCCGAGGAGAGTATGGTGATTATGGAGCGCATCCCTCAGTCCTACACCATTGACAACCACGAGCAGACCACATCGCCAATAGGTCGCTTTGGTCGTCAGCTCGGCGCTACCTTTAACTTTATCGTTGCCAATAAGAGCTCTATCGACCGTAACCAGAAGGTGTTCGACCGCGTGGGTATTCGTCGCAAGGGTCTCTTCGCTGCTCCCCTGGCCTCGTCGGTGGCTGCGGCTACCGAGGATGAGAAAGAGCTCGGCGTTGTGGTTGTTGATTTGGGTGCTGGCACTACCTCGGTCTGCATCTGGAGCTACAATGTACTGCGCCACGTTGCTGTGATTCCTCTGGGTATGAATGTGATTAACAAGGATATCCGCTCGGCCTCTATTCCCGACCTCCATATCGAGGATTTGAAGGTGGCACACGGCTACGCTGTGGCAAGCGCGATTCCCGACAATCTGATTAACAAGACCATCAACATCCCCGGTCGCACCAAGAATGAGATTAAGCAGATAACCTTCCGCGACCTGAGCACCATCATTGAGGCTCGCGTACTTGACATCATCGAGTATGTAATAGGCGAGATTAAGGATGCCGGTATGACAGAGAAGGTACCCTCCGGTATTGTATTGACGGGTGGTGGCTCACTGCTGAAAGGCATTGATTCGCTCTTTGCAGAGCGCACAGGCTACGATGTTCGTCTGGCCTCGGCCGACTTCAACATCAGCGACGAGAGCAAAGAGCTAGTTAGCGACCCACGCTTCGCAACCGCAGCCGGTGTATTGCTGATGGCACAGAACCCCGACCTTCTCTCCGCACATAGCGAACAGCGCAGCGAGGGCGACGCCGTAATTCGCACCAACCTTGCCCCCATCGAGGCGCAGAATCCCGACTTTACGGATGACGACAAGGAGAACTACATTGAGGAAGAGAAGTTTGGCGACGATCTCCCCAAGAAGAAACGCAAGCCCCGCAAGGAGAAAGAGAAGAGGGAGAAGAAGAGAGAGTCGAACAATGGTGAGGGTGGTCTGAAGAATAAGGTCAGCCGATTGTTCACCTCGTGGTTTGGTGTAGTTGACGACGATGACGAGTCGTTCAACTAATAGGAGGACTCTTTTTATCTAATTAAGAAGAAGCAGACAATGATGAATATGTTTACAGACGAAAGCATACTTGCCGATATCAAAGGCGTAGAGCGCAAGCAAAAGTCCTATATAATGGTGCTGGGTGTTGGTGGCGCAGGCGGAAATGCCGTGAACCATATGTTCGACCTCGGCATCAAGGGTGTGTCGTTTATGATTTGTAACACAGACCGCCAGGCGCTGGACAACAGCCCTATCGATACCAAGATTCAGCTTGGCGAGGGTCTGGGTGCAGGCAACGACCCCAAGCGCGGCAAACAGGCAGCACTCGAAACACTTGACGAGATAATGATTCGCCTCGAGGAGGAGGGTATCAAAATGCTCTTTATCACCGCCGGTCTGGGTGGTGGTACAGGTACCGGAGCAGCGCCTGTGATTGCCAAGGCTGCTCGAAACAAGGGTATCCTGACAGTTGGTATCGTCACTCTTCCCTTCTTCATCGAGGGTAAGGTGCGCGAAAATCAGGCACGACAGGGCTTGGAGGAGTTGCAGGAGTATGTTGACTCACTCGTAGTTATCCGCAACGACAACATACAGAAGATTTATGGCTCGCTCCCCATCAAGGAGGCCTTTGGTAAAGCTGACGATATCTTGGCGACAGCAGCAAAGGGCATTGCCGAACTTATCACCCGCCACGGTATTGTCAATGTCGACTTTGCAGATGTCAAGACCGTTATGCAGAACAGCGGTATGGCACTTATGGGCTCGGCAAAGGCTACCGGCTCGGACAAGATTACCCAGGTTGTAGAGCAGGCGCTCTCGTCGCCTCTGCTCAACCATCAGGATATCCGTGGTGCAAAGAACATCCTCTTCAACCTCTCCTACTCCTCGGGCGACCTGGTAAGTTTCGACCAGGCACAAGAGGCACTCACGCTTATCCAGAAGCGAGCAAGCAAGAGTTTCGATGGCAACGATGCCACCATCATCTGGGGTGCCGGTGAGCAGACCGACCTCGACGACGAGATAGAAATTACTATTATTGCTACGGGTTTCGACATTGCCGAGGCCACCATACCTGGTGCGATAGGCAAGCAGCAGCCCGAGCCGACCCCCCTCGCCTCGACAAAGAGCCCCGCAGCCACCAAGCTGACGATGAAGAGCCCCACCCCTACCGAGGCAACCGTGTTGAAGTTGCGTCACAAAGAACGTTTCGACGATATTGACAAGTGCACAGCGCGTCCCTCTTACTCGGCGCGTGGTATGCATCTGCTCGGCGGTGGCAAGCAGGGTAAAGTACTCTTCCAACCCCACCAACAGGAGAACAAGCCCGAAGAGCCTCAGACCCCATCCGGCAACGGCACACTCTTCTAAAACATTACGGACAAACCATTTTAGCATACAGACTTGGTAACACTCTGTCAGATAGCACAACTACTCTCCTTCACACCACAGATGGTGGTGTGGTTAGCTATAATTGTGGTCTTGCTCTGCATATCGGCCTTGGCCTCAGGCTCAGAAACAGCCTTCTTCTCGCTCTCGCCAGCACAATTGGAGACACTTCGCAGTAAGGAGTCTGCCAAGTCGAGAGCAGTACTCCAGCTCCTTGACGAGAAGGATTATCTGCTGGCCACAATATTGGTGCTGAACAACTTGGTAAACATCTGTATTGTTGTACTCTGCAACAATCTGATTGACGCCCTTGTCGAGTTCTACTCCACAGGCTGGGAGTTCGCCATCAAGACCGTGCTTGTAACCTTCCTTCTCCTGCTCTTCGGAGAGATTATGCCCAAGGTATTTGCCAACTACAACTCCGTACGTCTGGCGACACTGATGGCTGTCCCTCTGGTCGGTATGCGCAAGGTGCTTACACCGCTAACATTTATCCTCGTAAAATACTCCTCTGGGCTTGCGGAAAAACGAGGGCACAGAGCAGACATATCGGTCGATGAGCTCTCCGATGCGCTCGAGATGACAGAGCAGACCGATCAGGAGGAGCGACAGATGCTCACCGGAATTGTGCAACTTGCCAACAGCGAGATTCACGACATTATGCACCCCCGCCTTGACATCACCGCCCTGAATATCGAAGAGAAATTCAGCCGTGTGAAAGAGGTCATCATCTCCTCGGGCTACTCCCGCATCCCCGTCTATCGCGAGACGCTCGACAACATCGAAGGTGTGCTCTATGTGAAGGATCTCATCCCTTACATCAACCGCGACAACAACTTCGAATGGAACACACTGCTGCGCCCCGCATATTTTGCCCCCGAGCATAGCAAACTTGGTGATATGTTGGAGGAGTTCCGCAGTCGCAAGGTGCATGTTGCCATCGTGGTCGATGAGTACGGCTCGACAGTGGGTCTTATCACGCTGGAGGATATCCTAGAGGAGATAGTTGGAGAGATATCCGACGAGAGCGACATCGACGAGAGTTTCTTCCAAAGAGTGGGTGATGGCATATACATCTTTGAGGGTAAGACACATATTGGCGACCTGGAACGCGTACTATCACTCCCGGAGGGTACTTTTGATGACTGCAAAGGTCAGGCAGAGACAATAGCAGGTATGATGCTGGAGCGCAAGCGTGAGTTCCTGCGCAAGGGCGACAAGATGACCTTTCACAACATACGTTTCTCGGTAGAGAGTATTGAAGGTCGCAAGGCAGATAAGATCAGAGTTGAGCAAACCCAACCTCGTCAGTAGGTGAAAATCATAGAGTTTAATAGTTGCAAGGTAGCATTGGTGTCTATCGGTGAGGGTAGCAGAGAGGCTCTCACCACAGCCGATATTGCCCTTATCGACACCATAAACTCACCCTCACGCAAGGCCGAGCAGACAGCCTGGCGTACTGCCCTGAGGGCACTCATCGGCTCCGACGAGGAGGTCGTATATCTACTCTCGGGCGCACCCGCACTAACAGGCAGAGGTCAACACATAAGCGTAACACACAACACAAAGTGGGCGGCAGTGGCAATCAGCAGAGAGAGGTGCGGCATAGACATAGAGCACCTCACACGCAACTTCGACCGCGTAGCCTCACGTTACATATCACCCGAAGAGGGAGAGCTAAGCGAGAGCAACCACCCGCTATTCAAGCCACTACTATGGTCGGCAAAAGAGGCGATATACAAATTCGTAGCGACAGAGAACATAGATTTCATCAAGGATATCCGAGTGGTAGCGACCGACATCCCCGCAAACAAGCTATGGGCTGAGTTTCGCAACACACCGCTCCCCGAGATGCAGTTCACCATAATCGACAACAACTCGCTGCTCTGTATAATCTGCGACAAATAACACACAATAATGGAGGTAAAAATCAACACAGCGTGGAAGTCACTCCTGCAAGAGGAGTTCGACAAGCCCTACTTCGAGGAGCTGACATCATTCGTCAGGCAAGAGTATGCCACAAAGCGCATATTCCCCGCCGGAAAGAACATATTCCGCGCATTCGATATGTGCCCACCCGACAAGGTGAAAGTGGTAATCATAGGCCAAGACCCCTACCACGACGAGGGGCAGGCAAATGGTCTATGCTTCTCCGTGGGCGACGGCATAAAGATACCACCATCGCTCGTCAACATATTTAAGGAGGTGGCAGAAGACACCGGAGCCACCATACCCACAACAGGCAACCTCGACAGATGGGCAGAACAAGGAGTGCTACTCCTCAACTCCGTACTCACAGTAGAGGCACACAAAGCAGCCTCACACGCAGGACGCGGATGGGAACAGTTCACAGACGCCGTGGTGCGCATACTATCCACACACCACAACGGCATAGTATACCTCCTATGGGGAAGCTATGCACAACGCAAAGGACTGACAATCGTGCACCCGGAACAAAACCTGGTACTCAAAAGCGCACACCCCTCACCACTCTCCGTATATCGCGGATTCATAGGCTGCCGACACTTCTCAAAAGCAAACACCTACCTCACAGCACAAGGTAAAGAGCCAATAATCTGGTAATGCTCCCCCGCTTTTTGTGAAAAGCGGTACCAAAAACTTTTGTACTATTAGTTTGAATGGTATCTCCCTAATCTCCCTAATCTTCTTAAACTCCCTACACTCCCATTATTCCCTTAACTCTCTCCCCACCCTAACAAACAACAGCCGAGAGATGATTATCTCTCGGCTGTTGGCTAAGGAGTCTTTATTCTACTCAATAACACCTTTCTCGCGCATCACATCGCCAAACGAGACAAGTTCTATGCCGTTCTCCTGGATATACTTCATCACCTCTGGGTCGGTGAAGGCGTTGGTAACATCCTGGCGGTCGGGGCCAGCAAAGCGTTTCTCGCCACGCGCAGTCACCTCGTAGATACCCTTCATCTCCTCATTGTCGAGCGAGGGGTGCTCAATAGTCCAATAGGTCTTGCCCTTCTCCATCTTCTTCAAGGCCTCCAGCAGGCGGGGTGCACGGTTGCCACCGCCAAAGCCCATAGGCAAACTCTCGATGCCAATCTGCGCATCGTAGTCGCCCTGGCCCTGATATCTGAGGCCATACTCCTCAGCAACACGGATGGCAAGCTCCTTGAACTCGGGGCGCATAGTCCACATACAGTGGTCAGTGATGTGGGTCACGTTGTCGATATATTTCATAGCCAGCTCTATCTGCGCTCTCATCTCCTTCTCCACATCCTCTAAGGTAGCATTGGGGTTCTGGGTCTTGCCAATCAGGTAGCCATCCTCATCGCAGAGGGAGGGGCAATCAGTCAATGGTCTCCACTTGAAGCCTGCCCACTCACAGCACAGAGTGATGTGAACACCCACATCCAGGCCGGGATGCTCTTTGAGCATATTGGCTGCCTCCATAAACCAGGGGCAAACGCTCATAACCTCAGCCGAGCGACCGATGCCCTCTTCATAGCACTGGATAATTGCAAGATTTGTTGCGTGAGTAACACCCAAATCGTCCATACGGACAATCAGTCGCTGCGCCTGTGCAAATTGAACGGCACAGAGAGCGATAGACAGTGTGAGAAAAAATTTCTTCATTTTGATTAGTTTTTAGTTTGCTATGTAAAATTACACGATTATCTGTCAACAAACAAATGTTATCTACAATATTTTCAAATAGAAATAGCACCCGATAGATTCCGCCTACCGAGTGCCACACTATCTTAGCGAGTTTATTGCATTAGAAAGATTCGGGTTTCTCCCTATGGATATAATTCACCACATCTTGAAGTCCCACAGCAAACTTCTCAAAATCCTCCTTATAGAGGTGGAGTTTCTGTTTCTCATAGGTTACTTCGCCATCAGGGAGGGTCATTCTACGGCTCTCAGTAATTGTCACAAAGTAGTCATTACCACGAGTAGCCTTCACATCGAAGAAGTAGGTGCGTTTGCCTGCTCTTACTATCTTCGAGTAGAGTTCATCTCCAATTCTTTCGCGCTCAAGCTCATTAGTATAATTCTCCATATTCAATAAATTAAGTAGGGTTAATAAATCATCTTTATCTCTTTACTCCGCTGGCGGGGCAAGCAACTCACGATATCTCTCAGGTGAGCAGATAACCTCTATCGCCATATCGAGCTCAGGGTCTTCTGTGGCGTGTACTATGCGGTAGTACTCCGTCGTGCCCCATAGTTTGCGTGCCACAAGGGCTTTGAGCAGGTAGGCGGTATCGCTCAGCGAATTACCCACCTTCTCAGGATTATACATCACACCACGCTCCTCACCCAGGTCAATCAGTCGTTGTTGGAAGTCGTCGGGCAACGAATATCCCTCTGCGAAGGCCTCAAATGTGGGGTACCTCCTCTCCAATCTCGTGCGTTCCTCATCGAGATATACATTAACCAGCTCGTTAATCACGCCCGCACCCGAGAGTGCCGACCAATAGGCGAAGTTGCGGGTTGTATCAATCGGGATATAGAGGTCTGGCTCAACACCTCCGCCACCATAGACCGTACGGCCACTATTAAGTGTGCGATAGGCTGGCAGATTTTGATTTACCGAATCGCGATAGTGCTCATCCACCGAGCGACGCAGGTGGTCAACATAGTACTCCTCGGCCTTGCCATTCTCATAAGGACGCTGAATAGCCCTGCCACTTGGGGTATAGTAGTGGGCCACAGTGATACGCACTGCCGAGTTGTCCGAGAGAGGTATCTGTCGCTGAACCAATCCCTTGCCATAGGTAGGCTGACCAATCAGCACTCCCCTATCCCAATCCTGTACTGCGCCCGACACAATCTCACTTGCCGAAGCAGACGAAGAGTCGATAAGTACAACAAGGCGGGGGCTACTATACTCACCAGGCAACTCGGAGCCATAGCGGGTCTTAGGAACGCTTCGTCCCTCTATCGATACCACCTCGCAACCAGCAGGAAGAAAGAATGACCCCATCTCTACTGCCTGAGTGAGCAGACCGCCACCATTGGCTCGCAGGTCGAGTATCAGGCCTTCGGTTGCGCCCGTCTTATCGATTGCCTCGCGGAGTTCGTCCATCGTATTATCGGCAAAGCGATTGACCTTCACATAGCCGATATTCGGGGCAATCTGATAGGCAGCATCTACCGTCTCGATAGGGATATCATCGCGCACGACACGGAAACGCAATGGCTCTTTCAGGCCACGACGCACCACATCGAGTTCGACCACGCTACCCTTAGGGCCTCGCAGTCGCTTACGCACATCGTTCTGAGTAATGCCGATAGCACTCTCCGAGTCGATAGCGATAATCTTATCGCCAGCCACCATTCCGAGTTGCTCCGATGGGCCACCCGCAATGGTTGACACTACCGAGAGTGTATCATTGAGGATATCGAACTCAATACCGATGCCACTGAAACTACCGCTAAACTCCTCCTCAACACCCACCATCTCCTCGGCGGTGACATAGGCAGAGTGAGGGTCGAGCTCGGCAAGCACCGCACGGATAGCCTCCTCGGTGACAGCCTGATGGTTTACGGTATCTACATAGAGAGCGTCAAGGTAGTAGAAGAATTGGTTGAACTTACGCAAACTCTGCTCAACATCTCTGCCACTGCCACTCATAACCACCTGCGCAGTTGCCACAAAGGGCAACAACGCAAACAGCAACACGGTAAACACTCTCTTAGTCCTCATAATCAATTTTTTATACATTTTTCCTCGTTCTAACCCCCATCCAATTGAGGCCACGAACGAAAAAAACTATTTGCGGGCGAGGAAGGCGGGGAGTTCCGCAAAGGGAACGCTTGCCTGCTCGCCGGTAACCATATTCTTCACGGTAGCCACCTCGGAGCCAATCTCGCTCTCGCCAACAATCACAACATAGGGGATAGCCCTGCGGTTGGCATACTCCATCTGCTTCTTCATCTTCGCACTCTCGGGATAGATATCCGATGGAACGCCGGCCTTGCGCAGTGCGCTCAGCAGTCGGAGTGCCACGCCAAGCTCGGTACCGCCAAAGTTGATGAAGAGCGCATCCGTAGTACGACCTGCCTCCTCGGGGAAGAGGTCAAGACCTGTCATCACATCGTAGATACGGTCAGCACCAAAGCTGATACCCACACCCGAGGTGTTAGGCAAGCCGAAGATACCTGTCAGGTCATCATAACGACCACCACCACAGATACTGCCAATCTCATAATCCTTAGCCTTCACCTCGAAGATAGCACCTGTATAGTAGTTCAAACCGCGTGCCAACGAGAGGTCAATCTCAATCTCCAAGCCACAATCGGAGTTCTCGATGTAGTCGAAGAGCTGCTCCATCTCTCGGATACCCTTCATACCGGTCTCCGAGCCACCAATAATCTCAGCCATCTTGGCGAGCTTCTCGCGCGAAGTGCCACTGAGCGAGAGGATGGGGATGAGTTTCTCGATAGCCTCCTCCTCAATGCCGCGCTCGGAGAGCTCCTTCTTCACGTTCTCCAAACCAATCTTGTCGAGCTTATCGATAGCCACGGTGATATCAATCATCTTATCGGCGTGACCAATAGTCTCTGCAATACCGAAGAGGATTTTGCGGTTATTGATTTTCAGTTTTACGCCAATACCCAGTTTAGCAAAGACTGCCTCCACAATCTGTACAAGTTCAAACTCGTAGTAGAGCGAGGGGGAGCCGATAGCATCCACATCGCACTGGTAGAACTCTCTGTAACGACCCTTCTGAGGACGGTCGGCACGCCACACGGGCTGTACCTGATAGCGCTTGAAGGGGAAGACGAGCTCGTTCTGGTGCTGCACAACAAAGCGCGCAAAGGGTACGGTGAGGTCGTAGCGCAAGCCCTTCTCACAAATCTTGGCCGCCAGCGCAGCGGGGTTCTCCATCAGCTCAGGAGTCATCTTCTGAGTGAAGTCACCCGAGTTGAGAATCTTGAACAACAGTTTGTCGCCCTCCTCGCCATACTTGCCCATCAGGGTCGAGAGATTCTCCATAGCGGGAGTCTCAAGCGGAGCATAGCCAAAAGTGCGGAATACCTCCTTGATAGTATCGAACAGATAGGTACGACGAGTCATCTCAACAGGCGAGAAGTCGCGAGTACCCTTTGGAATTGACGGTTTTTGTGCCATTTTTAAACGGTAAGTCTGGTTAATATTAATAAACCTTATTAAGGTAACTTATAGTATTAACGTATAAATGAATAAAAATCTAATTCTCAATCAGTTTTCTATATTTAGCACGCTTGGGAGTAGTGTCGATACCCATAGCGCGTTTGTGCTCCTCGTACTCCGAGTAAGAGCCCTCGAAATAGACAACCTTACCATCGCCCTCGAAGGAGAGGATGTGTGTAGCAATACGGTCGAGGAACCAACGGTCGTGCGAGATAACCACAGCACAGCCGGCGAAGTTCTCCAAGCCCTCCTCCAGCGCACGCAGGGTGTTCACATCGATATCGTTGGTAGGCTCATCGAGCAGAAGCACGTTGCCCTCCTCTTTGAGTGCCAGAGCCAGGTGGAGGCGGTTACGCTCACCACCACTCAGCACACCGCACTTCTTCTCTTGGTCTGCGCCGGAGAAGTTGAAGCGCGAAACGTAGGCACGAGCATTGACCTGACGCTTACCGAGAGTGATAAGGTCGCTATTCTGCGAGATAACCTCATATACGCTCTTGTCGGGGTCAATAGATTTATGCTGCTGGTCAACGTATGCGAGCTTCACGGTCTCACCCACACGGAACTGACCCGAGGTAGGCTCCTCCAAACCCATAATCATACGGAACAGAGTGGTCTTACCGGTACCGTTGGGGCCAATCACACCCACAATACCCGCAGGGGGCAGAGTGAAGTTCAGACCCTCGTAGAGCACTCTGTCGCCAAAAGCCTTGCTCACATCGTGTGCCTCAATAACGACATTACCCAAACGGGGACCATCGGGGATATAGATTTCGAGTTTCTCCTCTTTCTGCTTTGCATCTTCGTTGAGCATCTTATCGTATGCACTCAGACGAGCCTTGCTCTTGGCGTGGCGAGCCTTGGGACTCATACGCACCCACTCCAACTCACGCTCCAAAGTCTTTCTGCGCTTGCTCTCCTGCTTCTCCTCCATAGCCAGACGATTGCTCTTCTGCTCCAGCCAGCTCGAGTAGTTACCCTTCCAGGGAATACCCTCACCACGGTCAAGCTCAAGAATCCAGCCTGCCACATTGTCGAGGAAGTAACGGTCGTGGGTTACAGCGATAACGGTACCCTTGTACTGCTGCAAGTGCTGCTCCAACCAATCGATACTCTCAGCATCGAGGTGGTTGGTAGGCTCGTCGAGGAGCAACACATCGGGCTCCTGCAACAACAGACGGCAGAGTGCCACACGACGACGCTCACCACCCGAGAGGTGTGCTACCGACTCGTCGGGGTCGGGACAGCGCAGAGCATCCATCGCACGCTCCAGAACACTGTCAATCTCCCAGCCGTTCACAGCGTCGATAGCCTCGGTAAGCTCACCCTGACGCATAATCAGACGATTCATCTCGTCGTCATCCATAGGCTCGCAGAAGCGATTGTTAATCTCCTCATACTCTTTCAGGAGCGCCATAGTCTCGGCACAACCCTCCTGCACAACCTCTTTGACGGTCTTGGTGGGGTCGAGCTGGGGCTCCTGCTCCAGATAACCTACCGAGTAGCCGGGGGAGAATACCACCTCACCCTGGTAGGATTTGTCGATACCTGCAATAATCTTCATCAGCGTCGATTTACCCGAGCCGTTGAGACCGATGATACCGATTTTCGCTCCGTAAAAGAAAGAGAGGTAGATGTTATTCAATACCTTTTTCTGATTGTTGAAGGTCTTGCAGATGCCGACCATCGAGAAAATGATTTTTTCGTCAGCCATTTTTATCTATATTTTTGTCAACTATTCTGTTTCGTGTAGTCCTACGATTAATTTCACATAGGCATATAATTGGCAAATATACCTATTTTTCTATAATTTACCCGATAGTTTTTACAAATAGTAGCATAAAAAGATGTGATTGGTCTTTTTGTTGTGGATATGAAAAATGTTTTTATCTTTGTACTAAGAAAAAGACAACACAAAAAACAGATAAATAAATATTAAACACTAAAAATTAGAGTACTATTATGGCATCATTGAAAGGAACCCGTACCGAGCAGAATTTGCTTAAATCGTTTGCAGGCGAGAGCCAGGCACGTATGCGTTACAACTATTTTGCAAGTGTAGCAAAGAAAGAGGGCTACGAGCAGATTGCAGCAATCTTCAACGAGACCGCTGACCAGGAGAAGGAGCACGCAAAGAAATTCTTTAAATATCTGGAGGGTGGTATGGTTGAGATCACTGCATCGTACCCCGCAGGTGTTATCGGTGACACCTACCAGAACCTTGTAGCAGCCGCTTCGGGCGAGAATGAGGAGTGGACCGAGCTCTATCCCGAGTTCGCTAAGATCGCTGACGAGGAGGGCTTCCCCGAGATTGCACAGACCTTCCGCGCAATCGCACTCGTTGAGGAGCAGCACGAGATTCGCTACCGCACCCTCTTCACCCGTATCGAGAACGGCGAGGTATTCCTCCGCAAGACCGAGATTACCTGGCAGTGCCGTAACTGCGGCTTCGTAGTTACCGCTAAGGAGGCTCCCGAGCTCTGCCCCGCTTGTAAGCATCCTCAGGCTTACTTCGAGCCTATGAAGACTAACTACTAATAGGTTGGAGATATAAACAAAGAGTGACGCTTAAAAAATCGTCACTCTTTGTTTATATTAGGAAGGTAAATTACCGCCGTACTACTTTCACCACCTCGACACCTGCCTGCTTCGCAGACAATTAATAAGCGTTTACCCACCCCCTAAATCCCCCTCCTTAGAGCGGGACTTACTCCTCGGCAAAGCCGAGGTGAATAATGCGGGCACGACCGAGTGTGGGTTTCGGAAGTTGCGGACACGACCGTTTATTGATGGGAAATTTGGGCATAATAGGAATTATAGGAGTGATAGGAGCAATAGGAAAGATGAATTTAGGGAGAGTAGAGAATTTAGGGAGAGTAGGGAACTTAGAGATATTCCTTAAACTCCTTAAACTCCTTAGACTCCTTAGACTCCCTAAACTCCTTAAGTTCCTATTACTCCTATCCGCCCTATCCAAAAAAGCAGAGAGTGGTATCGAACCACTCTCTGCTTTTAATATAAACCCACTCACTTCAAAAAGTCATATGGTTTAGGAAATTTTGGGTTTCGCGAAGAAAGGCGAGCCGAAGTTTACTTGGCGTAAATGAGGCGAAGCCTTTCGAGGGAAGTGCAAAATTTACAAGCCAGATGGCTTCGTGAGCACCCAAAAAAGTCTTATGATTGAGGGATTTTTGTGCATCGTGCAGCAAGACAAAGCGGAGTTTACTTGAAGTAAATGAGCATTTGGCTTGCAAGGGATGTGCAAAAATCACCAATCAGATGGCTTTTTTAGATGGCTTTTTTGTAGGTGGTAATATCCTGAGGATTATCAAGCGCCACCCACTCCATCTCGGTTTCGGTCAGGCGGGTGATGATATAGCGGTGGTTCCACTCGCCAACGCCATAGTCGTAGTTACCGCGAATCACAGCCTTGCCGTCGGTAGTGTCGATATAGAAACGACCGGTGATGGTGCGCTCCGGTGCGCTGTCCACATTTTGCCACATAGTAAAGGTGCGGTCGCTGTGTTTGAAGTCGATGCGCACATAATTACCCTCAGCCAGAGGCTCACCCATCCAGGTAGAGAGTTCCCACTCACCTGCAATATTGTAGGCAGTCACTTCGAGCAACGCCTCATCGGGGTTGTTGTTGTCGCCACCATTACACGAAGCAAGGGTAAAAGAAATCATCGCCATCAAGGCTACAAAAAGAATCTTTTTCATATCTATCTGTTTTTCTTTATCAACTCAATTCTGCGCTCTCGGGGTGTCACATCCAACCCTTTGAGGTATAGCGCATTATCTCTATCATCAATCTCTTGCTCAAAGCGAATCACAAGGTCGCCTTCGCTCTTTGGCGCAAGGGGCGACGGCTCGGTCGTCACACTCACACCTGCGGGTGAGAGCAACGGATCCACCGAGATAGTCAGCGGCTTGTCGCCTCCATTGAAGCACGCCACGCGCACCGCTCCCATACCCTCGACAGTCACCTTCTCGCTGCGCAACAACAGTGCGCCGTGCGAGTAGGGATAGTCACTCGCCCTATCGGCAGATGCGCGCACCACGCCCGTCACCTCAACAATAGCGGTAGGTTTACTATCCGAGAGCGAGGAGTATATCATCACTCGCTGACTAACGGCACCAATACGCCCACGAGGATTAAACTTCAGCTCCAGCCTACAACTCGCTCCTGCCGCCAACACCTTACACTCCGGAGTGGCTTGCAGACATCCACAAGTTGTTGTTATTCGGGTGATTACCAATGGTTTCTCACCCTTATTCTGCAAAGTTGCAACTCCTCTCCACGCTTCGCCATCCTCAGCCACCGTTCCCATAGCCACCCTGCCACCATCGGAGGCGACCAGAGGCGAATCGACAACCGTAGTCTGCATATTCACACTATCGCGCACCTGCTGAGGTATCAGCACCATCTGTGCCGAGAGGTTGCCCGAGAGTGTAAGCAAGCCGAGGAGTATGGCTACTCGTCGCAACATTATCTATATCAGATACTACAACCAGCCACTATCATCTGCCAATCCGCGCACGGTGATAGTGAAGTCGTGTGTTTCGCCATTGGAGGTGGTAATCGAGGCGGTGGTCACACCGGCTGCAAGGCCACTGAACACCAGCTTATTGCCACTCTGTGCCACACTTGCCACAGAGGTATTGGCAATATTCACTGTGTAGGTCAACTCCTCGCCACCCACAAAATAGCGCGCGGGAATAACAGCCACACTACCCTCAGTGGGGATATAGAGGTTGGGGAAACGCATAGCCACACCACCCTCCTTGATAGCCGCGAGCAGAGCCTCCGCACTCACCTGACCACTACCCATCTGACCTTTATAGTCATCGAGGTTCATCGTCATAGGCTGCTGAGGGCCGATATCTGCAACATAGCGGTTGTAAAACTTCTTACCACCAATATATTCGTCGATAGGCACAGCAGTACTTATCACCATATCGCGAATCTCCTCTGCCTTGAAGTGTTTGCGCAGGTCGGCAGCGTATGAGATACCGAGCGCCACAACACCCGAGACGTGCGGACAAGCCATCGAGGTACCCTCCATATAGCCGTAGCCGCTGGGACTTACGTGGAAGGGAAGGGTCGAGAGTACGCAACCCACCTCTCCGTAGTTATGCTCATCGTCAACATAGTCCCAATAGTAGTCCTGGTCGCCGCCAGGTGCCGACACCGAGGTACCGGGACCATAGTTGGTATATACAGCAGGGGTGAAATCAGCAGCAGTAGCCGCCACCGAGATATAGTCGTCAGAAGCACCGGGATAGCCAGCCATAGGAGCCGACTCGTTACCACCGGCAAAGACAGCCACACCACCCTCGATAGGGCCATTGGGCGAGCCTGCATTGTGGACAAAGTAGTCGAGTGCATCCTTCTCCAGAGGTGCACCGGCCTCCCAAGACTCCTGCGAGTCAAAGCCTGCCTCTCCCCAATCATAGACATTGGCACGACCCGATACATAACCCCAACTGCACTGCAATACCACTGCACCATTGTCGGCAGCATACTTGATAGCGCGAGCAACGTGGATACCTGTTGCACCCATATTGCCCGAGAAGAGCTGACAAACCATAATCTTCACACCAGGGCGCTCAGGAGTACCACCCGCGATAGAGCCGATACCCAAGCCATTGTTATTCATCGCGGCAATCACACCAGCAACGTGCGAGCCGTGACCTGAGTCGTAGGCGTCGTTCCAGGTGATTGCGCCTGTCTGACGAGCGAAGTTGTAGCCATTGTAGTCACCCGCATAACCGTTGCCGTCGTTATCCTCCATTGAGCCACGCACCTCGTTGGGGTTAACCCAGATGTTATCCTTCAAGTCAGGGTGATTGACAAAGACACCCTCATCGAGCACCGCCACAATGACATCTTCATTACCCGTTGTGCGCTCCCAGGCCTTCTCCACCTGCACATCAGCATCCACTATCGACTTGACACTCTCACCCTTAACGAACTGGTCGCCACGGTTGATAAGGTGCCACTGAGCCGAAAGCAGAGGGTCGGTGGATGCACCGCCACGGGTTGTCGCACCCATCCTGTTCATCTTCTCCACCGAGAGAGGGGTTGCCTTGCCTGTGAAAGCGCGCTTGATGGTACGGTTGAAGTCTATCTTCTGCACCTCGCCCAGAGGGGTGAGCATCTCGGCCACCTCCTCGGAAGTGTAGTCGCCACCAAAGCGCACCACATACCAGCGGTCAAGGCCCACATCATATTTCACCTCGCGCTGAGTGGTCATCTCGGGGAAAACAGGCTCAATCTCAAATACCTCGACGAGCTCCATAACCCTATCGACGCTCACTGCACCACTGCGGGTGACAGCACCGCTACGGCTTGCCACGCTTGCCGACAAAGCCTCTGCCACCTCGGGCGAGAACTTCACCAGCACCTCACCCTCAACAAAGGGTGCTTCGGGCTCTGTATTATCAAAAGTCGGTTCGGAAGAGCAGCCAACCAAAAGAGTCAGCGCTCCAACAACTGCAAATGCTTGTATAAAAAATCTCTTCATACTTAGAATTTTCTCTCTTGCAATATATTATTCGGTAGGCTCCTGCTCGGGGGCATAGCTATCGGCCATCTTCTTATTGGGATATACCTCATAGTAGTAGTTGAGGTTGATAGGCTCGTTGTCAAACATAGCCGTTGTGCCATCCTGAGCACGACCCTCCTGCGGGAATACAAGGCTGTATGGTATCCACCAATCGAGGGCGGGGTGATACAACAACCAATCGGGCAGATTACCAGACAAACGGTTGAGGTTAATCGAGAAACGCTTGGTGGTGGGCATCACCTTCTTGATTTTGTTATCCACAAGGAATCGGGGAAGGGTATCTGCCTCAATCAAATCCTGCTCCGTATAGTAGGGGAAATCGTCATCATCGAGCAGGTCAGGAATCTCACCCTGCAAGTAGTTCACCGAGAGAACCAATGTATCCAGACCCCACTTGATAAGGTCAACGGGGAACTCAGGCTCATCGATAAAGCCACCAATCTCGGTCTTGACAGTGTTGCTCAAATCATATACCGTACTACGCTGGTTGGCATTGAGAATCAAGGTGCGGAGGTTGGGGAAGTTCTCCTTGGTGAGCACATCGGGGATAGTCTGGAAGTTGTTTGCGCCAAGGTTGAGGTGCTGCAGATTCTTCAGATTGGCAAGGCTCTCGGGCAGGTCAATAAGACCATAACTACCCACAGTAAGACTACGCAGCTGGGTGAGCTCCGAGATATCGTCACCGAGCTCCAGGCTACGCATAAAGGTATTGGTATTACCGAAGAAGTACAACTCCTCGGCAGCAGTGAGATACTTAACCTCAAAAGGAAGTTTCTCGGTAGTGTTGAAGAGCGTGAACTCCACCCTGCGCACACGACCCACATTCTCGGGAGTGCAACCCCTGTCACCAGCAGTCCAGAGAGTCACACCAGTCCACATCTCCATAGGCTGCGAGGGGTCAAACGGGGTGAGCATACGCAGTGCACGACCGATGCAGAGGAGAGCCACCGAGTCACCCGCACGCGTATTGGGGATGATAGGCTCTGCTGCCTCCTGCTTCACATTGAGGCGATCGGCGTGGTCGAGAGTGATGCTCTGGCGGGGGGTGAACTGCACCTCGGCAAGTCTTTCGGCAGGCGAGGAGTTGATATCCCACTTAAAGCGCACCTTAACCTGACGGGGACGCACGCCACGGTCGAGGTTGAGGGTATATTTCTCGGTCGAGAGCCACGACTCGGCCGCACCAGGGATATCGACACGGAAGTCAACGTTACTTGTCACCAGGACATCGAAGTAGCGGTTGTCGTACTCATCGTAGTTGCTCAGGCTCACATCAGCCTTATCGATAGTAATCGAGTAAGGGAAGCCCTTCTGGTTGATGGTTACCTCCTTGGTCTCCCAAGTGGCGAGATTCTCAATGCGCACCACACCGGTACGAGGCTCGGCATAGAGTGCCGAGTCAATCTTCACCTCGCACACCACATCGCCCACACCATTGGCAGGAGAGATGGTAATCCAGGGGTTGTCGGTCGAGGCAATCCACTTATCGGTAGATTTAATCTCAATCTTCTCCACACCACCCACAGCTTCGACATTAATTGCCTCCTTGTCGAGTTCGATGGGGAGTTTTTCGCCCAGAGGCTTACAAGCGAAGCCGAGCAGGGCAACAAACAATACTGCTATATATATCTTTCTATTCATATTCTCTCTACTTTAAGCCGATTACTCCAACATATAGTCACAACCCATAATATTCTGACTCTTGTCATAAATAAGTATATAGGCGCCCTGCATCCACGCATAGCAGATATCCGAAGCATCGAAGATGATGTTGGGGTTATCGCTGATATCGAGATAGTAAATCAAGGTCGAGATTGTGTCGTCAATACGGCGCAGGTCGTTCGAGCCGAGATAAAGACCGCGCAGACCCTTATGGTTTGCCACGCCCTCGGGCCACTCCTTCAAGCAACGGTTACCATCCTTATCGCGCTGACCACGCAACGAATAGACAGTGAGCTCGGTACAATCCAGAGGCTCGAAGGGGAAGTGTGCGAACGAATTATAGGAGAGTTCCACACCATAGAGATAGGGCAGATTGGCAGCGTGCATCTCACGGGGCAAATCGGTGAGGTGGTTATACGACAAGTCTATCGAGGTCAGTGCAGGCGAGTTACGATAGCTGAATGCGCCGGCAGGAATCCTCTCTATACCGCAAGCACGCAGGATGATATATGCCACAAACGAGTTACTCTTGGCAATCGCCATAGGATACTCCTTCAACTCGGGGTTGTTGGCAAGGGTGAAGGTCTCAACATTGATACCACGATACTTACCACTCTTCTCGCCCTCGAAACCCTTGATGCGGTTGTTGGAGAAGTCCACCGACTTGATAACGACACCGCTGCTTGCATCGAAGATATCGGGCACCTCCTCCAGAAGATTATTCCTCATCGAGAAGGTCTCCAGACCCGAGTAGCCACAGAAGTAGCCGTTTGCATCCTTAGGCAACGACGTGAGGCGGTTGTTGTCAAGATACAACTGCATCAGCTCCACATTTTTGCCAAATGGGTATATCTTGCTAATCTTGTTGTATGCCAAATCGAGCATAGTGAGTCGCTCCATATCCTTGAAGGTTGCGGGCAGCTCCTCCAACGAGTTCTGACGGCAGTAGAGAATCTGAATGGCACTCTTCGAAGGACCTGTCGAGAGAGCACTCAAACCCTTATAAATCTCCTCTGCCGACCACTGACGGTTGTTCGAGATATTCAGAGCCGCAACATTGGGCAGCTGTGCAAGACCGATGGGGAACTCAGTGAGGTTGGGACAGTTGTAAATCTCAACATCCGAGAGCGATGTGAGCTGACCCAACTCCTCGGGGATGCTCTCGATTGCACTGTTTGCAATATAGAGATACTCCAGGCTTGTGAGGTTTGCAATCTCTACGGGGAGTGAGAGCAGACCGTTGCAGAGTGTACCGTGGTTGGTATCCATCAGCTTCACACGCTGCTCTCCGGTAGCCATATTGAGAATCTCCTTCTCACTCATAGTGTCGTACATCTCGATTGCACGAATCGACACGCCGTTCTCCTTCAACGCACGAGCAATAGGCTCGGTGGTCTGGGTTGCAGGGTGAATCATATGCATCAACTCACCGTGGTTTTTCAGACGGTTGCGACCGCGCTCGGCAAGCGACAACGAACTATCCAGAGTGGGATCGTAGGTAAACACATTCAGGTCGTTGTGAGTACCGAGGTAGAGCTCAATCAGCTGGGTGAGCTGTCCGATGGCGGGCGAAAGATGACCCTTGAAGCCGAAATCGCTGATATCGATTTTTGCCACACGACCGTTAGCGTGCAACTCAACACCGGGCTGGTCGCCCCACAGGTCGGGGTCTTTGTTGAAGTCCCAATTCGTACCCTTGGCATAGTTCTCGCCAATATAGTACCACTCCTCACCGGCAAGGCTCTTCCAGATGTTGTAGAGGGCATAGTAGTCCTTGATATACTCATCGGCCTCACGCATCGAAATCTTAACATCGGCCTTGGTGGTCTGGTTGTCCTTCACCTCGAAGTCATCGCACTTAGGCGCACGATTAGCTTCGAGCAGCGACTCTCGGCTATCGTAGAGTTCGTATGAGGTGATGCGGTAGTTGCCCGCTTTGAGGCTCAGGAGCGAATCGACAGTGATTGTCGAAGTGGTGTAGCCAAACTCATCGCTCTGATAATCATCCTCGTCCAGATGGAGCTCGAAGGATGTGGGAATCATCGAGAAAGTAGTGGGGTTGGTAGTGCTTCCCGAAGCCATTACCTGTGCTACGGTCAGCGTAACAAACTCTGCCTCGTCGAAGGTATATTCGCGGGCAGGTGCCTTCTGAATAGCAGGATTATTCTCAAACGAAGAGAAATCCTTCTTCAAGGTAAACTGCACACTACCGCGGGGCTGCACATTGACAGTCAGGTCGTGCACCACAAGTCCACCTTGCGATACGGTAAACTCGCTCATATCGGCCGGAGTGCTATTATAAATCACCTCGTCCAATGCGTCGTAGAGCGAGAAGGTAATCACCTTATAATCACCGATAAGGAGTTTCAGCTTATCACTACGCAGACCAAACTCTGCCGAGGCCTCATCCGACGACGAGAGCGTAAGAGTCTGAGCAATAGTGGTTTCACCAAAGGAGAGTGTCACCTTGATTTTATGGGCCTCGCCAAGTCGGTCGAGCATTGTCTGCACGGCACGACTCCCCACCTCGCCCTTAGCCTCGGGCTGGTAGGAGGCCTCTTTGTAGAGTTTAAACTGTGCGTATCCGTACTCCTGTTCGCGATAGTCGGGCACATCCTCGGTACAACTACTAAGGAGCGCGCCAAAGAGCAGTGACAGCACTACGCATACGTTAAAAATTCGTCTTCTCATTATCATATAAAATTCTCGGTGAAACCTCATTTGTCTGGTTGGTTAAAAAAAAAGGTATGCCCCACCCCAACCAAGCGCGGGGCATACCTGTATAGAGTTAATTGTTATTCAGCAATCTCAAGAGTTACTACAAGTACGAACTCGATGCCACCCATACCATCGCTGAACAAGAAGGCACCGGTCTTGCCATTGCCCGCAGCTTTGGTTATGATTACACTGCCACCCTCGCTATACTCATAGGAGAGCCACTCAGCATCCTCCTTATTCTCAAGGAAACCATTAGCATTCAAGCCATTAATCATCGACATAGTGTGGTTCTCCTTGGTGAAGGTAACGTGCCATACATCCGATACGCCGTAATTCATATTGAAATAGTTATACTGAGGACCACTGGTCAGTTGTACCAGCGACGAACCATCGTTATCCTCAGCGGGACCGGGATAAGCAAACTCCAGAACGATACCATCATTGTTGCCACCTGCTGCATTAGCATTGAAACGGCAGTAAACAGTAGCAGTGGTGCCATCAGCAAACTCAATATAGAGACCACCCTCATAATCACCGGTGTTCTGATTGTAGGCTGCATCTGCAGTCTCGTGGGTGATATCCATCTGTACCTTAAAGAGAGTATTGTCAGCCGAAGGACGCCAGTAGGTCAGCCAAGATGCATCCCAATCGTTCTCCACTTCATAGAACTCACCCTGTGCATTGAGAATGCTGATATAGATATTGCGAATCTCCTTCTTGCTGATAAAGGTTACATCATCATTATCCCAATCCTTGGTATAGAGCAGGTCGTAACGCTCGGTTGCATTGCCAAGCACATTATGAGGCCAGCTACCACCATTTGCAGAGATACCAAACTGAATCTCCTCACCAAAAGCGTGCTCATACTCGATAGTTGCGGGAGCACCCTCCTGCTTGATAGTGGTGAGCAGGTAGGGAAGATAAGCCTCTGCAACCTCACCGGTAGGCATACCGCCCTCAAACTCGGACATCTCATAGGGGTCAACCGACATATTGGCGGGCAGAGCAAATACCATAGCCTCGCGAGCAGGGCCCTCGTTAGCCTGAACGCCAACCTCAACATCACGGCTCTGGATTACGGAGTCGTCCGAAGCATCCCACTCAGCGATAGATGCGGTTACCCAAGCAATATCGGTGGTAGGCATCTGCATACCAAACTGCGACACAAAAGTGAAGGGAACAATCTGCACACCATCAACAGCAATCACCGAACCGGTAGCAGTACCACCCTCAACATAGTCACCCAACATTGCGTGATATACATCACCAGCATTGTTGAACTTCGAAACCTCATCAAAGTCGATTACAAAATAGTCTGCAGCAGCAGGAATCGACACCTTCAAGGTAGCAACCTCCAACGAGGTGTTATTTGCATCAACAAACTTCAAGGTAGCCTCCGAAGCCTCCAAAGGATACTTCGACGCATCACCTCTGAGCCACAACTCGGTAACACCACTCTCGCCACCGGCGATAGGCATAATCCACTCGGGAGTACCATCAACGCTCCAGTCGAAGTTTGCGTTAATCATCACGTGAGTCATAAAGCCGTTAACCTCATCGGGCCAAGCAAGCTCAACGCCGTCAGCACCAACAGGAGTGCTCTCGTACGAGAAGGTCAAATCGCCACTCTCAGCATATACAAAGCCCCAATCATCCATCTCCACGGGATAGACATTGAGCACACGGTCGGTCTTAGCCAAAGTGAGTTCGGCAACAACCTGCTCCTGACCATCCATCTTCATAGTGAGCACGCAAACGTGGTTGTTGTCAAGGTCCTTCAACTCGGCAACCTTAACCTGTACCTTAATATCCTCGCTTGCCTTGCCACGCAACGAATATACGCTGTTACCACCATCAACCAACGAGAAGTAGGTAGCCTCCTCCTGGTTCATCGAAATCTCCCAGTCGAGATTTGCCGAAAAAGTCAAATTCACAATCTCGCCAGCACCGACTGTGCGAGTAACCTTCGAAGGGAACTCGGGAAGTACGGGTTCGGGATCGGGCTTACAAGCAGTCATCACTGCACTGATGCAGATAAGACCAGCCAACAATCTAAATACTTTATTCATAATTAAAAAAAATTGAGTTAAATAATATATTATTGATTATCTGTTACATACCCTGCTTTTTAAGGTCGGCAGCCACCTCGTCGCTCACCCACTCAAGGATAGAGTAGAACTGACCAACGGTACCAATCATCTCACCCAGGTTCTCCACATAGACCTCGTTCCACAACTCCACAAATCGCTGACAGGAGTTGAAGTAAGAGGGGTAATAGGGACTATGGGTAGTGAGGATGTGGTTGTCGCCAAGAATCTGACCGAAGACCGATGCCTCATCACTCACAACCTGGTCTTTATCCATAGTAACCAGGGGGTTAGCCGAATTGCTCGGGTCGAAAGTGATTGTCAGGTCGTAGCCATCGTAGAAGCAGTCGTGCAAAATCACGGTATTGGGCACCGAGGGGTGTACCGAGGTCTGAATCAGTCGCTGATAGCTTGCATTATCACCCGGGTAATCGCGCAGCAGCAGCGATGTGAGCACGCACCAGCCAGAGAAGTTGTTCACATCAAACGGGCAGGCCTTATACATAACCACCTTGGTCTGCTTGTTCTCCTTGTAGAGTTCCCAGTCGAGTGCATCCGGCATAACCAGACGAAGAGTAAATCCAAGCGAGTCGGTAGGCTCGATATTATCGTACAGACCCTTGATTTTCACCTCGGCAGCGAGCTTACCAGCGGGTATGGTGACACTGTTCGACAAGAGCTGGAAGTGCTTGCCCTCCACAGCGTTGCTACCCTCATCGACAATCTCAACACCAATGGTGCGGTCGTAGTCGCGAGCCACGGTCGAGGAGAGAGCCACGGTGAAATACTCCTCATCGGGACCCACCATATTAATCGACATTGTGTCGGCAAAAATCACATACTCGGCATCAGAGTAGGTTGTATACTCCTCATCACACCCCACAAAGAGTGAGGATGCGAGTGCCAAGAGTGCAAAAAATCTCAAAAACTTCATATATATATTATATATTAGGTATCCAAACTATCTGTTACTCTCATTGCCCAATACCTCCGAGCCGGGCGACTCAATCTCGTGCTGAGGGATAGGCCATACGAACAAGGGGTTGTCGGCAGTGATGCGGAGCGAGCTACCCTCCTCGAGCGAGTGCATCTGAGGTGTACGCACAAAGCCACCGCCATTGTAGAGTGCACCCCAGCGTTTGAGGTCGTGCAGACGGAAGCCCTCCATATAGAGTTCCCTGACACGCTCCTCGGCAATCTTCTGCAAGAAGTCATCCTCCGAGAGCGAGATGCTGCCACCCGAGGTGTAACGAGCGCCACGCAGAGTATTCATATCGCGCGAAGCAGCCGAGAAGTCGGGCTTGCTCTGACGGCAATAGGCCTCGGCACGAATAAGATACTGCTCAGCCAAGCGGAAAGGCTTGGGCATATTGACGTGATATACGAGCGACTGACTGATAAGGTCCTGATTGCCATAGTACTTAACCAGCAGAGGCCAGGTGAGCTGATGGTCGTGACCTGTCTGCAGCTCGTAGAAGTAACTGCCATATCGCATATCGCCGGCATCGTAGAGGTCGATTACCCACTGAGCGGGAACATAGTCGGGATAGTAGTAGGCGTAGTCCTTGGTGAAGTTCAGGAAGACCGAGCCGAGCGAGCCGCCAAACGAGGTGGCGGTGAAGCCCACGCGCCAGATAATCTCAGTACCGACATCGTAGTTCCACATATAGTCGAAGTAGGTCATATCGCTGGTGTAGAGGCTATTGGCAGGCGAGAGGCTATAGACACCGTTGGGGTGGTCGATAACCAGCGAGGAGTACTTGATAGCACTCTCCCAATCCTGCATATAGAGAGCCACACGAGCGTGCAGAGCATAAGCAACGGCCTGAGTCATAAAGGCGGAACTATACTGATCATTCTCGACGTCGAGCATCTCCTCAGCCTTTTGGAGGTCATCCAGCACAAACTGATAGGAGTCTTTCAACGAAGCACGCACAGCCTTCTCGGGTACCGAGTAGCCCTTGCGGAGCACCACACCGAGTTTCTGCTCTGCGGTTGCAGGGTCGTATGCCTCGCAGAAGCATTTGAGCAACTCAGCGTATGCCATTGCGCGGATGGTATATACCTCGCCGGTATATTGTTCGAGGGTGAGGATACGCTCTTCGACAACCTGATCGGCCATCACTGCGTCAATCTTCTCAAGATAGAAGTTACAACCTGCAATCACCTGATAGAGAGCAGCATATACCGACTCAATCTCCGAAGAGGTGGGACGCACCTGCCACTGCCAGAAACTACCGAAGGTATTGGAGTAACCATCAATTGCATATACCAGGTCTGCCTGAATATCGGGCAGAAGAGTCAAGTAGCCGCTATACAATGCGCTGCTCTTCAGCAGTGCATAGATACCTGTCAAGGTCTGCTCGGCCTCCTCATAGGTTGCCATCGCCTCGTCAGTAGGGATTGCCGAATCGGGCTCCACATCGAGACACGAGGTAAGCGAAAGAAGCGCAATGGCTCCTGCCACCATAAAACGTCTAAGGGTATTAATCATTTTCATATCTCTCTTGTGGTTTAGAAGGTAATATCAATTCCGAAAGTATATTGACGAGCCATAGGATACTGTGCAGCATAGATATTGGCTGTGCCCTCGGGGTCAAGACCCGAGAACTTGGTGAAGGTCAAGAGGTTCTGACCCTGCACATAGAATCTCACACCGCTGAATACTCGGTTGCGCTCCAGCAGTCGCTGAGGCAACGAGTAGCTGAGCATCACATTTTTCAGACGCAGGAACGATGCATCCTCCAACAGACGGCTGTCGAACTCGGTATATTCGCCGTGGCGGGGAATATCAGTCAAATCACCAGGCTCCATCCAGCGGTCGAGCAGACGACGCGACTGGTTGTAGGCCGCAAAACGACCGTTGGACTCATCGAAGTAGCGGTCGTTGTTGAGCATCCATCTGTCTGCCACCCAGCTGAACTGTGCGCTTGCCGAGAAGCCCTTCCACTGCAAAGCGGTACCAAAACCACCCTGCCAGGGAGCGATGTAGCTCTTGCCTACGAGCACCTTATCCTCGTCGCGCAACTCATTGGTGAGGTTGCCCTCCTTGTCATACCAGAGAGCGTC
Source organism: Tidjanibacter sp. (assembly GCA_045639285.1). Taxonomy (GTDB): domain Bacteria; phylum Bacteroidota; class Bacteroidia; order Bacteroidales; family Rikenellaceae; genus Tidjanibacter. Next base: position 65,218 of record JAZUCV010000020.1, read on the forward strand.
ACCATTTGCGGGGTTTACACCTGCATAACGGTTGATGTAGAACTCGCCAAGCGAACGACCCACAACGAGCTTGGTGTTGGTATTGGAGCGCTCATACTCCTTAACGCCATTATACAACTCGGTGATTTCGTTGTAGTTATATGATACGTTAGCATTAACGGTCCAAGTAATGTCGGGGCGAGCCAGCAGAGTGGCATTAACACTCAGCTCAGCACCCACATTGATCATCTCGCCCACATTATCCCAATAGTAGCCGAAGCCCGAGGTCGAATAGGGAGTAGGCACCTGCATCAACATATCGGAGGTCTGCTTGTAGTAGAACTCCAGGTCGGCAGTCACTCTGTTCCACAGACCGGCGCGGAAGGCGAGGTTGGTGGTCCAGGGCTTCTCCCAGCCGAGATTCTCGTTACCGGGCTGCATCAGGCCGATACCTGCATTGCCGGCATAGTCCAAACCGCCACCCACAAGCGAGAGGTGCTCATAGTTAGGAATCGAGGAGTTACCCGAAGTACCTGTCGAGAAGGAGAGCTGCGACTGGTTGAGCCAGTCCGACACACCCTCCATAAAGGGCTCGTGACGCATATCCCACATAAAGCCGAGCGACCAGAACATAGCCCAGCGACGCTGACGACCAAACCTCGACGAGCCGTCGGCACGGGCTGCAGCCTCGAAGTAATATTTATTCTTCAGATTGTACTCCGCACGCGAGAAGAACGACAAGAAGGCGTAGTCCGAGTCGGTGGTGTCACCCCACGAAGTTACGCGAGTACCTGTCGAGATATTGGTGAGACGGTCGTTGTTCTGACCCTCCGAGAGGAGGCTGAACGCCTCGTAGTGGTAGTCGATACCCTCCTGGCCAAGCATAATATTGAAGGAGTGATCCAGACCGAGGTCAAACTGGTAGTTTGCGGTATTGGTGATGGTGAGGTTGTAGCCATCTACCGAAGAGCGCGAAGCACTACCCTGCCCCTGGTTGGGGAGATAGCTCGGGTAGGACTTACCGAAACCGGTGGTATGCGAGTAGTCCACACCAGCCTGCGAACGGAGAGTAAGACCCTCAATGGGGGTCGCCTCAGCGAAGAGAGTGGTGATAAGTTTATACTTCTTATAATTTACGGGGTTGTTAGCCAACCACTCCAAGGGGTTCTGACCATTGCCCTTCCACGAGCCATCGCCAATAGATGCGATAGAGCCATCTGCTCGGCGAGGATTCCAATAGGGCATCATAAAACGAGCTGCCGAGATAGGGGTGAGAAGGTTGTATGAGCCCTCGTCAGCCTGCTGGATGTTCTGGAAGTTGAGCATAGTGTTGCTACCCACCTTCATCCAATCAGCGGCCTTGCGCTCGAAGTTGGTGCGGAGCGAGTAACGCTCAAAGCCCGAGCCTACGGCTGTACCATCCTGATTGTAGTAGCCACCCGAGTAGTAGTAGTTGCTCACCTGATCGCCACCCGAAATGGCCACCTCGTGATTCTGCAAGAGGGCCGACGAGTTGAAGACCTCGTCCATCCAATTGACATCAATCTGGCTGAGGAGCTCATAGTTCTGGCCGGCACTCATACCGATCTGCTTCTCGTACTCGATACGCTCAGCGGTGTTCATCAAATCCCACTTCTTGTCACCTGCCACCTGCGAGATACCGAGTTGCGAGCGATACTCGATACGAGGACGCTCCGCAGCACGACCACGCTTGGTGGTGATAACGATAACACCATTTGCCGCACGCGCACCGTAGATAGAGGTCGAAGATGCATCTTTCAGCACCGACAACGACTCGATATCGGCAGGGTTGATGGTGTTAAAGTCGCTTGCAGAGATGGGCACACCGTCGAGGATGTAGAGGGGGGCAGTACCCGAGTTGATGGAGTTGGTACCACGGATGGTCATCACCGCCGCAGCACTCGGCTCACCTGTACTCGAAAGCACCGACAGACCCGCTACCTGACCCTGCAACGCCTGGTCGAAGGCGGCAGTGGGGGTATTCTCAATCTTCTCGGTCTTCACCGTCGATACTGAGCCGGCCACAGTGCCCTTTTTGCGGACACCATAGGCAATCACCACGACATCTTCGATTGCTTCGCTGTCGCTCTGCATCTGCAAGTCAAATGTTATCTCACTCTCACCCGCAGGCACAACCCACTCCACCGACTGATAGCCGAGATAGGAGAAGGTGAGCACTTGGCCGGAGTTAAGGCTGATGGAGTAGGTACCATCAAAGGAGGTAGCAACACCCTGATTGGTATCGGAGATAATCGATACACCAATCAACGGCTCGCCACTCTCGGCTGCGGTAACCACACCACTGACGTTCACCTTCTCAGGCGTTTGGGCAAAAACGCCCTCACAGCACAATGAGAAAAGGGTCGCAATCAGGCCAACAAAAAGTTTACGGAAATTTATTTGATTCATAGCGCGCAAAGGTAAACATATTTTTTTAGCCCACAAACTTTTTATAATACTTTTCTTTTCAAAATCAGCCATTTACCGATGATGCAATTATTCTAAAATGACGGCAATGTTTGATGATATGATTGCAAAGAGAAAGGGAAATGGAATTCAAAATTCAAAATGATTTAAGGAGTTTAGGGAATTTTGGGAATTTTGGTATTTTCTTTAAACTCCCTAAACTCCTTAAACACACAAGCCATCCTCCTTACTCAACTCACTCTCACCACGCTAATTGCCACCTCGACACCTGCCTTCTGCGAAGGCAATTCCAAGCCTGACCCACCCCCAAGCCCCCGCCTCGGCGGGGGATGTGCCTGCCAAGCAGGCACATCCATAAGCGTTTACCCACCCCCTAAATCCCCCTCCTTAGAGGGGGACTTACTCCTCGGCAGAGCCGAGGCAACAAAAGCGGGTACGACCGATTGTGGGCTTCGGAAGTAGCGGACACGACCGTTTGATATTGTAAGGAATTTAAGGAGTTTAGAGAATTTAGGGAGAGTAAGAAGAAGCCCTAATCTCCCTAATCTCCCTAATCTCCCTAATCTCCCTAATCTCCCTAATCTCCCTAATCTCCCTATCCACAAAAATCTGAGAGTGGCACAATGCCACTCTCAGATTTTAATTTAAACTCACTCACATCGAGAAGTCACTATGGTTTAGGAAATTTTGGGCTTCGCGCAGGGAGGCAAAGCGGAGTTTACTTGAAGTAAATGAGCATTTGACTCACAAGAGAAG
>JAZUCV010000021.1:0-37681 GCA_045639285.1 Tidjanibacter sp.
TAGGGTGCTTGATTGCTTGCACATCTTGTATCGGTTCATTTAGTAAGGAAATTGATGGTGGTTTTCCTGACAAAATCATACTATCCAAAGAGGGCGGCGAGTTTAGTTATGTTGGAGAAGTGCCAATTTTTAGTATTACAATCTACGACGGTGTGCTCATTCTGGACGACTCAAAAAATGACTATTTTTTCGACAGCAATGGCCTAAAAGATAGCATTACGGTAACATACGATTGGTTGACTGCAAGCACTTACAAGGAGGCGAGAAATACTCTTAAACTCTTCGCAGAACCTAACACAAGCAATCGCAGTCGTACATCTACCATATATCTAAATGAATCCGCCGGACATGAATATATCAGCATTACCATAAAGCAGCAAGATTAAGAATTTCCTATAAATACCGATAGCCGAGCAGCGATGCTCGGCTATTCGTTTATATACTAATTTGGTCGGTAGTTGCGCAGTTCGCGGGAGAACTCTTTATCGCGGCCACCACAGAGGCTATCGAGTAGAGCGTGAAATCGCTCGGAGTGGTCTTTGTGGCGGGTGTGGCAGAGTTCGTGAAGTATCACATAATCAATGAGGTGCGACGGCAATTTCATCAGGTAGAGCGAGAGATTAATATCGTTCCTCGCCGAGCAACTACCCCACCTTGTACGCGAAGCACGGATAGAGAGTCTGCCATATTTCAGCCCCGTGAGCGCAGACAACTCTGCCACCCTTTGCGGGAGATATCTCTTGGCCTCCGCCCTCAGCCTCTCGCGCTCCTCTGCTCGTTCCGCATCGCTACGCTGGTCGGGCGTGCCTCTCTCAGCAACCTTTTGGCGTGCTCTCTCAATCCACTCCGCACGGCTCTCCATAAAGGCAACCGCCTGACGCATCGGAGCACTCGGTGGCATAGTCAGCCTCACAGTGCCATCTGCTCGGACACTCAGCGATATACGCCTTGCACGCCCGGAGCGCACCACCTCCACCTCACCCCACCTTTGGTGTGGCATACGGCTGACGGTGCGGGTAACCTTCTGTCTACCAAAGAGTCCGAACACCTCTAACCAATTCGTTGGCGGACTACCTCGAAGAGCATAACTGCCGCAGCAGCCGACACATTGAGCGACTCGATAGCACCAATCATAGGTATTGCGAGTTGCTCATCGCAGAGTTTCATAATCTCCTTCGACACACCCTTCTCCTCGTTGCCCATCACGATAACGGTCGGCTTCGTCAGGTCTGCATCGTAGAGCAGTTTACGGCTCTTCTCGGTTGCAGCCACAATCTGCATACCCTCCGCTGCAAGTGCCTTCAAGGTATTGCGCAACGAGCCTGCACGATGTACGGGGATGCGGGTCAGTGCACCGGCCGACGAGCGAATAGCCTCCGAATTTACGGGTGCGCTATTCTTCAAAGGGACGATAAGTCCGTGAGCACCGGCACACTCCGCACTGCGGGCAATAGCACCGAAGTTGCGCACATCGGTAACACCGTCAAAGAGAACAATCAGAGGAGTCTCGTCCTCGGGCACACGCTCCAGAATGTCCTCCAACGCCACATAGTCGATAGCCGCCATCTGAGCCACAACGCCCTGGTGGTTACCACGGGTGAGGCGGGTGAGTTTCTCAACAGGCACCTCCTGATAGCGCACGTGAGCACGATAGCAAAGATCCTTAAAGTCGTTCATCAACTGCCCCTCAGCACCCTTCTTTACATAGAGTTTCTCAATCTGCTTGCCACTCTCGATAACCTCGATAACGGGGCGCAGACCAAATATCAGGTTGCCTTTCGAGCCACTCTTGTTTTCGTTTTCCATACTTCTAATATAGATTGTCTGTTAAAATTTCAAGTTCGTAATTGAGTTTTTCCCACTCGTGTTCCGTATCGGCAAGTCGCTGCTTACACTCGTTATATGCCTTAAAGTGAGCGGGGTCCGAGAGGTCAATGCCGTGTGTAGCGGGGTCGGCCATACGTCTTTCCCAATCTGCCACCTCGCTCTCCAACTCCTCGATGCGCTTCTCGGCTGCCTCGATTGCCGAACGGGTGCGACGAATCTGGCGCTCCTGCTCCTTCTTTTGGAGGTAGTCCTGCTTGCCACGCGAAGGCTCGGCAGAGGCAGCCACTCGTTCCTCAGGGGCACGGCGCTCCACCTCGGCAAGCGATGCCAGGCGACGCTTCTCGATAAAGTAGTAGATACCACCCAAGTACTCCTTTACACCGCCATCGCGGAACTCATAGACCTTATCGACCAGACCATCAAGGAATTCGCGGTCGTGCGAAACAACCACTAACGTACCATCATAGTCGAGCAGTGCCTGTTTAAGAATATCCTTCGAGCGCATATCCATATGGTTGGTAGGCTCGTCGAGCACCAGCAGGTTGTGGGGCGAGAGCATCATACGCGCCATAGCCAAGCGCGAACGTTCACCACCGCTGAGCACCTTCACCTTCTTATCGACATCCTCGCCTCGAAAGAGGAAAGCGCCCAAAATATCACGCAGACGGGTACGAATATCACCTACCGCTACTCGATCCAAAGTGTCGTAAACAGTGAAGTTACCGTCCATCAAATCATCCTGATTCTGAGCATAGTAGCCCGTATCCACATTTACACCCACCTTGATATTACCCTCGGTGGCCTCCAACTCACCAATCAACATACGGGCAAAGGTGGTCTTACCCTCGCCATTGCGACCTACAAGGGCAATCCTGTCGCCTCGCTCGATGATAAAGTCGGCACCCGAGAAGACGTGGTGGTCGCCAAAACTCTTGCCCGCCGATTGCACCTCAGCAACAATCTGTCCGCAGTGTGGCGAAGGGGGGAACTTGATATTTAGCGCACTCAAATCTTCCTCATCAACCTCAATTCGGTCCAGCTTTTCGAGTTGCTTGATGCGCGACTGCACCTGGTTGCTCTTGGTCGGCTTGTAGCGGAACTTCTCGATAAACTCCTCGCTCTTTTCAATCAGTCGCTGCTGGTTTGCGTAGGCCGCAAGTTGCTGTTCGCGACGCTCCTTGCGCAGAGTAACATATTGGCTGTAAGGGACTTTATAGTCATACAACTTGCCGAGCAACAACTCAACCGTGCGGTTGGTCACATTATCCAGAAAAGCCCTGTCGTGGGAGATAATCACCACCGAGCCGTCATACTCTTTCAGGTAGCTCTCCAGCCACTGGATACTCTCGATATCGAGGTGGTTGGTAGGCTCGTCGAGCAGGATAACCGACGGACGACGCAGCAGCAACTTGGCAAGCTCGATACGCATACGCCAACCGCCACTAAACTCGCTTGTCGCCCTGCCGAAGTCCTCACGACGGAAGCCCAAGCCGAGCAAGGTGCGCTCCACATCGGCGTCGCGGTGGTTACCTCCGAGGATGTTATGTCGGTCGGTAGCATCATTCAGACGGTGCAGAAGTGCCTCATACTCAGCCGAGTGATAGTCATCGCGCTCGGCAATCTCGGCAGTCAGGCGCGCAATCTCAGCCTCCAACTCCAATACCTCCTCAAAGGCCTTTGCGGTCTCCTCGGCAAGGGTTGTGGTATCTGCCACCGCCATCTGCTGTGGCAGATAGCCGAGGGTTGTATCTGCCGAGCGTGTCACCACACCCGAAGTGGGGGCCTGTTGGCCCATTATAACTTTCAGCAGAGTGGTCTTGCCAGCGCCATTTTTACCCACCAGACCAATGCGGTCCTTGGGGTTAATGAGCAGCGACACCTCCTTGAAGAGGTCCCACCCGCCAAAACTAATTGTCAGATTATCAACAGATACCATAGATTATTCGCCCAAAAGTGCCAAAATCTCAGCCTTAGGGTCGGCAGCACCAAAGACAGCACTACCAGCCACCAACACATCACAGCCCGCCTCGAAGAGCATCTCCGCATTGTCGCGACAAACACCGCCATCGAGTTCAATCAGATAGTCGGCACCAAGTTCTTCGCGCAAGGCTTTGAGTTGACGTACCTTATCGGTCGAGCCCTCGATAAACTTCTGACCACCGAAGCCAGGCTCAACACCCATCACAAGCACCAGATCCACCATCGGCAGCCACTCGCGGATAGCCTCAACGGGAGTGCCGGGCTTAATCGAGACACCGGCCTTTGCCCCAGCCTCGTGGATGGTGCGGATGCACTCCTCTACCTTCTCGGTAGCCTCAACGTGGAAAACCACCAAATCGGCCCCCGCCTTCACAAAGCGTTCCAGATAATCTTCGGGCTGAACAATCATCAGGTGGACATCCATAAACTTTTCGGTAGCCGCCACAATCGATTTCAGCACGGGGAAACCAAATGAGATATTAGGCACAAAACGGCCATCCATAACATCGATATGTACCCACTCGGCAGCACTCTCGTCAATCATACGAGTATCGCGAGCAAGATTGCCAAAATCGGCAGAAAGCATTGAGGGTGAGATAATTCGTTTCATTATATCTGTTTTGTTTTATTAATTTTTCAAACACTCGATGCAGAGAAAAAAATCACTCAAGATTTCTCCGCAATATTTTCGACAAAAATAGCGAAAAAACCGTATTTTTTACCTAATTTTGAGAGGATAATAACTATTTATATTGACTATGGGAACTACTGCCATCATATTACTCGCCTCAATCGGGGCTCTCGCGGTGATTGTCATCATCCGACTCTTTATTTTCGATGCCCGACAGATGAAGGCACTCAACGAGCGTATCAAGAGCCTCACCACCGAGAAGGAGGCCGCTGAGAGGGAGCTGGCCATTGCACGCTCCGAACAGCATCGTATAGAGGTAGAACTCGCCGAGGCTCGCACATCGTTGCAGAGAGTCGATGAACTCAGCAAGCAGAACAGCGAAATGGCCGAAAAGATTGAGAGTCAGAGCATCGAACTGCGCAAGGCAGAGATTGCCCAGACGGAGCTGCGTGCCGAAAACAAACGCCTCACCGACAAGGCAGAAAGCGACAAGGCAGAGCTCGACAAACTCCAAGCCTCGTTCCGTGCCGAATTCAAGTCTTTGGCAGGGGAAATGATGGAGGAGAACTCCAAACGATTCAAGGAGACCAACAAAGAGTCGATGGATGTACTGCTCAAGCCCTTCAAGGACAACATCACTGAGTTCCGCGAGAGGGTCGAAAAAATCTACGCCTCGGAGAATACCGAGCGTGGCTCACTCCGCCAGGAGCTCAAGCAACTGATGGAGCTCAACCGCACCATCACCGAGCAGACCAACAACCTCACCACCGCCTTGCGTAGCAACTCCAAGGTGCAGGGTGACTTTGGCGAGTTGATTCTCAAAACAATATTGGATCGCAGCAACCTTGAGGAGGGTATTCACTACTCCGTACAGAAGAGCTTTAAGGGTGACGAGGGCAACAATTTCCGCCCCGATATAGTACTCAACCTGCCCGACGGTAAGCGTATAGTCATCGACTCGAAGATGACTCTTACCGCCCACGCCGATATGGTCGAGGCAAAGGACTCCAACAGACGACAAGAGGCACTCAAGAACCTGATAAAATCTGTACAGAGCCATATCAAGGAGCTCTCCCAAAAGTCCTATCAAGAACTTCTGGGCGACAAATCTCCCGACTTTGTAATTATGTTTATCCCTGCCGAAGGTGCTTTTATTGAGGCGATTAACGCTATGCCGGCACTCTGGGAGGAGGCCTATAAAAACAGAATTATCATCTCCTCTCCAACCAACCTCTTTGCTCTGCTCAAAATCGTCGATGACCTTTGGCGACGCGACCAGCAGAACCGCAATGCACTTAAAATTGCCGAGGAGGGTGGCAAACTCTATGACAAAGTGGTTGGTTTTGTAACCACAATGGAGGGTGTGCAGAAGAGTATCAATCAGGCAGCCGAGGGATGCGACAAGGCTATCGGACAACTCTACACGGGTCGTGGCAATATTCTCCGACACACCGAAAATCTTAAGGTATTGGGTGCAAAAGCTGCCAAGCAACTTCCCGAGAAATATATTGAGCAGGAGAGCTTGCTCCCCTCCCCCGACGAGGAGGCAAAAAGCGAGAACGAAAACGACAATTAATAATCTACAAACCAATAAACAAGACCTTATGAAAAAATTTGTAATCTCTATTTGTTCGCTGATGTTTTGCGCAACCCTGAGCGCACAGCTTCAACCCAACTTCCCTTCGACACCCTTTGAGCCTTCAAAGGCCGAGGCCAAGGTAATGACCACCCTTACCGATATTCCTCAGAACGAGCGTGTTTCGGTCAATTATCAGGGTAATGTTGTCTATGACCACCAGAGCGATATGGATCTTGTAATCCAGCTTATCACTCCCGCAGGTGGTTGGGGCAAGAAATATCCCTGCGTGGTATTTATCCAGGGTGCTGCGTGGTATGCGCAGGCTGTCTATTCGCAGGTGCCCAACCTGATGGAGTTTGCAAAGCGTGGCTATGTGGTGGCAAGCGTTCAGCACCGTCCCTCAACTACTGCCACATATCCCGCACAGATTCAGGATATTAAGTCTGCTGTTCGTTTCCTGCGCAAGAACGCTAATCGCTACGGCATTGACCCCAACAACCTCTTTGTTTGGGGCGACTCGTCGGGTGGCAACCTCTCGCTGCTGCTCACCGTAACTGCCGACCAGCCCCAACTTGACACCGAGGCATACGGCACCGAGAGTGTGGATGTAAATGCCTGCGTGGCATACTACCCCGTAACCGATGTACTGCGTATGCAGGAGTTTGAGCGTGGCAATTGGGACCACATCTCGGAGAACAGCCCCACAGGTACTATCTTTGGCGGAATCAAGGTGATGGAGAATCCCGATATCGTCAAGACGCTCAGCCCCATAACCTACGTTTCGCCTGAGCGCGCCGCACAGACCGCGCCTATTATGATTGTAACCGGCAACAGCGACCGCACAGTCCCCTTTGAGCAGAGTGTGATTATGGCCGACAAGTTGGAGGAGTGTGGCTACGACTATAAATTCTACAAGATTGAGGGTGCAGACCACGGCAGTTACGAGTTCTGGACAGATACCCTCTTCGATATGGTGGATGCCCACTTCCGTGCACATATGAAATAGCAAACGATAACTAAACTAAAATAACTACTACTATGAAAGCCAGAAGAATCCTTTGTGCAATATTCGCACTCACCGCAACCCTCTCACTCAGCGCACAGGAGTTGCAGAATTTCACTCGTCGTCAGCCCGTCGTTTCTCCCGAGGTGACCGACTCTACCGTTATCTTCCGCCTCAGCGCACCCTATGCTACTGAGGTAAGTGTCAGCCCCTCGTGGCTCGGCTATGGTGCCGAGGCTCAGAAGATGGGCAAGATGACCCGTGGCGATGGCGGTGTATGGAGTGTCGCTCTCCCCCGCCCCGAGTCGGAACTCTACACCTATACCTTCACCGTTGATGGTGTCAGCACCCTCGACCCCGTGAATATCTTTGTGCAGAGAGATGGTACTCGTTTTATGAGTGCTGTGCTTGTTGATGGCGGTACCGCCGACCTCTACAAAGAGCGTATCGGAGGTGGCGACCTGGAGCAGGTGTGGTACAAGGACTCGACCAACGATATGATTCGTCGTATGTATGTTTACACCCCCGCAGGCTACAACCCCAACGACAAGCGCACCAAATACCCCGTTCTCTATCTGTTGCACGGTGGTGGCGGTGACGAGGATGCTTGGTCAACACTCGGTCGCACCCGTCAGATTATGGACAACCTCATCGCTGAGGGCAAGGCTGCTCCTATGCTCGTGGTTATGCCCAACGGCAACCCCTCGGAGTATGCTGCTCGTACCCAGATGTTGCCCACCAAGGAGGGTCTGACCTTCGCAAGCGGCTTTGACAACTACGAGTCGATGACCAACGATATCGTACCCTACATCGAGGCTAACTACAATGTTATCACCAATCGCAAGGGTCGTGCTGTGGCAGGTCTTTCGATGGGTGGCGGTCAGTCGTTCTACATCGGTTTCCGCCATATCGACAAGTTTGCCAATATCGGTATTTTCAGTTCGGGTCTGCTCGGTGGCTCGGTAGGCACAGGTGCTTTCGACGCTGAGAAGGAGATGCCCGGCATCTACTCCAACACCAAAAAATACAACAACCTCGACCTGCTCTACATCTCGTGTGGTACTGAGGACAATCGTATCGAGGGCACAGAGAAGGTTGTTGCCGAGATGCGCGACAAGGGCTACAATGTAACCTACGAGACCTACCCCGGCGGCCACGTTTGGAGCGTATGGCGCCTGAACCTCGCATCTTTCGCCCAGAAGGTATTCAAGAACGTAAAATAGTGAAACACAATGAAAAAAATTATTTCTATCATAATCGCTCTGGCTGCTTGTGCAACCATCAGCGCACAGGGTACAGCCTACAACGATCGAGTATTGGAGAGTAAAATCATCGGTCAGACCACCCACTACTCAATCTATCTCCCCGAGAGTTACGAAACCTCTTCTATCGACTATCCCGTGCTCTACCTCCTGCACGGTGGCGGCGACAACTGGAAGGATTGGCTTCTGAAGGGTCAGGCAGCAGAGATTGCCGACCGCACAATAGCCGAGGGCACAGCCCCCGAGATGATTATCGTTATGCCCGACGGTATCCAGAACTGGTATGCCAACAAGTATGACGGCTCGTTCAATTACGAGGACTACTTCTTCGAGGAGCTTATTCCCCACATTGAGGCCACCTATCGTTGCCGCACCGAGCGTCAGTATCGTGCAATCTCGGGTCTTTCGATGGGCGGTTTCGGCTCACTCCTCTACGCGCTGAAACACCCCGACAAGTTCATCGCTTGCTACGGTATGAGTATCGGTATGTTTGGTCCTGAGCGTCTGAACGGCTCGTTCCGTCAGGATCAGGGCTGGTATGCCGAGGCATACTTCGGTCCCAAGACAAAGGATGGCGACCTCCCCGCAGCGTGGTACGAGAACGATGTATATACCCTTATTAATAAGATGAGCGACCAGCAGAAGCGTATGGTGAATTTCTGCATCGAGTGTGGCGACGACGAGCTTAACCGCGACCAGTCGGAGGTATTCCTGCTGATGAAGGATAAGAACGTACCCGTAGAGATTCGAATTGCCGACGGTGCTCACGACTGGAAATTCTGGCGCAAGTGTCTGCCCCACGCAATGGAGTGGGCTGGCGAATGTTTTATTCAGGCACGCACAGTACCCTTCAACGTAACTCAGCGCCGATAGTATGAAACACCTATCAACACTTTTAGCCTCTCTTCTGGCCGTCTGCTCGCTCTCGGCCCAGACCCTCCGTCAGATGACGATTGAGGAGGGCGGAACAGGCCCCTACAAGGCATTGATGACCTCCGAGAGTGGCTTTGAGAACTACACCTTCTACCGCCCTGCCGATATGGCTGCGGCGGTAGATAGGGAGGGCAAACTCCCTGTATTGCTCTTCGGCAATGGTGGCTGCGCCAATACCTCGATAGGCTTCGAGAACTACCTCACCGAGATTGCCTCTCACGGCTATATCGTAATTGCCGTAGGCCCATATCAGGAGCCCGGGCAGAAGGTGGAGCAGGAGTGGTTCTGGTCGCCCGAGGGTGAGGAGAAACCCGATATGCCTGTTCAGAAGGCTGCTGCACTCGACCTCCACGCACAGCTCGACAAGCTGGCGGCAGAGAGCCAGAAGAGTGGCTCTATCTTCTTCGGCAAGGCCGACACCGACAACGTTTGCGCACTCGGACAGTCGTGTGGCGGCTCGCAGGCACTCGTCATCGGCACTGCAGGCGACAAGCGCATCCGCACCATTATTCCTCTCAATAGCGGTTGCACCCGCCCCGGTGATTTCCTGAGCGATGTGGTCAACAAAGACGACCTTGTGCGTCTGAGTGGCCCTATCGCCTATCTTATTGGTGGTCCGGCAGATATCGCCTACAAAAATGCCGAGAGCGACTATGCTGTTATCACCACTCAGCCCGTAGTGTTTGCCAATACCGACCTCGGTCACGGTGGCTCATACACTCAGCCCCACGGTGGTACCTTTGCCGAACTGACCCTCCAATGGCTCGATTGGCAGCTCAAAGGCAACACCTCGGGTAAGGGTATTTTCCTCGGCGAACCCTCAGCCCAATTTGCTGATTGGACCTTCCAATCGAAGAATTTTTGATATTGAATTTCACATAACACACACCTAAATAAATTAAAAGAGATGAAGAGATTATTATCAATTGCAGCCTGTGCAGCACTATTGCTATCGGGCTGTGCAAAGAGTCCCGATGCAGAGATGGACAAGTTCATCGATGCATTGATGAAGAAGATGACACTCGAAGAGAAAGCGGGTCAGCTCGAGCTCCCCGCCGGTCTTGGTACTGCCGTGACAGGCGAGTTCCAGAGCGGCGACGCTGTTGAGCCTCTCCGCAAAGGTCTTGTGGGTGGCTTCTTGAACATTATGAGTCTGGAACAGATGCGCGAATTGCAGCGCGTGGCTGTCGAGGAGAGTCCCAACAAAATTCCTCTTATCTTTGGTATGGATGTCATCCACGGTTTTCAGACCACCTTCCCTATCCCCCTTGGTATGACTGCCTCGTGGAACCCCGAATTGGTGGAGCGTGCTTCGCGCATTGCCGCTATTGAGGCAAGTGCTTCGGGTATCTGCTGGACTTACAGTCCTATGGTCGATATCTCGCACGACCCACGCTGGGGCCGTGTAGCTGAGGGTGTAGGCGAGGATCCATATCTGGGAGGTCTGATGGGTGCTGCTATGGTTCGTGGCTATCAGGGCGACGGCTCGTATGACGACCCCTCCTATATTATGTCGTGTGTTAAGCACTATGCACTCTACGGTGCTGCCGAGGGTGGTCGCGACTACAACACGGTGGATATGAGCAAGAATCGTATGTATAACGAGTACTTCGGCCCCTACAAGGCTACCGTAGAAGCCGGCGTTGGCTCGGTAATGGCATCGTTCAACGAGATTAATGGTACTCCCGCACACGCAAACGGCTGGCTGATGAACGACGTCTTGCGCGACGAGTGGGGCTTTGACGGCTTTGTCGTTACCGACTACACAGGTATTATGGAGCTTGGCCACCACGGCTTGGGCGATGAGCGCACAGTGACCAAACGCGCTATCGAGGCGGGTATTGATTTCGATATGGTAAGTGGCTACTTTGTAAAGTATCTTCCCGAGCTGGTACGTGCAGGAGAGGTTGACGAGGCACTCGTTGATCAGGCTTGCCGTCGTATGCTGGAGGCTAAGTATAAACTTGGCCTGTTCGAGGACCCCTATCGTTTCTTCGACGACAAGCGCGCAGAGAAGGTTATCTTCACCGAGGAGCATCAGGCAGCATCGCGCCAGGCGGCTACCGAGAGCTTCGTACTCCTCAAGAACGACAACAACACCCTGCCTCTGGCCAAGAAGGGCACTATCGCTGTTGTAGGCCCATTGGCTGACGCTCCGAGAGAGATGCTTGGCCCCTGGTCGTTGCGTGGCGGTGAGGGTATCTCGGTTGTTGAAGGTATCCGCGAGGCAGTCGCAGGTAAGGCTAAGGTGGTATATGCCCCCGGCAGCAAGATTACCTTAGATGATGTGGCCGCAAGAAACTATGGCGCATCGGGTGCTGGTATCCAGGCAATGACCGTTGACCCTGCATCCCTCAACAACGACGCTATGGTACGCGAGGCTGTTCGCATCTCGCGCTCGGCAGATGTTATTGTGGCAGTAGTAGGCGAAATTGCAGGTATGAGCGGCGAGTCAGCATCGCGCAGCAATATCGATATGCCTGATGCACAGAAGATTCTGCTCCGCGAATTGAAGCAGCTTGGCAAGCCTATGGTTATGGTACTCTTCAACGGTCGTGCAATGTCGATTGTGGAGGAGGATGCAGCGATGGACGCTATTCTGGATGTATGGTTCCCCGGCTCGATGGCTGGCTATGCTGTGGCTGACGTTCTCTTTGGCGACGTTAACCCCAGCGGCAAACTGCCCTTAACCTTCCCCCGCACCGTAGGTCAGTTGCCTATGGCTTACAACCACAAGAATACAGGTCGTCCTCTGCCCGAGGGCGGTTGGTACACCAAGTTCCGCAGCAACTATATGGATGTTGTAAACGAGCCTCTCTACCCCTTCGGCTATGGTCTTTCGTATACCACATTTGAGTATGGCGACCTGACTCTGTCGGCAGAGGAGATTTCGGCTCAGCAGACCGTTACCGCTTCGATTACCGTTAAGAATACCGGTAAGGTAGCAGGCGAGGAGGTTGTGCAGATGTACATCCGCGACCTTGTTGGCTCGATTACCCGCCCTGTAAAGGAGTTGAAGGGCTTCGAGAAGATCTCTTTGCAGCCCGGCGAGAGCAAGACCGTTGAGTTTGTTATTGACAACGAGATGCTCAGTTTCTACAACGACGACCTCGTATTCGGCAGTGAGCCTGGCGAGTTCAGCGTTATGGTAGGCACCAACAGCCGTGACGTAAAGGCTAAGAACTTTGTGTTGAAATAAGGTTTAGCTGATAATAACAAGAGCCGAGAGCATACTCTCGGCTCTTGTTGTTTATGGAGGGGAGGTGAAGAGAAGAGAAGAGAAGAGAAGAGAAGAGAATTTAAGGAGTTTAGGGAGTTTAGGGAATTTAAGGAGAGTCCCTATTCTCCCTAACCAAAAAAACACTGAGAGTAGTTCGATACTACTCTCAGTGTTTTTTAGACCCTCTCAGGTTAAGAAGTCATATGGCTTAGGAAATTTTGGGCTTCGCGAAGGGAGGCAAAGCGCAGTTTACTTAAAGTAAATGAGCATTTGACTCACAAGGGAAGTGCAAAATTTACAAGCCAGATGGCTTCGTGAGCACCCGCAACACCAAAATCACCAATCAGATGGCTTTTTATCGCAGAATTTTATTAATCAACGCATCCACCTGCGGCTCATGACCACGGAAGTTAACGTACAACTTCATGGGGTGCTCGGTGCTACCCTTCGAGAGTACGTTGTCGCGGAACGACTGAGCAGTTGCCTTGTCGAAGATACCGTTCTCCTCAAACATTGCGAAAGCATCAGCCTCCAACACCTCAGCCCACTTATAGCTGTAATAGCCAGCGGCATAGCCACCCGAGAAGATATGGGTAAATGCGGTGGTCATTGCCGAGCCATCAACGAGGGGCAATACCTGAGTAGGAGCCATAGCGCGCTTCTCAAAGGCCTCAACATTTTCAGTCACAGGCTCAGTGATGGTGTGCCATGCCATATCGACCATACCGTAAGCCACCTGACGCACATTAGCGTAAGCAGCCTGGAAGTTGCCGGCGGCGATAATCTTCTCGATAAGCTCTGCGGGCATCTTCTCGCCGGTCTGGTAGTGCTTAGCAAAGAGGTCGAGGAACGCCGACTCGGTAGCCCAATTCTCCATAATCTGCGAGGGCAACTCTACGAAATCGCGGAACACATTGGTACCGCTCTGCGAGGAGTACTGACCGCTGGCGAAGAGTCCGTGCAGACAGTGGCCAAACTCGTGGAGGAAGGTCTCAAACTCATCAAAGGTGAGGAGCGAGGGGCTGGTCTCGGTGGGCTTGGTGAAGTTGCAGCACATAGTAACCAAAGGACGAACCTCACCCTCGGCGTGGTAGTACATCTCGCGGAAGTTGGTCATCCACGCACCTGCACGCTTGGTTGCACGGGGGAAGAAGTCCATATAGAGCAGGCCGAGCAGCTCGCCATCAGCCTCGCGTACCTCGTAGATGGTAACCTCGGGGTGGTACTTGTCGAGCTCGGTATTCTCGGTAAAGGTGATACCATAGAGGCGACCAGCGAGGGTGAAGATACCCTGCTTTACGCTCTCCAACTCCAGGTAGGGTTTAACCTCCTCAGCGTTGAAGCTATATTTCTCGTTCTTGTATTTCTCGCTGAAATATGAGAAATCCCAGGGCATAAACTCAAAGGGCTCGCTATATACGCCACTCTTGTATGCATAATCCACGATGGTCTGATAGTCCTTATCGGCGTATGCCTTGGTAGCGGTGAGCAACTCATTGAGGAAGTTATCAACGGTTGCACGGCTCTCTGCCATACGCTCCTCCAGCACATAGTCTGCATAGGTGGGATAGCCGAAGATATTGGCAATCTCCATACGTACAGCTGCGATGCGCTGCATAACGGGACCGTTGTCGAACTCGCCACCCAGAGCACGCGAGTTATATGCACGCCATACCTTCTCTTTCAACTCACGGTTGGTCGAGTAGGTGAGGAAGGGCGACATACTCGACTGCTGCAACGAGACAGTCCAGCCCTCTTCGCCACGACCCTTAGCCTCCGATGCCATAGCATCCTTCACAAAGTCGGGAAGCTCAGCCACAACAGCCTCATCGGTGATGTTGATAGCGAAAGCGTTGGTTGCCGAGAGTACGTTCTGTCCATACTTCAGGGTAAGACCCGAGAGCTCTGTCGAGAGCTCACGATAGCGAGCCTTCTTCTCCTCGTCGAGCGCAGCACCACCACGCACAAAGCCCTTGTAGGTATCCTCGAGGAGTTTGCTCTGCTCAGGATTGAGCGAGAGGCTCTCGCGAGCGTTCCATACTGCCTCAACACGAGCGAAGAGGTCGGGATTGAGGTTGATATCGTTCGAGAAAGCAGTCATCTTGGGCTGAATTCTCTCAGCCACCTGCTGCATCTCCTCGGTTGCCAAGCACTCGTTGAGAGCATAGAAGATACCGGCTACATTGTTGAGCAACTCGCCACCACGCTCCATAGCCTCGATAGTGTTCTCGAAGGTGGGAGCCTCGGGGTTGTTGATGATTGCATCATACTCTGCGCGTGCCTGCTCGATAGCATAGTCAAAGGCGGGCTCGTAGTGAGCTACCTCGATCTTGCTGAACTCAGGAGCACCGAAGGGTGTCTGTGCGGGATTTACCAAAGGGTTGTTGGCAAGTTTATCGCCACAACTACTCAATGCCATTACTGTCATAAGTAAAACTCCAATTCTTTTAATCATTGTTTTTTACGTTTTTATATATTTATTTAGTTTGTGTTAGTTCATCACGAAACAGTCAGCACACACTTTTCACTACTCACCTGCCTACTCGTAGAGGTTATCGTAGAAGGAGCTGCTACGCTCATATTTGAGGTCTTTCAGCAGCGATGAGTTTGCACTGATGTTGAAACTCCAGCTCTTACGCGCACCGATAGGCACACACGAAAAGTTCATCTGCCAGCAGTGAAGGTCACGCGAAAGGGTAATCACACCAGGGGTAATCTTCTGTGCATCAAAGTCGTAACCGCCATTGAAGGTAACACCCCACTTATCGGTAAGGTTAAGGCTACCCTGGAAACCGAGCGTCTTGGTAATCACCTTGCGCAGACCTGTGTTGGTGTAACTGATAGAGAAGTTGAAACCAAAGTTCCACGGCAGGTTGAAGTCATAGTAGGCACCCGACATCAGCTGACGACGCAGATTGGGGTCTATCGGCTGGTCCGGATTGAAGTAGAATGGGTTACTATACTCGGGATATTGCGAGTTGATATCGTTCACCACCGGCTGATAGAAGTCGGTAGATTTGAAGGTATAGCCCCAACTCCACGAAGTGCTTGCAATACGGCCGAGGTTACCACGCGCCCAGGTCAGTTTATTGATTCGCGCACCTGTAGTCGGGTCAATCTCATAGGGATCGAGCACCGCACTAAGCTGAATACCAAAGTTCTGGATAATCGAGGTACGGAACGAAAGGCTCAGTGTCGATAGTTTCATCGAGTCGGCAAGGAAGTTATACGAGCCGCTGACCGAGAAGTTATCAACCAACTTCAGCTTCTTCATACCTGAGGTATCCTTCTTACTCTTGACCTTCAAATCGACCTGCTGGTTGATTGAGAAGCTGAGCGCACCCTGCTCGCCATTGCCGGGCACACCGTAGAGCTCACCCGAGAAGGGAGAGTAGCTCATCATATCACCCTTTTCATTGCGCTGCACCTGACGCCAATAGCCATACTTCTCCGCACCGAAGTTGGGCGCATAGGAGAAGCCGAGCGAGGTTTGGATAGTGTGGCGCACCGCCTGCAACGGGAAGTTCGGATTCTTCATCTGATACATACCGTAGAGTGTGGTCGATGCCGAGAGCGAGGCGCTGTAATTATATACACGATAGAAACCGTGCAGGGTATCACCCACCATCACCTGCTTTTTGTCGGGGTCCCACTCACGGAGCACCTGCTTGAAGTACCAACGTTCGTTGTAGTTGAGCGAAGGCGACAAGTTGATGTAGTTCAATACGTTGAACGATGCACTGACAGGAATGGTGTGTTGCACGCCATTGCGCATATTATTGAGTGTCTCGCGTTTGAGAAGGTCGTTCTGCTTTGCCGACACATTGTTGGCCATCGTCGCCTTATAACTCATTGAAATCTTCTCATACCAACGCTCCTTACCCACTACCTGCTTACGCTTGAAAGGGTAAATTCGCGACATATTGAATACAATATTGGGCAATGAGAGTGATATGGTGGAGTCACGCGAGTTTTGTGAGTGCTGGATGTTCGCCGAGAGCGAGAAGGGGGTGCCGGGCCAAGTCTTCGAGAAGGCAATCGAAGAGTTGGTCTGAGCATTCAGATAGTCGTTCAGTGTGGTCGAGCCATACTTCGAATATCCGCTCGTAGAGTAGTTTACGCTGGCCGAGAAGGTGCTGTTGGGGCGGAACTTCGGGTCTTGCGTATGGGTCCACGCGATTTTAAAGTTATTCTGATTCACATAATCAGCCGAGCCCTTGTCACCAATAATATCCTTCGAGAAGCGGAGGCTGAAATTACCGTTGTATTTATATCGACGGGTATATCGCGAAGCGGCATTTGCCTCCCACGAGCCGAGAGTATAGATACCGGCAGTGAGTTTCAAATCCACATAGTCGTTAAACTTGAAGTAATAACCACCATCACGCAGGAAGAAACCCTTCATAGTCTCCTCACCGTAGGAGGGCATAATAAAGCCCGACTCGCGCTCTGTATTCAGGGGGAACATAGCCTCTGGCAGACCGAGGAAATAGAGGGGCACATCCTCAAACACAAAGTGTGCATATCCCGAGAGCACCTTCTCACCGGGGATAACCTTCGCCTTGTTCATACGGATATAGAAGTGAGGGTGCTCCACATCCTCGCAAGTGGTAAAGCGACCTCCCTTGATGTTGAATGATTGGTCGGGCAACATCTTCACATCTTCACCCGTAAGATAACCCTCACCGTCACGAGTCACCACACCCTTGATTTTCATCTTCTTGGTGTCGATATTATAGAGCACGGTATCCATCTCGTAGGTCGAGCCTGCATCTGTAAATTTGGGCTTGGTGTAGCCACTCGTTCTCTGGGCACTTTCGTCATCCGCACCTGCCAAATCACGATTGGGGCTCCTGCTTGGTGTAGTAGTTTCCTGTGCAAGAGAGTCTTTATTACCTTTGCCGTATGCAAGTATCTCTTTGGTATCCATTGAGATACGCATAAAATCGGCCTGCATATTCATATTGTCGCCATAGTTCACATCGCCCTTTTCGTAGATGTAAACCATCTTCTCGGCAACATTATAGACCAACGAGTCCTGATTCTTACCCGCAAGAGTCACCTCCAAGAAATCGCGCTCGGGGCGGACATCCCAACGCTTAGGCGTGCTATCGGCTACCATACCCTCCTGCGCATCCAGCAACGAGTCGAGATATGCCGTGTTGTAGAGCATTGTGTCGGGGAGCATCAAATCGATATCCGCTACCGCCTCGCTCACCGCATCAAGCGAATCGGGCAACTGAGGTGCCGAATAGACCTTCATAGGCACTCGCAACTCCATCGCTTCCGGATGTGGCACGGCGAGGGTGATGCCGAAAAACATCACCGAAAGTGCCATTGTGGCTATATATTTTACCCTTCTCTTATTCAATTATTCATCAATTTTTAGTAACTTTGCCGACAAAGTCGGCAAAAACGCCCGAAGTGACCTATTCACAGTAACTTTTCACTCCGAACGAGCCTACAAAAATAGTTAAAATTTACTAGAAAGCCACCCATAAAACGATGAAACTTTCATTATTCTCATTTTTAGTAGTAACGCTATTAGTTCCCAATTTGGTATTTGGCCAGGCCGTGCAGAGCGCAGGCAAGGTAAAAACCGTCGTACTCGACGCAGGACACGGCGGAAAAGACCCTGGCACGGTACACGGAAAGTATTATGAAAAGGATGTTACACTCAATGTGGCTCTCTCGCTCGGCAAGATGATTAACGAAAACTATCCCGACGTGAAAGTCATCTATACTCGTTCGACTGATGTCTATGTCACACTGAACGACCGTGGCAAGATTGCCAATAATGCGGCTGCCGATCTCTTCATCTCCATCCACGTCGATGCTATCGATGGTACGAGTGCAACGGCCACGGGTGCTACGACCTATGTAATGGGTCTTGACAAGCAGAACAGCAACCTCGATGTGGCGATGCGAGAGAACGACGTTATCGTAATGGAGGAGGACTACACAACAACATACGAGGGCTACATCCCCGGCTCGTCGGAGAGTTTTATCATATTTTCGCTGATGCAATACGCTTATCAGGAGCAGAGTATGGACTTTGCGGAGATAGTACAGAACCACTACACCCGCTCAACCCCTATGCGTGACCGTGGCGCACGTCAGGCACCCTATCTGGTGTTGTGGAATACCTCGATGCCGAGCGTACTCACCGAGTTGGGTTATATGAGCCATAGCGAGGACCGCGCATTTCTGGTAAGCCAGAAGGGACAGCAAACAATGGCAACCGCCCTGTTCAACGCATTCAGCGAGTATAAGAGCAAGGTGGAGGGTCGTGCCTCGACAATCTTCCTCACCGATGGAGGCAACAAGACAACCACTACCGCCCAACCCGCTACTACAACTACTACCGCCACAACTACTACCGCCACCACAAAGAGCGCAGATAGCAGCGTGCAGTACTACATCCAAATCTCTACCCTGGCCGAGAAGGTAGCCACCAACTCCTCCCGTTTCGGCTCTTGGCGCGATCAGGTGAGCGTAAGGGAGTTTGGCCCACGAACCTTCAAATACTATGTCGGCCCCGTTGCAACCTACAGCGAAGCAGTAACCCTGCAGGCCAAGGCACGCAAAGATTTCAAAGATGCATTTGCCGTTGCCTTTGAGGGCGACAAGCAGCTCAACCTCTCCGAGGCTCGCAAACGTACTGACAAATAGAAGATTGCAGAACAATGATATACCCCAAGAATTTTGAACAAAAACTCGGTTTCGACCGAATACTTCGTCAGGTGGCGGAGTGTTGCTCCACGCGCCGAGGCAAAGAGCTACTCAGCGATGAGGGTTTCTCCACCAATGCAGATATCATCAAATATCGACTTGCGTTGTGCAGCGAGATGCGCACCTGCCTGATGTTGGAGAGCGATTTTCCGAGAGGAGAGTTCGCAGAGTTCTCGGGAGTGGCCACCAAGTTGGGCATTGAGGGGGCATTTCTGGAGGTAACCGAGGTGCAGACCCTTGGCCGAGGGCTCAGAGATGTCGATTCGCTGCTCGGCTTTGTGCGCAGGTCTGCGAGTTATCCCGCACTCCAAAAAATCAGCGAGAGGATAGATTCGTTCCCTCGAATCTTCAACCACATAGAGTCACTCATCGACCGCTTTGGCAATGTAAAGGATAGTGCCTCGCCCGAACTCTTTGAGATTCGTCGCACAATCCGTCAGCGCGAGGGCAGCGTATCGAAACGATTGCAAGCAATTCTCGCACAGGCGGTTGCCGCAGGCTATGCCGATAGCGATGCCTCGGTGTCTATCCGCGATGGCAGGGCAGTGATTCCCGTCTCGGCAGCCAACAAACGCCGTGTGCCGGGCTTTATCCACGACCAATCGGCCACCGGTAAGACCTTCTACATTGAGCCTGTAGAGATTGTCGAGATTAACAACGAACTGAAAGAACTCGCCTACGCCGAGCGCAGGGAGGTAGTGAGAGTACTCACCGAGTTTACCGATTCGATTAGAGAGAATAGCGAGGAGATTGAGGCCGCTGCCGACTACCTCTCACGAATGGATATGATTCGCGCCAAGGCGCGCTGGGCACTCGACAACGATGCCACCGTGCCCATCCTCTCCGAAGAAGGTCGTCTGTCGCTCCGCAAGGCTCGCCATCCGCTTCTGCGCCAGGCACTTGCCAAGGAGCGCAAAGAGGTTGTGCCCCTTGATCTGACTCTCGACCCAACGAATCGTATTCTGGTAATCTCCGGCCCCAATGCCGGCGGTAAGTCTGTCTGCCTCAAGACGGTCGGACTGCTCCAATATATGTTCCAGTCGGGACTTCCCATTACGGCACTCGACAACTCGGAGATGCCTATTTTCGATAGTCTGTTTATCGATATTGGCGACGAGCAGTCTATTGATAATGACCTTAGTACCTACTCCTCGCACCTCCACAATATGCGTGCTATGCTGAGTGGAGCAACCAATCGCTCGATGGTGTTGATTGATGAGTTTGGCTCGGGTACGGAGCCTGTGATTGGCGGTGCAATATCGGAGGCGATATTGGAAAAGTTTGTCGAGCAGGGCACATACGGCGTTATCACCACGCACTATACCAACATCAAGTATTTCGCCTCGAACCACGAGGGAGTCTTCAATGGCGCGATGATGTTCGATGTGCAGAACATCGCCCCACTCTTCCGTCTTGAAACGGGCACACCGGGCAGTTCGTTTGCGGTTGAGATAGCCCGCAAAACAGGACTTCCTGAACAGATTATCGCTTCGGCAGGCGAGAAGGCGGGTAGCGACTATATGAATCTCGAACGCCAGCTCCGCGAGGTGGCGCGCGACCGTCGCTATTGGGAGCAGAAACGCGACCGAATCCGTGTCACTGACCGCCGAGTGGAGGAGTTGGAGAACTCTTACGCAGAGAGCCTTGCCAAGCTGAAAGAGGAGCGACGCACAATCATCAAGGAGGCGAAGGAGGAGGCCGCAAGAATCATCGCTGAGGCTAACCGCCAGATTGAGAACACGATACGCACCATCAAGGAGAGCCAGGCCGAGAAGGAGGCCACTCGTCGTGCGCGCAATGAGTTCGATAGTTTCCGCAACGAGGTGTCGCAGCAGGAGAGCAAGGAGGACTCCGAGCGTCAGGCAGCAATCGAGCGCGAGATGGCTCGCGTGGCGGAGCGTCAGCGCAAGCGTGCTGAGCGCAAGATGCAGCAGGGCGAGAAGGTGAAGGCGGAGCAGACGGCAGAGCCTGAGAAGGCAGAGGTTGCTGTGGGCAGAAAGGTGCGCATATCGGGTCAGGAGATTATTGGCGAGGTGAAGGAGATGCAGGGCAAAAAGGCACTCGTAGCCTTCGGACAAATACTTACCACTGTGGCTATCAACCGTTTGGAGGTTGTTTCGACAGCCGAGTACAAGAAGCAGAACCGCCCGACAAGTGCGCGTACGGTGGTGAGTGTCGATATTTCGAGCCGCAAACTGAACTTTAAGGATAATATAGATGTGCGCGGAATGCGTGCTGCCGAGGCGTTGGAGAGGGTGACCGAGTTTATCGATGACGCCATTATGGTTGGCGTTGGTACGGTGACTATCCTCCACGGCAAGGGTACAGGCGCACTCAAAGAGGAGATTCGTCGCTACCTGCGCTCAATTCGAGAGGTAGCCTCGGCCACCGACGACCACCCCGACCGTGGCGGTGCAGGTATCACAGTAGTAACCTTTAAGTAGAAAACCGACTAATTTACAAATAGTTATGAACTACACACTTTCACAAATTGCAGAGATTTGCCGTGGTCGCCTCTTCGGGCGCAACACTACGGTCGATTGTGTCGCTACCGACTCGCGCCATAGCTTTGGCGAGGAGGAGCAACCCCTCTTTGTGGCAATTCAGGGCACTCATCACGACGGGCATATGTTCATTGCAGACCTCTACAAACGAGGTATCCGTGCCTTTATGATTGAGAAGCCCATCGATACGATGCGCTACCCCGAGGCGGGATTTGTGATGGTGTCGCGTACACTCATAGCACTCCACGCTCTGGCTGCCGACTATCGTAACAAGTTCAAAGGCAAGGTGGTAGCCATCACAGGCTCACAGGGAAAATCCTCTGTCAAGGAGTGGCTCGCTCAGGCGCTCAGCGAGTGTGGCAAGCGTGTGTTCCGCTCGCCGAGGAGTTATAATTCGCAGCTCGGCGTGGCACTC
Source organism: Tidjanibacter sp. (assembly GCA_045639285.1). Taxonomy (GTDB): domain Bacteria; phylum Bacteroidota; class Bacteroidia; order Bacteroidales; family Rikenellaceae; genus Tidjanibacter. The sequence goes on from JAZUCV010000021.1 coordinate 22,087, forward strand.
TCATTGCTGATGATTGAGGGTGATGAGGATATTGCAGTGATTGAGGCTGGCATCTCAAAGCCCGGCGAGATGGAGCGTTTGGAGCGTATGATTCGCCCCGATGTGGGAATCTTCACCACTCTGAGCAACGAACACTCCGAAAACTTTGCCGACAATAGCGACAAGGCGGAGCAGAAAGCAATCCTCTTCCGCAACTCGCGTTCGGTTGTCTATAATTCGCGTTATGTACTGGTAGAGAATGCATTGCAAAAGATAGCACCTAATACCAAGTTGGTCGATATCAGCGATTGGCTGAAACGAGCCCCCTTTGAGGAGCCTGCCGAGAGCGAGAACGGTGCAACGGTGATTGCCACCTGCCACCTGTTGCGATGCGACACCAAGCGTGCCGAGCAAGCTGTTGCCGATATGCGTCCCGTGGCGATGGGATTTTCGCTTAGCGAGGGTCTGGGTAATTCGCTGATTGTCAGTGACAGACACAACACCGACCTCGGCTCGTTGTCGATTGCTCTCGATTATCTATCGGGGGTGGCAGGCCAGAGGGAGAAGATGGTGATTCTGGCCGATATTATGTTTACCAACCTACCCGAGGGCGAGCTCTATCGCAGGGTAGGTCAGATGATAAAGAATGCCGAGGTAAGCCACCTTGTGGGTATCGGCACTGCACTTATGAATAATGCTTCGCGCTTCGAGTGCAGGAGCACCTTCTACGCCACAACCGAGGAGTTCCTCCGTGGCTTCACACAAGATATGATTAATGGCAAGGCGGTGCTGATTCGCGGTGGCTATATGACTAACTTTGAGCGCATTGCACACCTTCTGCAACGCCAGAGCCACACCACAGTTCTCGAAGTAAACCTCGACGCTGTGAGCCACAACCTCAGCCACTTCCGCACTATGCTCCACCCCACCGCCAAACTTATGGCTATGGTCAAGGCGGGCGGCTACGGCAATGGCGATGCCGAACTTGCAACCACACTTGCGCGTAGCGGGGTAGATTATCTGGCCGTAGCCTTTGCCGACGAGGGCGTGCATCTGCGCGGGAAGGGGGTAACAATGCCTATTGTGGTGCTCAATGCCGATGCAGATAGTTTCGATGTGATGATTGCTGCTCGCTTGGAGCCTGAGATTTATAACTTCACCTCATTGAAGGCATTCCTCGAAGCGGTGAGGAGAAGTGAAGAAAAGACCTATCCTATTCATATCAAGATAGATAGCGGTATGCACCGACTGGGCTTTGGCGCAGAGGATATACCCGCACTTGTCGAGATACTCAGGCAGGAGAGCCGATTGGTGGTGGTGCGCACCATCTTCTCACATCTGGCAACAGCCGATATTCCCGAGGAGGAGGAGTACACCCGTGCACAGATTGCCACCTTTGACAGCATCAGTTCCGCACTGCTTGCTGCACTCCCCTACCACGCCCTGCGCCACATCTGCAATAGCGCGGGTATCGAGAAGTTCCCCGAAGCTCAGTACGATATGTGCCGATTGGGGATTGGCTTGTATGGTTTTGGAGCTCAGGGACTTCGTGAGGTGAGCTCGCTCCACAGCCGCATCGTGCAGGTACGCTCACTGCCCGCAGGTACGACTATCGGCTATGGCCGCGCAGGAGTCTTGGAGCGCGACTCGAAGATTGCGACAGTGCCTATTGGCTATGCCGATGGTCTGGACAGAGGTTTGGGATGTGGTCGCTGGTCGATGATTGTTGGCGGTAAGCCCGCACCGATTGTCGGTCGCGTATGTATGGATAGTTGTATGATTGACGTTACCGATTGTGAGGCAGCCGAGGGAGATAGGGTTACTATCTTTGGCGGTGGCAAGGGCAATAGCGCTGAGGATATGGCTAATGTGCTGGGTACTATTGTCTATGAGGTGATGACCTCCATTTCGGGCAGAGTACGCAGAGTATATATTAAGGAGTAACTATGACAGAAGAGTACGGCACACTTTATATGATTCCCTCGCCCATCAGCGACGAGGCCTCGCTCGATGTATTGGCAGCAGTTAATGCTCCTATCATCCGCACACTCAGCCACTTCGTGGTGGAGAACACCCGTACCTCGCGCCGCTTCCTGAGCCGATTGGGGATGGGCAGACCTATTGAGGAGTTGAAGTTTGAGGAGTGCAACGAGCATACTCGCCCCGAGGAGATTGAGGGACTTTTGGCCCCACTGCTTGCAGGCGAGAGCGTCGGCGTTATCTCCGAGGCAGGCCTCCCCGGTATTGCCGACCCGGGTGCTGCTGTTGTGGCTGCCTGCCACCGCAAGGGTATCAAGGTTGTGCCTCTTAGCGGTCCTTCATCGATATTTATGGCACTTATGGCCTCGGGACAGAACGGACAGAGCTTTGCATTTAACGGATATCTCCCCGTCAAGCCCCACGAGCGCAGAGGTGCAATCCGCAAATATGAGCAGAGGGCACTCAGCGAGGGCCAGAGCCAGATATTTATTGAAACACCCTACCGCAACGGCGCACTGATGGAGGAGATGTTGCAGAGCCTCGGCAGCGAAACGGTACTTACCGTAGCCGCCGATCTGACCGCCCCCACCGAGTATGTCCGCTCGGCCACCGTACGCAAGTGGCGCACCCTGCCCCGCCCCGATATCCACAAACGCCCCGCCATATTTATTATCGGCAGGTAAGCTATACCTTTAAAAAGAATATGATTATGAAACGATATTTTATTGCGATATTAATCGCACTCTTCGTCTTTGTTGGTTGCACCCCACCTACACCAGAGAGCAATCCCCAGACTATCAGCCTGAGCGGTTATGCACAAAAAGGACAACTTATCAAAGGCTCGCAGATAAGTGTTTACGCATTAGGCGAAAACCTTGTTGCCACTGGCGAGAGTTTCCCCGCCACCATCTCCGACGATATGGGCTCTTTTGCCATCAACGGCAAGAGCGATGCACCATTTTTGGAACTCAGCGCACAGGGCTACTACTACAACGAGAACAGAGGCGAACTCTCAGAATCTCCTATATACCTCAGTGCCCTCATCCGCTCCGATATGGAGGGGGCAAACATCAATCTGCTCACCTCGCTCACCACTCCTCGCATCAAGGCTCTTATGTCGGGCGGTATGAGTTTCGAGGAGGCCTCAACACAAGCAGAGGCCGAATTACTTAGTAGTTTCGGCTACGAAAGTAGCGACAGCCAATTTGCAGAGATGAATATCAGTGGCGATAGCGAGGCTGACGGCTTGCTATTGGCTGCATCGTGTCTGATACAGAGTGGTCTATCGACGGCCGAGACTCAGGCGCTGATAACCGAGATTGCATCATCGCTTGCCTCGTCAGGTACTATTTCCGAAGTACTGAGGGATGAGATATTAGCCAAAGCCGAAGACGTTGAGATTGTGGATATCGTTGAGAATCTGATTGACTACTACACAGATAAAGGCATTATGGATTACTCGATACCACCCTTTTACTACCACTTAGACCCTACTCTGCGCGAGGGGTTGCACTTTATTGGCAACAAGCCTATCAACATTATCCTGCCAGGTGGCACCCCAAGCGAAGATAGCGACATAAACACCTCAAAGGAGGGCGGCATCTTTACCGACCATATCATCTGCTCTGTACCCTTCACGGCTGAGAGCAATTGCGATTGGATTGATGTAGAGGTTGAAAGGATAAATGGCGATATCTATCGTGCTATCACAACAATCGATTGCAATGCAGAGGCTAAGAGAGAAGGCAAGGTTATCTTCAAATCGCTCGATGGGGCACTGCTGAAGGAGAGTATATACATCCAGGGCAGTGGCCAATACAGACTCTACATTGAGGGGCCCAACAATGGCACACGAATCACCATTGAAGATGCACCGCTCTTTTTAGAAGAGGGGAGTATGGTTATGGTCAACAACCAGGAGTATAAACTCAAAAAAGATGAGTTCGGTCTATATGCCGAACTTACAGCCCCTGCTGAGGTCTATCGTGTTGTGTGGCCCGCAACTATTAATGGCGACAACGGCAGTTTTAGACCCATTGAGTTGTGGGACGAGGACTACTATTATTGCACTGTTCACTATCCCGAGACGGGCTATCCGCAAGGGGTATTCCCTTATTATGGGTTGTTGGTGGGCAATATGACACCTATCGTAAAATTGAGCCCAATGTTTGCGGGGATTATGGTAGAGGTCAAGGGCGCAGAGGTTGTCGATAATCAGGCGACAATCACTGCCGACCAACCAATGTTTGGCACTTTTACCTACTCGAACTACATTGACGAGATGGAGTTGATACTCAACCCAGACGCACAACTGCGAGAACCGATTATAGAGAATGGCACGGAGAGCGTGTGCGCTCCCTTATCGGATATTGGCGATGCGCTCCAAACTCCACTCCTGCTAATTCCTGCTCAAAACTACAACTTCTCGGCCTATGATAGGCAGATAAAACAGCTGACTATCGGTTTCGACTATATAGATGACGGCACCGAGAAAAACTTCTCGTTCGATATTCCCACTGCTGACCACATCAGCAAAAACGGCTCAATGCTAAAAATCTCGCTAACCTACCAAAACAGTCAGTGGAAGACACATCTATACATCAAACAGGCCCAATAACTTTCCACAATAGAAACGGATCTGCCCCTAAAAAGCCATATGATTGAGGAAATTTGGGGCTTCATGAAGAAAGGCGAGCCGAAGTTTAGCTGATAAACGAAAGCACAAAATTCAAATGATGAGTGGATTTGTATCTAAAGATTTTCTGTATCTAAAGATTTCCACCACAACAGAGTAAAAAGCCATATGATTGAGGGATTTTTAGGCGGGTTGGTTTCTGTGGCGGCGCAGCATACTTGAGTATGTGAGGCGTCATAGACGCATTTCCATTTTACCTCCTCAACAAACAAGTAAAAAGCCATATGATTGAGGAAATTTGGGGCTTCGTGAAGAAAGGCAAGCCGAAGTTTACTTGGCGTAAATGAGGCGCAGCCTTTCAAGGGAAGTGCAAAATTTACCAATCATATGGCTTTTTACAAAAACAAGAGGAAATCGGGCTGGGTAACTACCCCCAATCCGATTTCCTCTCCTTAACCTAAAACTACTAACCTAAAATGAACCTTAAAACTTCGCCACAAAGATAAGGGCATTTTTCCGATTACGCAAGTATTTTAAAATATTTTAATAATAATTTAACATTAAATTATTGTTAACTAATCCGCAATAGGCACAATTTAGCTCATTAGTAATTGATTTACTGCATATTACAAAACATATAAAAATGTAAATAAAACAGAAAGTTGATAAATAAAGTCTTCTACGGTGGCTCTTCGGAGAGGAAAAGTGGCGTTTAAAGTAACTCTGATGGAGATTGCACCATAGAGGAGAAAGCAAAAGTTACAGTTATCAACCAAATTTCGGGAATAAGGAGTAAAATGTAAGCAAACAGAGAATTCCACGACAACCGCAAATCAGCACCATCGAGCCACAAAAACATATTTTTGCGCACCAAGCCCCCAAATTTTAGGGGCATTGCAGATAAAAAAGCATATTTTCAGGTAATTTACCGCTAAAAATTGGGATATTATCAAGAAAAAACTATTTTTGCATTGTAATAAAAACTGATAGTCACAATGGATACATTACGTTTTAAAGCACTCGACGAGGCAAGTCACCGCGAGCGACTCACCTCGACACCCCCAAGCCACAGAATCTCCGACTACTTTGGAGCCGATGTTTTTAGCCGTAGTCAGATGCGACAATATCTCTCGAAAGATGTATATGAGAGTGTCATTGAGGCAATTGAGGGTGGCAAGCGTATTGACCGTCGCATTGCAGGTCAGGTTGCCGAGGGTATGAAAATTTGGGCTATCGAGCGCGGAGCGACCCACTACACCCACTGGTTCCAGCCACTTAACGACTCCACGGCCGAGAAGCACGACGCCTTTATCGAGCCAGTGCTGGGCGGAACATCCTTCGAGACCTTCAATGCAGGACTGCTCGTACAGCAGGAGCCCGACGCATCGAGTTTCCCGAGCGGTGGTCTGCGCAACAACTTCGAGGCGCGTGGTTATAGTGCTTGGGACCCCTCGTCGCCCGCATTCATTATGGATAAAACGCTCTGTATCCCGAGTATCTTTATCGCCTATACGGGTGAGGCTCTGGACTTTAAGACCCCATTGCTGAAATCTATGGCTGCTATCGATAGTGCTGCGGTGGATATCTGCCAGCTCTTCGACAAGGATGTGACCCGCGTAGTCCCTACCCTCGGTTGGGAGCAGGAGTATTTCCTTGTGGATAAGGCGCTCTTTGACGCACGCCCTGACCTGGTGCAGACAGGCAGAACACTTATGGGCCACACTGCCGCTAAGGATCAGCAGCTCGACGACCACTATTGGGGTGCTATCCCTCAGAGAGTCAGCGACTTTATGAAGGAGTTTGAGGAACAGTCATACCGACTCGGCATCCCCGTAAAGACCCGCCACAACGAGGTTGCGCCCAACCAATTCGAGTGCGCGCCTATGTTTGAGGAGGCAAATGTGGCTGTAGATCACAATGTGCTCCTGATGTCGGTGATGCGCAAGGTGGCTGCCAAACATAAATTAAAGGTGCTCTTCCACGAGAAGCCCTTTGCGGGTGTCAATGGATCGGGCAAGCACTGCAACTGGTCGATGGCTACCGACACCGGCGTTAACCTGCTTGCACCCGGCAAGTCGCCCAAGAGCAATATTCAGTTCCTCAGCTTCTTCGTCTGCGTACTGAAGGCTGCAAACGACTTCGGTTCGCTCATTATGGCCTCGATTGCATCGGAGACCAACTCACACCGTCTGGGTGGCGCCGAGGCACCTCCTGCCACACTCTCGGTCTTCACAGGTTCGACAATGAGTCGAATGCTCGATGATATTGAAAAGCGTATGGCTCAGAAACTTACGGCAGACTCCAAGAGCGAAATCAAACTCGATATCGGCAAGATTCCCGAGATTCTGCTCGACAACACCGACCGCAACCGCACCTCGCCGTTTGCTTTTACCGGTAACCGTTTCGAGTTCCGTGCCACCGGCTCGTCTTGCAACTGCGCAATGCCCCTTATCGCTATCCACAGCGCAGTGGCAAGCACAATGAGGGAGTTCAAGGCCGAGGTCGATAAACTGATGGAGAGCGGTATTAAGAAGGACGAGGCTATCTTGAAGGTGATTCGTCAGTTCATCATCGCCAGCAAGAACATCCGCTTTGAGGGTAACGGTTACAGCCCCGAGTGGCTCGAAGAGGCTGCACGCAGAGGTCTGATGAGCGTAAACAATGTATCGGAGGCCTTCAAAGAGTATCTTTCGCCCCTCTCGATAGATTTGTTCGAGAGATGCGGAGTACTAAACAAGGTGGAGTTGCAGGCACGATATGAGATTAAGAACGAGATTTTCCTAAAGAAGATACAGATTGAGTCGCGTGTGTTTGTGGATATGGCTCTCAACCATATCGTTCCCACCGCTATCAAATATCAGAATCTGCTGATTGAAAATATCAAAGGCATCAAAGAGATATTCCCCGACAAATATCGCGAACTTGCTGCTACTGAGATTGCTACACTCGAACAGATTGCCACACTCTCGAACGCTATCAGCACCGCAGCCAACGAGATGACAGGTATCCGCAAAAGGCTCAATCGCATTGAGAGCATCCCCTCGCGTGCATCACACTATGAGCAGGAGGTAAGACCTAAGATGGTGGAGCTCAGAGGTTATATCGACGAATTGGAGATGTTGGTTGATGATGCCTGCTGGCCATTGCCCAAATACCGAGAACTGCTCGCAACTCTCTAAGCTTTAGCGGTTTCCTCGGCAAATATTCTATCGAACGACTCGCGGAGAAGTGTCGGATTAGCAATAGTCTGGCGCAACTCGGCGAGTCGTCTTGCATTGTCAGACTCGGGAATCCACAGACGCAGATAGCCACCCTCGGCATATTTCTCGTCAAGATGGGCGCAGAAACGTTTCCAATGCCCCTCTGGCGAAAGCTCGGGATAGTGAGCCAGGCCGTACTGCACTGTACGTCGCATCACAAGTTCGCTATCAATCAATCGGTCGGCCTCGGCCACAATTCGGCCATAGATAGACCTCGGGGCGTGGTCAGACGAGGCACGATGATCCTCCACGGCCTCAGCCATCACCTCAATCTCACTCTCCGAAAACCACTCTCGCAGCCTCTCATCATCGCGAAGCATACGTGCGGAGTTTATATGGTGCAACTCCCTCCCCTGAGGCAAACCGATATCGTGGTAAGCGGCTATGGCATAGACCATTGAGTAGTTTACAGGATAGTGGGTAGCAAGTGCAAGACTGCGCTCCACGACGGCCGTAACGTGGTCGGTGGAGTGTGCACGGTCAAACCCGTCGTAGAGCGGAAGAATCTCCTGCTCAACATACTCTATAACTCTCTTGTCGATTAACATACTATTTGCCGTAAGTTGCTCTGTAATAGACACCAAGAGGCAGTGATTTCTCGAAACGGTCGGTAAAGTACAACTCGCCAAACTGCTCCGAAGAGGCCTTGGGGAAGAGTTGACACATAGCACTGCGCGCCAGCATTGCCGAAAGACCCATCGAGTAGAGGTTCAGCACTGCAAAACCGCCCTGTTTGTCAAGCAGCTGTGAGCAACAGTCAAGCATCTCGCCTATATTCTGCTCCAGCACCCATTTTTCGCCATCGGGTCCGCGACCGTATGCTGGCGGGTCGAGGATAATGCCGTCGTAATAGTGACCGCGCTTCACCTCGCGTCGCACAAACTTGAGCGCATCTTCCACCACCCAACGAATACCGCTGAGATTGCTCTGCTCCATATTCTCACGCGCCCAAGTAACTACCTGACGCACAGAGTCAACGTGAGTTACATCCGCACCTGCCGCAGCCGCAGCCAACGATGCACCACCCGTATAGGCGAAGAGGTTGAGCACGCGCGGAGCACGCCCCAACTTCTTGGCAAGAGAGGTCACCTGCGAACTGATAAACTCCCAATTATCAGCCTGCTCGGGGAACAGACCGACATGCTTGAAAGAGGTAAGACCAAGACGAAAGACAAGTCGTTTACCATTAAGCGGATAGGCCACCCTCCACTGCTCCACCATACCGCGTCGCAACGACCAACCGCCACGCTCCTCATCACGACCCTCGCGACGGAACGAGCCATCGGCCATAGCACGCCACTCCTCCTCGGAGAGCGATTTTCGCCAGATTGCCTGTGGTTCAGGGCGACGCAACAGGTAACGACCAAATCGCTCCAGCTTCTCAAAATCTCCGCTGTCCACCAACTCATAGTCAGCCCAATCGGGCGACGCCATCTTCAAACCGCTATTCATATATCTATCAATTATTTACATATCAATTTCATCTCACACCTATTGCAATCGAACTGCAACTCATAGCGACTTCCGCCACGCACCAAATAGAGTGGTCCGCACAACTTCGAGCCACACTTCAAGCACTCGCCCATCTCACGACGCAGACAATAGCGGGTAGTCATAACCACCTCACCTTCAAGGCTATCTGCACTCTCCTTACCCCATTCAACGCTCTCTGCTCCGTGCGAGAGGTAGAACTCCTCGGAGACTCTGTTTATCACATTACATTCTCGACCAATATATCTTGGAGCAAGAGCATCAAAATTTTCCACAAAATGCTCACTCTCAGGTCTTAACGCACCAACCTTATCTCTCAATTCATCGAGTGCCTGACGTCGCAGCTCGCTCAGTTCGCCGGCAGGGACAAAGGGCAAAAATCCACTCTCGTCAATCTCCACACCGACCACATCAAAGATAGTCGCACCACTCTTCGAGAGCGCATCGCGCAAATTCCGTAGGGCCACGCCTCTATTCTCCGCTTCAGGCAGTTCGCGGCAAATTGTTGCCCCCACCTCCACGCCTCGACACTCACGATAGGTCACTCTCAGGCAGTCAGACGAGGCCTCAACCGCCACAGTCACAGGCAACGCCCTGCGCAGACGAGCGCGCAAGATAGTACGGAGATAGGCGTGGTCGAGGTTGCGGAAAATCTCAACGCCAACCCTCAGTCCATCCGCTCGATTGAGCAATACATCTGCGCCCTCAATGCCGTTAACATTTGTGCCAACCAGACCGTTAGCAGTCATATAGCAGAGTCCGTCACCGGCACTCAGTTTTACCTTGCACCCCTCAATCCTGATTTTCGCTCCTCGCACCGAAGATATGCGACCCAAGCGTTCTCCCATAGCCTTCGGAGTGTCAAACTCCGCCACGCCACGTCGCACACCGTCGAAGAAATACTCTCCACCACGGCGCGAAAAAGTCTTGCGCAAGTCGGGGACAAAATCACTCTTTGACACCCCCACCGAACTCCTCGTCAGATGGGGCCTTTGAGCCAACTCCTTATCGATACGCTGACGATAGTAGCTCACCACATTGCGCACATACGCTTCATCCTTGAGCCTACCCTCAATCTTAAACGAGCATACACCCACATCGAGCAACTCCCCAATGCGCTCCGACAAATCCATATCACACACCGAGAGCAAATGCTTCTCTCTAATCAACTTACGGCCACTCCTATCCTCCAGGTCCCAACTCAGACGACACGCCTGCATACAGTCCCCACGGTTGCCACTGCGAGGGCCCATCGAGCGACTCAGGAAGCACCTGCCACTATATCCGACACAGACTGCGCCATGCACAAACACCTCCAATTCGGTATCGGTCTGCTCGGCGATGGTACGGATATCCGAGAGCGAGAGATTACGCTCCAGCACCACCCTCTTAAGACCACAATCGGCCATAAAGGCAACCTGCTCGGGAGTAGCATTGAAGGTCTGGGTCGAGGCGTGCAACTCAATTGGCAGCCCCATACGGAGATAGGCCATATCCTGCACAATAAGTGCATCCACCCCCAGCCCTGCAAGTTCTCGGGCAAGCCTCTCAGCCTCTGCCAACTCGCTGTCATACAGCAGGGTATTCATTGTAACATAGACCCTAACGTCAAACAGATGGGCATACTCCACCACTCGGGCAATCTCCTCTACCGAGTTTGCCGCCGCACGACGTGCACCCAGCGATGGGCCACCAATATAGATAGCATCTGCACCACAATCGATAGCGGCTCGTGCCACCACCTCGTTGCGCGCAGGTGCAAGTAGTTCTATTGAGTGTTGTCGTGCCATAGCAGAGTTATTGATGGGGTAAAGATACAAAAAAAGGGGCGTAAATCATACGCCCCATAACTCTTTTCGTCGAAAGGACTATTTTACCAAAGCCTTCAACTCGGTAATACGCTTAGCAGCAGCCTCAGCGTTGTTACCTGCGGTTACCTTACCGTAAACCTCGATAGCCTTGTCGTTAACATCGGTGCTATCGTAAGCAGCAGCGAGGTAGTAGTAAACATCGCTCTTAGCCTCATCGGTAGTCTGAGCCTCAGCAGCAGCCTCGCCCCACTCGATAATCTTATCCCAAGCCTGTGCGGTAGCAGCAGTCTGGATGCGGAGGAGGTGAGCAGTTGCGTTGGTAGCGTCAAACTCAAATACCTGAGCAAGCGAAGCATAAGCAGCCTCAACATCGGTAGCAGCCTGCTCCGAAGCCTGCTTTACGAGGTAGTTAGCAGCAGCAGTCTTAGCCTTTGCAGCAGGCTCAGCAAACTTGCTGTGAAGATCAGCCAAAGCGATAATCTCCTTGTAAACCTTGATACCGTTCTCCATATCGCCCATCTCGCAATAGCTCATAGCGAGGTTCATACCGATAGCGGTGTCCTGGTTGTTAGCAGCGTAACCCTTAGCAAATACCTCAGCAGCCTTTGCATAATCCTTATTATTGAAAGCCTGACCACCCATCATGGTGTAAACCTGCGAAATCATAGTCTTAGCGTTGCGCGAAGCAGCAGCCACGTTGTAGAGCTCACCGGTCTCCATTGCAGCCTCCAAGTAGGGAATCGACTCCTCCAACTTGTTAGCCTTTGCAAGAGCAAGACCCTGCTGGAAGTTAGCCTGGGGGATAAGTTTCTGAGCGTTCTGAGCAGTTGCTACATCATCAGCGTCGAGAGCAATGCTCACAGCCTCCTGCAAGAGGGGAAGAGCAGCAGCAAAATCCTTTGCGTTGTACTTAGCAGCAGCCTCGTTGTACTTAGCACCAGCCTCAGCGCTCTGAGCCGAAGCAGTCGAGATTGCGAAAACAGCCATCATTGCGGCCAGCGTAATCTTAATCGCTTTCATTTTTTCAATACTTTTTAGTTCTATGGTTGTTAAATAAATAATATCTTACTGATTATCAATTATTTGTCAGCCAACAACATATATTATTGCCAAGCAGACCGACAAAAGTACACATTTTTACACTAAAAGCAACACACTACAAGTGACTATTTGCGTAAATAGGCAAAAAAATCTTCCATTAATGCACTGCACTCCTCTGCCATCACTCCACCTGTCAGCTCTGTCTTCGGGTGGAAAAGTTCTCTGCCAAATCTCATACAGCCGCGCTTAGGGTCATCCGCACCATAAACCACTCGCCCTATCTGGCTCCACGCCAGCGCACCGGCACACATAACGCAAGGCTCAACAGTAACATACAAAGTACACTCTTTCAAGTACTTGCCACCAAGCGTAGAGGTTGCGGCAGTGATAGCCTGCATCTCTGCGTGGGCTGTCGCATCACCGAGTGTTTCGACCAGGTTATGTCCCCTGCCGACCACATTGCCACGGCACACAACAACCGCCCCGATGGGTACTTCCCTCTTATCTAACGCCTTTTTTGCCTCAGAAATTGCTAATTGCATAAAAAAAAGGTCACTATTTTGCTGTTGGTCCATAAAAAATAAGTACTTTTGGGATTCGAAACTGGCAACAAATATAACAATTTTTCAGATATATGTACAGATCACATACCTGCGGCGAACTCCGCATAGCAAATGTAGAGCAGACCGTTACCCTTGCCGGATGGGTGCAAAGAGTGCGTAACTTCGGCGCAATGAGTTTTATCGACCTGCGTGACCGCTACGGCATCACACAGCTCGTAATCGAGGAGCAGGCCTCGGAGGAGGTTAAGGCAACTGCCGCTTCGCTCGGCCGAGAGTATGTTATTCAGGCTGTTGGTCGCGTGGTTGAGCGTTCGTCGAAGAACCCCAAGATTCCCACAGGTGACGTGGAGGTTGTCGTTGAGAGCATCAAGGTACTCAATGCATCGGTAGTTCCCCCCTTCACCATTGAGGATAACTCCGATGGTGGCGACGACCTGCGTATGCGTTACCGCTACCTCGACCTTCGCCGTAACCCCTTGAAGGAGGCTCTCACCCTGCGCCACCGTATGTCGATGGCGGCTCGTAACTTCCTCGATGGTGAGGGCTTTATGGAGATTGAGACCCCCTACCTCGTTAGTTCGACTCCCGAGGGTGCTCGCGACTTCGTGGTACCTTCGCGTATGGAGAACGGTAAGTTCTACGCGCTGCCCCAGTCGCCTCAGACCCTGAAACAGCTCCTGATGGTAGCTGGCTACGACCGCTACTTCCAGATTGTACGCTGCTTCCGCGACGAGGACCTGCGTGCAGACCGTCAGCCCGAGTTCACCCAAATCGACTGCGAGATGTCGTTTGTAGATCAGGAGGACGTACTCGACGTATTCGAGCGTATGGCTAAGTCGATGTTCCGCGAACTTCTGGGCGTGGAGATGACTGAGCAGTTCCCCCGTATGCCTTATAGCGAGGCTATGGAGTTCTACGGCTCGGACAAACCCGATATCCGTTTCGGTATGCGCTTCAACAACCTCACCGAGGAGACCCGCAATAGTGGCTTCGTAGTATTTGACGAGGCTGAGTATGTAGGTGCTATCGTGGCTGAGGGTTGCGCAACCTATACCCGCAAGCAGATTGACGAGCTGACCAACTTCGTTAAGCGTCCTCAGGTGGGTGCTAAGGGTCTGGTTTGGATTCGTGTGGAGGCCGACGGCTCTATCAAGTCGAGCATAGACAAGTTCTTTGGCGCGGAGACTCTGGCCGCTTGGGCTGAGAAGTGTGGCGCAAAGGCTGGCGATATGATTTTTGTGATTGCTGGCGCACGCAAGCGCAGCCTCACCGCTCTCTGCGAGCTGCGTCTGGAGCTCGGCAACCGCCTCGGCCTGAGAGATAAGAGCAAGATCGCTCCTCTGTGGGTTGTGGACTTCCCCCTCTTGGAGTGGGACGAAGAGACTCAGCGCTACTACGCTATGCACCACCCCTTCACCTCGCCCAAGGCAGAGGATATTCCTTACTTCGACACCGACCCCGGTAAGATTCGCGCCAACGCATACGACTTTGTGGTTAACGGTGTTGAGATTGGTGGTGGCTCGATTCGTATCCACGACCACGAGTTGCAGCAGAAGATGTTTGCAGCCCTCAACTTCTCGGCTGAGGAGGCTGAGAAGCAGTTCGGTTTCCTGATGAACGCCTTCAAGTTCGGTGCACCCCCTCACGGTGGTATCGCATTTGGCTTCGACCGCTTCTGCTCGCTGATGGGCGGTGCTGACTCGATCCGCGACTACATTGCCTTCCCCAAGAACAATGCCGGCCGCGACCCGATGCTCGAGAGTCCCACCCATATCTCCCCCGCACAGCTGGAGGAGCTCGGCATCCAGATTGTCGAAAAACCCGAATAGTTTATACCTATATATATAATAAAGGCTCTTCCCTTCAAGGACTATCCTTTTTCGGCGGTGAATGATGTTTCACCGCCGAATTTGTTTATTTACAATCTGTTGGATTCTTAGATTGTGAAACGACTTTTCGTGCAAAAATCGCTTTGCCCCTATTCTTTCTTTTGTTGTGTAGTCTTCTATGTAGTCTAAATTAAATGTAAATAATCACACTTACTATTTAATCACCTTTTGCGAATAGGCAAGAGGTGATTTGACTATTTTATACGAACAAGACCCCAGAAGAGTGTTGTCATTTGAGAAAATTTCACTAATTTTGTAAAGTCGTGGGCGTTATACCCTCGATATTACATATTTGATGAAAGTGTTTCGCTTTTACCCCGAATAGGAATCTGGAAAATTCATTGCTGAGGGTGAACGACAGCACTCATCATCTGTATTGGTATGCGTGTAATTACTCATACGATACGGGTGTGGGGTCTTGTGTCAGTTTATTTCAGCAAAGGTATTCCAGAACCTCTATTCGAATAAACAGAGAACTGCTCCACACTTTCTTTTTGTACTTACCCGACCGGCACCCACCATCGAGGAGCAGAATGGTAATTTGATTTGGTAGAATGTTAAACTAAAATCATATTACTATGAAAAAACTATTTACCTATTTGCTCGTTGCGATAACGATGCTTATCGCAGGATGTAGTGAATCATTTGACGATTCAAAAATTTGGGACAAACTCAACGACCACGAGAGCCGAATTGCCAAACTCGAAGAGCTCTGCAAGCAGATGAACACTAATATTTCATCGTTGCAGACAATTGTGAACGCTTTGCAGAACAATGACTATGTTACAGGCGTTACACCCATCATCAAAGATGGTGAAACGATCGGCTATACCATCACATTTACCAAATCGCAGCCCATTACCATCTATCACGGTGAAGATGGCAAGGATGGCCAAAATGGAACTGACGGTAAAGACGGAGTAGATGGTAAGGATGGCTCAACACC
>JAZUCV010000022.1:0-8942 GCA_045639285.1 Tidjanibacter sp.
AAAATAGATATAGGGAAGCCAAGTTTACTTGAACTTCCCTATATCTATTTTTTGTCGTAATAGCCACTGAGGCTATCGCTAAAACCGCAAACTAAATAGTCCAAAAGTTTTTGGTTCCGCTTTTTACAAAAAGCGGAGAAAAGTTTTTGCTGAAAAAACTATTTAAGCAGGTTTTTCATTGTTTTGTTCACTATTTGGCGGGTGGCGGTTGTGGTGGCTGTTTGTGTTGCTTTTGCAAGCATTGATTTGCCTGTTCCTTTCTTTGTAGTGCTCTTTTTGTTGCCGCCTGTTGTTATCTGTTTGGCTACTGATGTGCCGAGGCTGCGCACGAAGCTTGTTGCTGCTGCGCCTATCAGTGTGCCGAGCAGTCCGCGCCCTATGCCACCGCTCTTCTGACACTTCGCTGCTTCGCGCTCCTCTTGTGCTATGCGCTCTGCCTCCTCCTCGGCTGCTGCGGCCTCTGCTGCCTCACGCTCCGCCTCTGCGCTCTGCTCGGTGAGCACCTCGTAGGCACTCACACTGTCCACCGCCTTGTCGTATGCGCGTATTGCGGCGGGTGCGGCCGTCATCAGCGCACGACGCTCCTCGTCACTTATCGCACCTATCTGACTCAGGGGGAAGAGTATCTTGGCACGCTCCACCATGGCGGGTGCACCCTTCTCGTCGAGGAATGATACGAGTGCCTCACCTGTGCCGAGCTCCATTATCGCCTCCTCGGTGGAGAAGGCAGGGTTGGCACGGAAGGTCTGCGCCGCTGAGCGCACCGCCTTTTGGTCCTTGGGCGTGAAGGCGCGCAGGGCGTGCTGTATGCGATTGCCAAGCTGACCGAGGATATCCTCGGGGATGTCTGTCGGCGACTGGGTGATGAAGTAGACACCCACACCCTTGGAGCGTATCAGTCGCACCACCTGCTCAATCTTGTCTATCAAGGCTTTGGATGTGCCATCGAAGAGCATGTGCGCCTCGTCGAAGAAGAATACCAGCTTGGGCAACTCGGCATCACCCACCTCAGGCAGATTCTCATACAACTCGGAGAGCAACCATAGGAGGAATGTGGAGTAGAGCTTGGGGTTGAGCATAAGCTTATCAGCCGCCAGGACGTTCATCACGCCCAGCCCATCCTCGGTAGCCAAGAGGTCGAGGATGTTAAATGCCGGCTCGCCGAAAAACTTGTCGCCACCCTCACTCTCGATAACCATCAGCGCACGCTGGATTGCCCCCACCGAAGCGGCAGAAATATTACCATACTCGGTGGTGTATTGCTTGGCATTCTTAGCCACATAGTCGAGCATCATACGCAGATCTTTGAGGTCGATGAGCAGCAGCGAGTTGTCGTCGGCAATGCGGAATACCAGGTTAAGGATACCACTCTGGGTATCATTCAGTTGCATCAGTCGGGCGAGGAGTTGCGGCCCCATCTCGCTGACGGTGGTGCGCATTGCGTGGCCACGCTCGCCATATACATCGAAAAACCTTACGGGAGTGCCCGCAAACTCAGGGTCGGAGATGCCGAACTCAGCACAACGCTTCTCGATGAAGCCGCTCATCTTGCCACTCTGGCTAATACCAGAGAGATCTCCCTTCATATCTGCCATAAAACAGGGCACACCCGCCTGCGAGAAGGTCTCGGCGAGCACCTGGAGGGTTACTGTCTTACCGGTACCTGTCGCACCGGCTATCAGCCCGTGACGATTAGCCATCGATCCCTCAATAGATATCTGCCCGTGCGGCCCATGAGCCACATATAATTTTTTGTCTGCTGTATACATAGTAGTACGATTTTTAGGCTTTGGTTATTTTTAGCAAATATAACGAAATTTTGGGAATAAATAAATAGTTATTAGGGAGATTTGGGAGCCAAATCTCCCTAATAAAAAGACTGAGAGTGGCTCGATACCACTCTCAGCTTTAATATAAACCCACTCACTTCAAGAAGTCACTATGGCTTAGGAAATTTTGGGCTTCGTGAAGAAATGCGAGCCGAAGTTTACTTGGCGTAAATGAGGCGAAGCCTTTCGAGGGAAGTGCAAAATTTACAAGCCAGATGACTTCGTAAGCACCCCCAACACCAAATTCACCAATTATACGGCTTTTTTACTCGTCGTTCGAGGCGTTCGGATTAAAAGGCTTAATAATTCCGCGCTTCGAAGAACGTATAAAGTCAACCACCAGGTCGCGCTCACGACTCTGGGGGAACTGCTCCATAACAATATCGCACGCCTTACCATAGAGGCGACCCTCCTGGAAGATGATGCGGAACATATCCTGCACTGCGCCAATCTGCTCAGGGGTGAAGCCACGGCGACGCAGGCCGAGGAAGTTAGCACCCACAAAGGTAGCGGGATAACGCGCAACCTTAACATAGGGGGGCACATCCTTGGTCAGCAAAGTACCGCCACCAATCATTGCGTGCTCACCGATACGCACAAACTGATGCACAGCAGCGTGGCCACCAATAATCGCCCAGTCGCCAACCTCTACCTCACCAGCCAAAGATACATTATTGACAATCACACAGTTGCTACCCACCTCGCAGTCGTGTGCCACGTGTGCGTAAGCCATAATGAGGTTGTTGCTACCAACCACGGTCTTGCCCTTAGCGGCTGTACCGCGGTTGATGGTTGCGCTCTCGCGTACTGTATTGTAGTCGCCCATCTCAACGGTGGTATATTCGCCCTTGAACTTCAAGTCCTGGGGAACACCGGCGATAACGGCCGAGGTGTGAATCTTACACCCTTTGCCCATACGAGCACCATCCAACACCACTGCACCCGGGCCAATCCAACAATCATCACCGATAACCACATCGCCTGCAATGTATGCAAAGGGCTCGACGGTTACATTCTCACCCAATTTCGCATCGGGGTGCACATAAGCCAGATTACTAATCATCTTATTTATCTTTTATCAAGTGTTTTCTATCTAACGTTCTACACATCCTCTTTATTGCACTGAGTATCAATAAAAAGAACTCTCTTTTAAGCAAGAATCTTCTTTACAAGTTCGGTATTTGCATAGTGTCCGGGGCGGACAGCCACCACCTTGCCACGGATGCGACGACCCAGCAGTGCGAGGTCACCAAGAATATCGAGGAGTTTGTGGCGGGCAATCTCATTCTCAAAGCGGAGTTTGAGGTTATTGAGGTAACCACCGCTCACCTTGATATCGCTCTTGTTGAAGAGTGACGACAGGCGTGCAATCTCCTCGTCGCTCACGGGGTGCTCCACCACTACAATCGCATTGTCCACATCACCACCCTTAATCAGGTTAGCGTTGAAGAGGAACATAATCTCGTGGAGGAATACAAAGGTACGGCAGGGAGCAATCTCTGTGCGGTAGTTGTCACTCTCCGCAAAATGGGCCTGCTGCTTGCCGAGCACCTTGGAGTTGTAATCTACTGCCACATCAACATCATACTCATCGGCGGGCAGCAGTCGCACCTCAACACCCTTTTCGGGAATCGAGAACGACACCTCCTCGGTGACGGTATAATACTCTCTGTCAGCCTCCTGCTCCACAACACCTACGCGCTCAATCTCTGCAGCATACTCCTTCGACGAGCCATCCATAATGGGGGTCTCGGGGGCGTTGATATCAATCTGAGCATTATCCACACCCAGAGTCCAGAGAGCCGACATAATATGCTCGATGGTGCTCACCTTGGCCGCACCACACTCAATAGTTGTGCCACGCGACGTATCGGTAACGTATGTGCCAAGTGCTGGGACAATGGGAGTACCCTCCAAGTCAACTCGACGGAAGGTTATGCCGTGGTTTGCAGGGGCGGGCTTAACGCTCATTGTCACCTGCAATCCTGTATGAAGTCCTTTGCCGGAAAAAATTATTTCTTCTCTTATTGTTTGCTGTTTCAAGCCCATAAGGGTAATGGTTTGTTATTTACGGCTGCAAAGGTATTAATTTTTTATAAAGAATAGGAAATTATTCCTATTTTTGTAGAATATTTTTGAACTTTATGAACGAAAGCAACAATAAGCCTCAATTGCACAAAGAGCGCGAGCGTCTGAACCTCCCGTTTCGTCAGCGGAAGTTCGACCTCGGCAGGTGGGTATATGCCCACCATAAGGCATTGTTGGCGACGGTGATTCTCTATCTTGTCCTTGCAATTTCGTTTGTAACGGTGCGTATCGTACTCGAGAAACAACAACACGACTCGGAGATATATTACTTTGACCCTGAGGAGTTTGAGCGCCTGCAAGAGGAGCTCGAAAGAGCACAGGAACTCAACCGAATGCTCAACGAGATGCAAGAGCCGCAGGGACCGGTGCAGAACAGGGTTTCGAACGAGAATGCCACCGATACGGGCGAGGAGTTCCGCAACGACAAGGGCCTTGATGCACGCGAGATTTTCGACCGTGCCGAGGCAGCACAGCAGGCTATGCGCGACAACCGCTCACGCCAACAACGGGGAGAGCAGGAGATACAGGATATGATTGACAACCACAATCGTAGCGGCTCCGCGGATGACGGCAAGGAGCCTTCCTCATCGCGTGTGGAGGGCAATGTAATGGTCTCCTACTCGCTGAGTGCTCCCGTGCGCAATGCCGTATATCTCTATAAGCCAGCCTATAAGTGTCAGGGTGGCGGTACGGTAGTTGTCGAGATAACGGTAAATCGCAATGGCGATGTTACGGCAGCCACCGTCAAGAGCACAACCCGCGACGACTACTGTATGACAACCACAGCAGTTGACGCAGCACTGCAATCACGCTTCAACATTGACTCGTCTGCCCCCGAAAAGCAGATTGGCACAATCACCTATCAATTTGTAGCTCAATAGATAACACTAACAGACAATGACGCTAACATCAGAAAACATACTTCTCATAGGAGCACTCCTCCTCTTTGTGGGCATCCTCGCAAGTAAAATCAGCAACCGTTTCGGTACACCTATGCTGTTGCTCTTCTTGGCTGTCGGTATGCTCTTCGGCACCGATGGTCTGGGCATAGAGTTCGACTCACCGCGAGCAGCGCAGTTTATTGGTACCATCTCGCTCTGTATCATCCTCTTCTCGGGCGGTATGGATACCAAGTTCGACGAGATACGCCCCGTGATGGCCAAGGGTATAACACTCGCCACATTAGGCGTTGTGCTGACCACCCTGCTGACAGGCACCTTCATCTATTTTATGTCCTCTCTGTTCCAAATCGAGATGACCTTTATGGAGGCACTGCTACCCGCCGCCATCGTATCATCAACAGACTCAGCGTCAGTATTTTCCATACTTCGCGCCAAGCGACAGGGACTCAAAAACAACCTGCGCCCGTTGCTGGAGTTGGAGAGCGGTAGTAACGACCCTATGGCGTACGTTCTAACCACCTTCCTGATTGCTATGCTCGGTGGCAATAGTATGGGCGTGGGAGAGTCTGTGGGCTGGTTCCTTGCCCAGATGGGCATCGGCGCACTTGCGGGCTACCTGCTCGGCCTGGCCACAGTATGGATAATGGAGCATATCGACCTGAGCAACAAGTCGTTATATTCGGTATTACTCCTCTCGCTCAGCTTCTTCATCTTCTCCTTTACTGACCTTCTTGGCGGTAATGGCTATCTGGCGGTATACATTGGCGGTCTTGTGGTCGGCAATAAGCGCACACCGCACAAACGCCACCTGATGACCTTCTTCGATGGTGTGGCGTGGCTGATGCAGATTGTAATGTTCATCGTGCTCGGCCTGCTGGTCAACCCCCACGAGCTATGGAGCGTCGCCCTGCTTGGCGTGGCCATCGCATTCTTCATCACCATCATCGGTCGTCCTGTCTCGGTATGGCTCAGCCTGCTACCATTTAAGGGGATGAGCAACAAGGCAATAACTTATATCAGCTGGGTGGGACTGCGTGGCGCCGTGCCTATCATCTTCGCCACCTATCCTATGGTCGCAGGGCTGCAACACGCCGATATTATCTTTAACTCCATCTTCTGCGTAGTTATCATATCACTCATCGTGCAAGGCTCAACGGTGACTAAGATGGCCGACCTGCTTCACCTCTCGGAAGAGGAGGAGGAGCGCGGATTCGACTTCGACCTGCCCGATGATGTAAAGGCGGCACTCGTGGAGCGCAAGCTGACAGCCGAAAACCTCACCAACGGACATACACTCAAAGACCTACACTTGCCATCCGACACTCTGGTTATGATGATACGACGTGGCGAGGAGTATATCGTTCCAAGGGGTAACACCGAGCTACGTCCCAACGACATATTGCTCTTCATCACCCCCGACAAGCAGGCAGAGGTCAAGTACGACCGACGTACCCTGCGTCGCCGACTACGCAAAATGCGTCGTGCCAAACGCAAATAGTGGTAAGGCAGGATTCTATAGATTAGGAAATTTTCAAAACATATAAGGATTGACGATATCGAATATCGTCAGTCCTTGTCGTTTGGCGCGTTGCATTGTATATCTTGTCCCTCCGGGCGTGCCCTCGCAGTAGGCAACCAATGCAGATGCGTTGTCCACCAGGTAGTCGTTGCGCAGGGCGTAGCAGTTGTGGTGGTATCTCTCGCAGATATATACCACCTCCGAGGCCTCGGCCATAACTCTCTCATACAATGCCGGTGTGTGTGTGGTGCGATGGTGACCCTTGAACGGCACGACAGCCACTATCTCCGCCTCGGCCATCTCGCCACTCTCCACGGCCCGCAGAATCTCGTCGGCCGCCCACAAATCGACACCATCGGCCATACCCGTCATAAACCTACGATAGCCGTGGCGGTAGAACATCTTCGTCGCCTCGGCAAGTGCCTCACGCACACGTAGCTCCACCTCTCTCGGGTTGGCAGCATATCCCTCTATTTTCTCGGGTCGGTGGCCGGTAAACGACAAAGTAATATCCTTCATAAGTGCTTTTTTGTAGTTGCAAAGATAGGTAATTGCACTCTATTTGCAACTACCACCACAAAACTATGCACTATGAACGACTACATAACACATCTGTTAGACACCCTCTTTCAGTGGCTCGGCCTGGAGAACCTGCAAGGGGTATGGCGTGAGGTGGCGGCGGTGGCCGTTGTCATCCTCCTGGTGGCGGGGTTATGGCTATTGCTGGTGTGGCTGCTTCGTGTGGTGGCAAGGCACCTGCGGGGGCGGTTTCACTCGGCGGAAGTGGCAATCCTGTTCAGCGAGGGGAACGTGTCGAAGGTGGCGGCAATCGTGGCGCTGATGATACTATACGCCTCGCTGCCGCTACTCTTCGTGGAGGAAGGAAGACTGGCAAAGATTTTCATCAAGTTGCTAAATGTCAGTTTTGTACTGCTTATGGTGGGGTTGGCAAACAACACCGTAAAGGTGTTATTCGAGATATTCTACCGGCGTCGCGACTACCGAAACAGACCCCTGAAAGGGGTGATGCAGGTGCTTCAAATCATTATCTTCGTAGTGGGGATAATACTTATCATAGCCATCTTTCTAAACCGGTCGCCCACCAAACTGCTCACAGGTCTTGGTGCCTCGGCAGCCATAGTAAGCCTTATATTCAAGAACTCCATACTTGGTCTGGTATCAGGCGTGATGCTATCACAGGAGCATATGATAAAGGTGGGCGACTGGGTGGAGATGCCCTCGCACGGTGTAGAGGGGGTAGTGGAGGAGGTGACACTCAATACAGTGAAAATCCGTAACTTCGACAACTCGCTAAGCACCGTACCACCCTACGTCCTGACAGACAACCATCTGATAAACCAGCAGGCAATGAAAGATAGCGGCGGGCGCAGGGTGATGCGTTCGCTGCTGCTCGACGTGCGTAGCATCCGCTTCTGCACACCCGAGGAGCTATCCTCACTGTCCGACATCCCCGCCGTAGAGCATTATCTCGCCGCACGACCCGCCGACCACGGAGAGGTGACAAACCTGACACTATTCCGCGCATACCTGACAGACTACATAGAGAATATGCCCCTGCGACACAAAGAGATGCTCGCAATGGTGCGAGAACTCGCACCAACACAGTACGGCCTGCCACTGCAAATATACCTCTTCCTCGCACAAACAGAGTGGCGCGCATTCGAAATAGCACAAGCAGACATTATCGACCATATCGTGGCAATAATACCACGCTTCGGACTGCAAATATTCCAACTCAGCATCGAAACCCCCGAAGACTAATCTCCGCTTTTTGTAAAAAGACTCCCCAAAAACTTTTCTCCGCTTTTTGTAAAAAGCGGGACCAAAAACTTTTGTCGCTTTTTGTAAAAAGCTCCGCAAAAACTTTTACACATTTTAGTTTGTGGGTTAGCAACTGAGTAGGGTTTGTTAACTTCGGTCTTTTGGATTTGTTTGGGCTCTTTTCTTCCTCGCTTCTCGTTACATAGCCCCCGCTATGCGCCTCAAACCGCGAAAGAAAATAACCTCAAACAATCCGCAAAATCTTCTCGCAAACAAACCCAACTCAGCTGCTTAGGAATAACTTTGCAGTTATTACAACGATAAATAGAGCAGTGATTTGTTCAAGTAAACTTGACAATCACCGCTCTATTTCTCATTGTACTCTCTACGAGAGTATCCCCTAAATCCGAAAAACCTAATTGTTACCCAAAGAGTCTAAATGTAAATGGTATCTCCCTAAATTCCCTAAACTCCCATAATTAATTCTGCTTCGCAGTCTTTTCGTTGCTCATGCTCGGCATAGTCTGCAAGCAGCCTCTGCTCTCGTTTAATCGCAACATTCCCATAATTCCTATTATTCCCATTACTCCTATCCGCCCTACAAAAAAAGCAGAGAGTGGTTCGAACCACTCTCTGCTTTTAATATAAACTCACTCACATCGAGAAGTCATATGGTTTAGGAAATTTTGGGCTTCGTGAAGAAAGGCGAGCCGAAGTTTACTTAGCGTAAATGAGGCGAAGCCTTTCGAGGGAAGTGCAAAATTTACAAGCCAGATGATTTCGTGAGCACGGTAATACTACTTAACCTCCTCGAACTCTACA
>JAZUCV010000023.1:0-44804 GCA_045639285.1 Tidjanibacter sp.
TTATCAAGGCTAACTTCCCGGCGCGTATCGCCTTCCGTGTGACCTCTATGGTCGATTCGCGCACCATTATCGACCAACCAGGCGCAAACCAGCTGATTGGTCAGGGTGATATGCTGATGTTGATAAATGGCGAACTCACACGCTTGCAGTGTGCCTTCCTCGACACGCCCGAGATTGAGCGTATAACCGAGTTTATCAGTCGCCAAAAGGGGTATCCTACCGCCTACCAATTGCCTGACTTTGTGCCTGAAGGTGGTGCTGCGTCGATGGGCTCGGAGCCTGCGGGGGAGATTAACTATGACCCTATGTTCCGCGAGATTGCTAACTTTGTAGTGCAGCATCAGCAAGGCTCAACATCCTACATACAGCGCAGATTCACAATTGGTTATACACGAGCAGCGCGTATTATGGATCAGTTGGAGAGTGCCGGTATTGTAGGCCCGGTGGATGGCGGAAAGCCACGCGAAGTGCTGGTGTATGATATGAACGAGGTGGCTCGAATTTTGGAGAGCCTTGGCTTGTAAATAAAGAGAAAAATGAGAAAAATTTTATATATTTTTACCCTTACACTTGCTCTGTTCTGGGTGCAGAGAGTGGAGGCACAGAGTGCCGACGAGATGGTGGCGCGTGTGACGAACTTCTTCGCCGAGCGTGCCGATGGCTATCGTGTGCGATTTGTGGTCGATATGGAGGGTATGGACTCCCAACGTGGTGAGTATGTGGTGGCTGGACAAAAGTACCATATCGAGGTGATGGGGCAGGAGCAGTTCTCCGATGGACTCTATCGCTACGGTGTTGATGGGGTGAATATGGAGGTGACAATTGACCGTATCGACCCCGAGAGCCGCAACCTGCTTGTCAACCCTCTGCGAGCCTTCGACTTCGGTGGTGAGGCCTTCGAGGTGAGTGTGGCAGGCGAGAGTGATACCTCGCTTGGACGTGCTGCCGTGGTGCACCTTGTGCCTCGTGAGGGTGTGCTCGACGGGGTGCGCAGGGTGGTGCTCTATGCTCTGCCCGAGGATGGTCGCCCTGTGGAGTTGCGCTACGACTTCAACGGCTTGGAGCTGAGCGTGAAGGTGGAGAGTGTCGAGAAGCTGAAGAGCCTAAATGATAAGAAGTTCCAGTTTTCGGCGACTGAGTTCAAGAATTACGAAATTATTGATTTTCGATAGAAAGCCGTCTGATTGACAGGTTTTGGATTTGTAATGAATTAACACCGAGAGCAATGTTGAATTGCTCTCGGTTGTTTTTTTTGGGGGGGGGAGGATGGGAGTTATGGGAAAGATGAAAGAACAAAGATGAAAGAGCAAAGATGTGAGAGAGTTTAGGGAGTTTAGGGAGTTTAGGGATAATCCTTAAGTTCCTTAAATTCCTTAAATTCCCTAAATTCTTTAATCTCCTTAAACTCCTTAATTTTCTTAATCTCCCTTCACCCCTCTTCGCCTCCCTTCACCTCTCTTTGTCTTTCAATTTTGCATTTTGGGTATTATAGGCTGAAATTCACACTATATGCCACCTTTTTGAGGTCGATTTGTTTGGTCGAAAAGGAAAAAAGTAGTATTTTTACGCGGTTATAGTAACAAGATAAAAAATGGCAGACGAAAGGATACAAAAAATTAATATTGAGGAGCAGATGAAGAGCGCCTACATCGACTATTCGATGTCGGTTATTGTTTCTCGTGCTTTGCCTGATGTGCGTGATGGTATGAAGCCTGTGCACCGTCGTATTATGTACGATATGAGTCACGAGCTCGGCCTCTACTCCAACAAACCTACCCGTAAGAGTGCAAAGATTGTCGGTGATGTGTTGGGTAAGTTCCACCCCCACGGCGACAGTTCGGTATATGACGCAATGGTGCGTATGGCCCAGTGGTGGAGCCTTCGTTATCCGCTGGTGGATGGCCAGGGTAACTTCGGTTCGATGGATGGTGACAGCGCAGCAGCGATGCGTTATACCGAGGCGCGTATGCGTAAGATTGCCGACGAGGTGATGGCCGATATCGACAAGGATACCGTGGACTTTATGCCCAACTACGATGATTCGGAGAAGGAGCCTACCGTGCTCCCTACCCGTATTCCTCTCTTGTTGGTGAATGGTTCGTCGGGTATTGCTGTAGGTATGGCTACCAATATGGCACCTCACAACCTTTCGGAGGTGTGTGACGCTATATGTGCCTATATTGATAATCCTGAGATTGAGGTTTCCGAACTCACCAACTACGTTAAGGGCCCCGACTTCCCCACAGGTGGTATCATCTATGGCTACGAGGGTGTTCGTGAGGCACTCGAGACAGGTCGTGGCAGGGTGGTGATGCGTGCTCGCACCGAGATTGAGCATACTGCTTCGGGTCGTGAGTGCATTATCGTTACCGAGGTGCCCTATATGGTCAATAAGGCCGAGATGATCAAGAAGATTGCTGCCCTTATCAACGAGAAAAAGATTGAGGGTATCTCCTATATCAACGACGAGAGTAACAAAGAGGGTATTCGTATCGTCATTATCCTTAAGCAGGATGCTGTGTCGAGCGTAGTGCTGAATACTCTTTACAAGAACACCCCCCTGCAGAGCACCTTTGCAGTGAATAATATTGCGCTGGTGGGTGGTCGTCCTATGATGCTCAACCTCAAAGATATGATTAAGTACTTTGTTGAGCATCGTCACGAGGTGATTCTTCGTCGTACTAATTTCGACTTGGCAGCTGCTGAGCGCAGAGCACACATTGTTCAGGGTCTGTTGATTGCTCAGGAGAATATCGATGAGATTGTGGCTATTATCAAGGCTTCGAAGACTCCCGACGAGGCGAAGGCTACCTTGATGAACCGTTTCGATTTGTCGGAGATTCAGGCAACAGCCATTATCGATATGCGTCTGCGTGCGCTGACAGGTCTGGAGCACGGCAAGCTCACTGATGAGTATGCAGAGCTGTGTGCTAAGATTGACGATCTGCGCGATATTCTCGCTACTCCCGAGCGTCAGTTCGGAATCATCAAGGATGAGACCGTGGAGATTAAGGAGAAGTATGGCGATGAGCGTCGCACAGAGATTGTGATGGCTGCCGGTGAGTTCAACCCCGAGGACTTCTATGCTGACGAGGAGATGGTAATCACCATTTCGCATATGGGTTACATCAAGCGTACTCCTCTGACCGAGTATCGCAGTCAGCGCAAGGGTGGCGTGGGCTCAAAGGGTAGCGCAACCCGTGACGAGGACTTTATCGAGCATATCTATGTGACGACTATGCACAACACTATGTTGTTCTTCACCGAGAAGGGTCGTTGCTATTGGCATAAGGTTTACAATATTCCCGAGGGTGCACGCTCGTCGAAAGGTCGTGCAATCCAGAACCTTATCCAGATTGAGCCGGATGATAAGGTAAGAGCCTATATCACAGTGCGTAACCTGGATGACAAGGAGTTTGTGGATAACAACTATATCGTGATGGCTACCCGCGAAGGTATCATCAAGAAGACCAAGCTGGAGGCTTACTCGCGTCCTCGCCAGAACGGTGTCAACGCCATTGTTGTTCGCGAGGGCGACCAGCTTATCGATGCGCGCCTGACAAGTGGCAAGGCGGAGATTCTGCTTGGCACTATGGAGGGTAAGGCTATCCGCTTCAACGAGGAGAAGGTTCGTCCCATCGGCCGAGTGGGTGCTGGTGTTCGTGGTGTCGAGATTGAGGGCGACAACCGAGTGGTCGGTATGGTATGCGTTGAGCCGGATGATGACAAGACAATCCTTGTGCTGAGCGAGAATGGCTACGGTAAGCGTACCGACTTGGATGACTACCGCGTGACCAACCGTGGCGGTAAGGGTGTCAAGACTATCAATGTGACTGAGAAGACGGGTCAGCTGGTATCTATCCAGGCTGTTAGCGATGAGGATGATCTGATGATTATCAATCGCAGCGGTATCACTATCCGTACTTCGGTGAGCGATATTCGTGTGGCGGGTCGTGCTACGCAGGGTGTGAAGATTATCAACCTCCGCGACGGCGACCAGATTGCATCGGTTACCACTGTTCCTAAGAGCGACGAGCAAGTTGCTGAGGGTGAGGTGGTTGAAGGAGGCGATGCAACGGAATCGACCTCTCAGGAATCATAGTAATAAAGAGGACTATTAACCAATAACTAATTGACGAGATAGAAATTAATTAATTAACAATCACTTTAATCACTTTTTATTATGAAACGTTTATTGATGGCGGTAGCAGCAGTATTGGTAATGGCTGCTCCCTCGTATGCCCAGATGGGTGGTCTCGGAATGCCCGGTAATGTACAGAAAGTAGAGGTTGATACCGAGGGTGTTATGAAGAAGGTTACCAAAGCAGAGAAGGACTTGGCAAAGAAGGCAACCAAATCTGCAACCTGGATTAACTACGGTAAGGCTATGTTGGATGCCTACACTGTTTACTCGAAGAATGTTTATGATGGTCTGAACACTATGAACGCTGCTGTGATGTTTGGCGAGCCCACTTCGCAGGAGAATGTAAATGTAGGTGGCGTAGAGATGGTTAAGATTGTCTACACTCCCGAGTTCGTAGCATACGCAGATGCTAATGGTAATATTGCTGGTTGGGAGTTCCCCGTAGAGCTTGTTCCCGGTGCATTGGATAAGGCTATCGAGGCTTACAATAAGGCTCTGGAGCTCGATTCGAAGGCTATGATGCAGGTTATGGGTGGTATCAACAGCATTACCGACGCTCTGTTGAAGAACGCTAGCTTCGCTTACGGTGCTGGTCAGTACAACAAGGCTGGTGATCTCTTCACTACCGCTTATAAGATTTCGGATTCGCCCGCTATGCTGAACCTTAACTTTGCAGCTCTCTACAACGCAGGTCTGGCTTACTTCTTCGGTGAGAACTATCAGGCTTCGTTCGACGCTTTCAAGACCTCTGCAGAGGGTGGTTTTGAGCAGGATGGTGACGCTTACTACTTCCAGTATCAGGCTCTGAAGGAGATGGCTTCGGGTGATGAGATTAACAAGGAGGTTTTGGCACCTGCAAAGGATATGCTGATGACCGGTTTCGAGAAGTATGCTGACAACGCTAAGATTATCGAGTGCCTCACTGACTACTATGTAAGTATGGGTGAGGATCCCGCAGCAGTTATTCCTTTGGTAGAGGAGGCTATCGCTAAGGATCCCAACAACGCTTCGTTGTGGAACGGTCTGGGTCGTATCCAGAATGGTCAGGGCGATATCGACGGTGCTTTGGCAAGCTTCGTAAAGGTTGCTGAGTTGCTCCCCGAGAACGATGGCGCACAGTACAGTGTAGGTTACCTCTACATCAGCAAGGCTGACAAGATGTTCCGCGACGCTAACGCTAAGACCTACTCGGGTCAGGCTGAGTACGACGCTGCATTGAAGGAGGTTAACGAGGTTTATGCTAAGTCGATCGAGCCCCTGGAGAAGGCACACGCGCTGAACCCCAGCGACAAGTCGTATGTTGAGTACTTGCGTAGCGTATGCTTCCGTCTCCGCGATATGGAGGGTATGATGGATAAGTACAACCAGTACAACGATCTTCTTAAGACTATGGAGTAATCCACACTCTTAAATATACACAAGCCCGAGTTCGAAAAAGCTCGGGCTTGTGTTTTTAAATTTAAAATTCAAGATTCAGAAACAACAACCGAGAGATATTCGATATATCTCTCGGTTGTTGTTTCTGAGAGTTATAGGAGTTATGGGAATTATAGGAATTATGAAATAACCGCTTAGACTTTTTGTGTAGCAATTGGTTTTTTCGGGTTTAGGGGATACCCTCGTAGAGGGTACAAATGAAATATAGGTAAGATTAGTCAAGCTTGCTTGAACTAATCTTACCTATATTTTGTTTGTAATTGCTGCAAGGCAATCTCTAAACCCGCAAACTAAATAGCACAAAAGTTTTTGGTTCCGCTTTTTACAAAAAGCGGAGAGAAAGATTAAATCGGGTGTAAATTTTGTAAAACGGTTAACTATCACTAAATTTGTAGGTTCAGAATAGTGCTTTCTGTGATAAGGAGTAAGAGATGAAGGATAGTAAAGATATAATTAACGACGAACTTTCGGGCGAGTACAAGTATGGCTTTGTGACCGATATTGAGACCGAGACCATTCCTCGTGGGCTTAGCGAGGATGTGGTGAGGTATATCTCGGCTGCCAAGGAGGAGCCTGAGTGGCTCACCGAGTTCCGCCTGAGTGCTTATCGTAGGTGGCTCACTATGGAGATGCCCGAGTGGGCGCACTTGCGCATACCGCCCATTGACTATAACGATATTATCTACTATGCTGCGCCTAAGAGCACGGCAAAGTATAAGAGTATGGACGAGGTTGATCCCGCCTTGCTTGAGACCTTCGATAAGTTGGGTATTCCGCTCGAAGAGCAGAAGGTGCTGGCAGGTGTTGAGGGTGCGCAGATGGCTGTGGATGCTGTTGTCGATTCGGTCTCTGTGAAGACCACTTTCCGCCAGACCTTGGCTGAGAAGGGTATTATCTTCTGCTCTATCAGCGAGGCTGTTAAGGAGCATCCCGACCTTGTCAAGCAGTATCTCGGCTCGGTGGTGAGCAGTGGCGATAACTACTTTGCAGCTCTCAACTCGGCGGTCTTCTCCGATGGCTCGTTCTGCTATATCCCTAAGGGCGTGCGTTGCCCTATGGAGCTTAGCACCTATTTTCGCATCAATGCGGCGGGTACAGGCCAGTTTGAGCGTACCTTGATTGTTGCCGATGAGGGGGCGTATGTGAGCTATTTGGAGGGATGTACTGCTCCGATGCGTGATGAGAATCAGCTGCATGCCGCTATTGTGGAGATTGTGGTGATGAAGGATGCGGAGGTTAAGTACTCGACAGTGCAGAATTGGTACCCTGGCGACAAGGAGGGACGAGGCGGTATATATAACTTCGTGACTAAGAGAGGTTTGTGTAAGGGTGATAATTCGCGTTTGTCGTGGACTCAGGTTGAGACAGGCTCCGCCATCACCTGGAAGTATCCGAGCTGTGTGCTTGCGGGTGATAATAGTGTGGGAGAGTTTTACTCTGTGGCACTTACCAACAACTACCAGCAGGCTGATACGGGTACCAAGATGATACATATCGGTCGTAACACTCGTAGCCGTATTGTGTCGAAGGGTATCTCGGCGGGCAAGAGTGAGAATAGCTACCGTGGTCTGGTGAAGGTTATGCCTGGTGCTGAGGGTGCGAGGAACTATTCGCAGTGCGACTCGCTGCTGATTGGTGATAAGTGTGGCGCTCACACCTTCCCCTATGTCGATGTGCGCAATCGCTCGGCTGTTGTGGAGCACGAGGCTACCACAAGCAAGATTAGCGACGACCAGCTCTTCTACTGCAACCAGCGCGGTATCGGTACTGAGGAGGCTGTGGGGCTGATTGTCAATGGCTATGCTCGTGAGGTGCTGAATAAGTTGCCTATGGAGTTTGCTATCGAGGCGCAGAAACTGCTCTCGATTAGCCTTGAGGGGTCGGTGGGTTAGCCGATACCTATTATTATATATATAGATATAGAGAAGAAAAGAGATATAAACGCGTGGTTTGGCTGAGTTTTCTTTACATTTTACCTTTTACCTTCCTAAGAGTATTAGCCGCAACCACATAGTGTATGTACAAAAATGTTAAAGGTTAAGGATTTACACGCCTCGGTTGGAGGTAAGGAGATATTGAGGGGTATCAATTTTGAGGTACACCCCGGTGAGGTACACGCCATTATGGGCCCTAACGGCTCGGGTAAGAGTACCTTTGCTTCGGTGCTGGCAGGTAGCGAGAAGTTTGAGGTTACCGGCGGTAGCGTGGAGTATTGCGGGGAGAATCTGTTGGAGATGTCGATTGAGGACAGGGCTCGTGCGGGCTTGTTCTTGGGCTTCCAGTACCCCGTTGAGATTCCTGGTGTGTCGATGGCAAACTTTATGAAACTTGCACTCGCCGAGAAGCGTAAGTGGGAGGGCAAAGAGCCCCTCACCCCTGCTCAGTTCCTGAAACTTATGAAGGAGAAGAGTGCCATCGTGGAGCTCGATAGCCGACTCACGAGCCGTGCTGTCAACGAGGGTTTCTCGGGTGGCGAGAAGAAGAAGAATGAGATTTTCCAGATGGCAATGCTGGAGCCCCGCCTGGCAGTGCTTGACGAGACCGATAGCGGCTTGGATATCGATGCGCTGAGGATTGTTGCGACAGGTGTCAACCGCCTGCGCTCGGAGAATAATGCCACGGTGTTGATTACTCACTATCAGCGACTTTTGGACTATATTGTTCCCGATTTTGTTCACGTTCTCTATAAGGGCGAGATTATCTATTCGGGTGGTAAGGAGTTGGCTCTGAAACTCGAGAAAGAGGGCTACGATTGGCTTATCAAACAACACGATGCAAAGTAACGATGAGTAATACGGAGAATAAATATCGTCGCTACGACCTGATGGCCGATTGTACGGAGATTACCATTGCCGATGGCGATATGGTAAGTATTAATCTCTGTGCAGAGTGTGCTGGGGCTGAGCGAGTTATCTCGGTTGGTAGTGGTGCTAAGGTGGTTGTTGCAGATGTGTGCGAGAAGGGTAGTGCTAATTCTGCTTTGACGCTCCGACTCGCTGAGGGTAGCTGTGTCGATATGACGGCTGTCTATCTGGGTGAGGGTGGAAGTGTGCGCCATCGTGTCGAACTTGCGGGTGCAGAGGCAGAGTTCGAGTATCGTGCCTTGTATGTGGTTGGCGGTGATGAGCGTATGAACTTGGCTCTCGATGTGCGCCACGAGGTGGCCGATTGTCGTAGTAGTGAGGTTGTTAAGGGTATTGCTGCCGGTATGGCGCGCGGTCGTTTCAGTGGTATGATATATGTGGCTCCCGATGCGCAGCGCACGGCTGCTTTTCAGCAGAGCCGCAACCTTCTGCTCAACGACAGGGCAGAGATTAAGACCGAGCCGCAACTCGAGATATATGCCGATGATGTTAAGTGCAGTCACGGTGCCACGGTCGGTATGATGGACGAGGATGCTATCTGGTATATGCGCCAGAGGGGTCTGGATGAGGCGGCAGCCCGCCGCTTGCAGATGATGGGCTTCGCAGCAGATGTTACATCACACATTGCCGACGAGGAGTTGCGCTCCGAGTTGGAGGTGCTGATTGATAAGAAGTTAGATTCGTTGAATTAGTATTTTTATACATTATATGGCGTTCGACTTAAAGCAGATAAGAGAAGAGTTCCCGTTACTCTCCCGTAAGGTCTATGGCAAACCATTGGTCTATCTTGACAATGCTGCCACAGCCCAGAAACCGCGTGTGGTGATTGAGAGTATCGATAGGCTCTATCGCGAGGAGAACGCAAATATCCATCGTGGTGTTCACCACCTCTCGGAGCGTTGCACCGAACTCTATGAGGAGGCTCGTCTGAGGGTGGCACGACTGCTCGGAGTGGAGGATAGAGGTGAGGTTGTCTTTACGGCAGGAGCTACGGCAGCTATCAATCTGGTGGCTTCGTCGTATGGCGAAATGGCTGTGCGTGAGGGAGATAATGTGGTTGTTAGCGAGATGGAGCACCACTCTAATATTGTCCCCTGGCAACTGCTTTGCGAGCGCAAGGGGGCCGAAATCAGGGTTCTGCCTTTTGATGATGAGGGTCGGCTGATGATAGAGAGGCTGCCCGAGCTGATTGACGAGCGTACACGCATTGTGGCGGTAACGCAGGCCTCCAACGTACTCGGCACTATGCCGGATGTGGCTGAGATTGTGCGTATTGCACACTCGAAGGGTGTGCCGGTGATGGTCGATGGCTGTCAGGGTGTTGTCCACTCGGCAGTGGATGTAAAGGCTCTTGATTGTGATTTTTATGCATTTTCGAGCCATAAGCTATATGGCCCTACGGGTGTGGGTGTGCTCTATGGCAAGCGCGAGTGGCTTGAGAAGATGCCTCCCTATATGGGTGGTGGCGATATGGTGGGGCGTGTCTCGTTCGGTGGCACCACCTATGCCGAGTTGCCCTTGAAGTTTGAGGCGGGCACTGCAAATTATATCGATGCGATTGCTCTCGGTGAGGCTGTCAAGTGGCTGGAAGGCTTTGATAGAGAAGAACTTGTATCCTGGGAGAACGAGTTGCGTGTGGCAGCCGAGGATAGACTCTCCGAGATTGATGGACTGACGATTTATGGTCGCACAAATGATAAATGCAGTATTGTGTCGTTCAATGTCGAGGGTGTTCATAACTACGATATGGGTATGATTCTGGACAAATTGGGCATTGCTGTTCGTACGGGTGCTCACTGTGCTGACCCTGTGATGGATCACTTTGGCATCAGGGGTACTTGTCGTGCTTCGTTTGCCTTCTATAATACTATGGATGAAGTAGATGCACTTGTTGCGGGAGTTCGCCGTGCGGTGCAGATGTTAAAATAGATTGAGGTATGTTTATTGTTCTCGAAGGCCTTGATGGAGCCGGTAAATCCACTCAGATTAAGATGCTTACCGAGTGGCTCGAAAGTGAGGGACGCAAGGTTAAATATCTTCATTTTCCCCGCTTCGATGCGCCTGTCTATGGTGAGCTTATAGCTCGCTTTCTGAGGGGTGAGTTTGGTGGTGTGGAGGATGTAAACCCCTACCTTGTTGCCCTCTTGTATGCCGGTGATAGGGCCGATGCGGCAGCTACTATTCGTGGCTGGGAGGCAGATGGCTATGTGGTGATTGTGGATAGATATGTCTATTCGAATGTCGGCTACCAGTGTGCAAAGGTGAAAGATGAGGCTGAGCGTAAGGAGTTGAAAGAGTGGATTTTGCGTACGGAATTTGAGCAGTTTGCAATCCCCAGACCTACGGCGTCGCTCTTCCTTGATGTCCCTTTCGCCTTTACCGAACGCAAACTATCAGAGGTGCGCGAGGGTGATGACAGAGACTACCTTAACGGTAAGAAGGATATTCACGAGTCTTCGCTCGACTTGCAGCGCACTGTGCGTCAGGTCTATCTTGATGCAGCCGAAGCCGAGGAGAGATTCTTTGTGGTCGATTGTTCAGATAGCGAGGGCGGTATGGCTACGGCGGATGTTATCTTTGAGCGATTAAGAGGTGTTGTGGAGCCACTGCTCGACTAATAATATATTGTTTGAAATGAAAGCCCAAGAGTTAAGAAAGAGAGTTAAGGCATCACACATCAACGATGTGTGTCGCTACATCATTTCTGTTACACTGATTTTTTCAGGATTTGTCAAGACGATAGATCCGTGGGGTACTGCTCTGATTTTGGAGGAGTATTTTTCTGCCTTTGGCTGGGATGGACTAAAGCCTGCCGCTATGGTGCTCGGTATCTGGCTGTGTGCGGGTGAGTTGATGATGGGCTGTATGCTCTTTTTCTCCGTAAGGCTCAGGCTCATCACTCTATTCTGTATAGTGATGATGACCTTTTTTACAGGTCTGACGCTATGGTTGGCAATCACTGAGCCAATTGCTGATTGTGGCTGCTTTGGCAATGCTCTGAAGATGACCAATTGGCAGTCGTTTGCCAAGAATGCGGTTATCTGGCCTATGAGTGTATTGCTCTGGTGGAGTGAGCTTGACAGGAGATTCTTCCCCTTCACAGTAAGGGAGGGAGTACTTACTCTGCTCTTTGCTTCAATGGCGGCTACTCTGGGTATCTCGTGCTATCGCCATCTGCCTCTGATTGACTTCCTGCCCTTTAAGGAGGGGGTGAATATTGTCGAGGAGATGAATCGAGAGCCTGATGTTGAGGATATTGTTACTACGCTGATATATAGAGATTTGCAGACGGGTAAGGAGCGTGAATTTGAACTGACCGACACCACTTGGTATGACACCACACGCTGGGAGTATGTCGATACCAAAATCTCGGGCGTGGATAGCAATAATATTGATATGTCGGTACGCGACTTTGCGGTCTTCGATGCCTCGGGCGACTTTACGGAGGAGCTTCTCTACTTGCCAGGCACTACCCGTATGTTGGTTGTGCTCGATCTGGATGACCTCGAAAGACCGAAGGTGCAACGCAGAGTGCAAAGGTTGGTGGAAGAGGCCGAGATGATGGGGGATGAGCTGATATGTATTACTGCCTCGTTCCTCTCGTCAAGTCCCTATTATGTCGATTTGGATGGCCGTGAGGTGAGGTGCTACAATATGGATGCTACCACTATGAAGGCTATGCTGCGTGCGAAAGTAGGAAGTGTGACGTTGAGTGGTGGGGTGATTATAGACAAGCGTACAATGTACGATTTCTAAAAAAGCCGTATAATTGGTGAATTTGGTGTTGGTGGAGCCTTGCCGACCACTTACATACAAAAAGTATGCTGCGTGGCCGTCAAGACTCCCCCGCCTAAAATTCCCACAATTCTACGACTTTTTTTTGGGTCGTGGACCCGTTTCTATTGAGGGAGGTTGTCGGGGATTGTTATGTGGTTGCCTCCGTACTATCCTTTGTGGGGTTAAAGTAAACACAGAGAAGGACATCGAGTCCTTCTCTGTGTTTTTTTGAATAGTGAGAATAGGACTTCTCCTTACTCTGCCTAAACTCCTTAAACTCCCTACTCTTTTCCTACTATTAATCCTGCTTCGCACTCTTTTTGTTGCTTCCGCTCGGCATAGTCTGCAAGCAGCCTCTGCTCTCGCTTAATCGCAACATTCTTTAAACTCCCTAAATTCCATACAAAAAAACTTGAGAGCAATTCGACATTCTCTCAGGTTTAGCCAATTTTGAATTTTGAATTGCATCGCATCGCATCGCATCGTCTCTCCCTAATCTCCCTTTTTTATGGGAACGATTGTTGCATTGCATTCCATAAAAATACATACACTTATGGCACGCAAAATTCAACCCGGCACTCATATTGCGCCCGAGCAGTTCAAGGTGCACATCACCCCGCACGGCCCATACCTTATATATGGCAGACCACCGCTCGCACAACAATTCATAATCCTCAATGCTGAGGGCGACAGTTGGTCGTTCCGTCAGGGTGAGGTCTATCCTCTCACTGCCAATCCCACGGCGCTCTGTCGGTGTGGTCGTTCACGTTCTGCTCCCTATTGCGACGGCACTCACACCAAGATAGAGTGGGGCGATGATGAGAGTCGCTATCGTGCGCCACTTCTCGCCGATGCTGAACGACTGGAAGGGCCTACGCTTGTTCTCTCGGACAACAAATCCTATTGCGCCTTTGGCCGTTTTTGTGATGCGGTGGGGCGTGTGTGGCACAACGTGGAACGCTCCGACGACCCTGCCTCCCGCGAGCTTGCTGTGCGTCAGGCGTCGCTCTGTCCGAGTGGGCGGCTCAGTGTATGGGATAGGGTGAGTGGTCGCCCCTTTGAACCTCACTACGAGCCCTCGTTGGGACTTATAGAAGATCCCTCGATGATGGCTTCGGGTGGTTTATGGGTGAGGGGTGGTATTCCTATTGTGGGTGTTGATGGCGAGGAGTTGGAGGAGAGAAATAGGGTAGTGCTGTGTCGGTGCGGTGCCTCGGCAAATAGCCCATTTTGCGACGGTGCTCACGTTGCCATCCACTATGACGACAACCTGCCGATAGATGCATACGCATACGATGAAGAGGGGGAGAATGTTTAACAAAAGTGGGATTATATGTAAAAATTAGTGGCTTGATGCGCATATTTACCGAATTATTGCCTATATTTGTGAAAATGCTATTTGCACTAAGTAGCAAGTAGCCGAAAATGTACAAAATACTAACCAATTAAATAGATTAAGTTATGCTTAAAAAATCTATCCTCACAATGCTCTTTGCAGCTGCAGTTGGTGGCAGTGCAATGGCTCAAGACGCGGAGTTTGAATATAAGTTCACCGTAGTCAAGGAGAATCCCGCAACATCGGTTAAAAATCAGGCAAGTACAGGTACCTGCTGGTGCTTTGCTACCACTTCGTTTATGGAGTCGGAGCTGCTGCGCAAGGGTAAGGGCGAGTTTGATCTCTCGGAGATGTTTATCGTGCGCAACAACTATATCCGCCGTATGCAGGATAACTACTACCGTCG
Organism: Tidjanibacter sp.; assembly: GCA_045639285.1. Lineage (GTDB taxonomy): Bacteria > Bacteroidota > Bacteroidia > Bacteroidales > Rikenellaceae > Tidjanibacter. The sequence goes on from JAZUCV010000023.1 coordinate 13,965, forward strand.
TGGCAAGGGTAATGTAAGCCAGGGCAGTATTGCTCATATGGTACTTTGGGTTATGGACAACAAGGGTTGGATGCCCGAGGAGGTATATGACGGTATCAACTACGACTCGCCTACTCACTCGCACGGCGACTTGGCTAAGTGGGTTAGCACCATCAGCCAGACCTCGGTGGATATGAAGAAGCCCATCCCCGCAGAGATTATGGATGGTGTGCTGGATGCATATCTGGGTGAGGTGCCTGAGAAGTTTACCTATAAGGGCAAGGAGTACACCGCAGAGAGTTTCTACGACTACCTTGATTTGGACGTAAACGACTATGTGGAGATTACCAGCTTCACTCACCACCCCTTCTACGAGCAGATTCCCGTAGAGGTACCTGACAACTGGGATCACCAGATGATGTATAATCTCCCCTTGGATGAGTTTATGGCTGTTATCGACAATGCTATCAACACCGGTTATACCGTTGCTTGGGATGGCGATGTTAGCGAGCCCGGCTACGCTTTCCAGCGTCACGTTGCTGTAAACGTTAAGGAGAATATCTCTTCGGCACAGACTGTGCTGGCTGCTAAGCCTATTGAGATTCCCGTTACTCAGGAGAGCCGTCAGAAGGGTTATGAGAACTTCTCGACCACCGACGACCACCTGGAGCACATCACCGGTATCGCTACCGACCAGGATGGCGTGAAGTACTACAAGACCAAGAACTCGTGGGGCACCGAGCGCAATGGCACCGGTTACCACTACCTCTCGGAGGAGTATGTGAAAGCTAAGACTATCTTTGTGCTTGTTCACAAAGATTCTATCCCCAAGGCTATTAAATCGAAGTTGGGTATCAAATAGTCTGAACTATTGATGATTATAGGCGCAATGCTCTCTTTGCGGAGAGTGTTGCGCCTCTTTTATGCCATCGATGTCGGTGATTGAATTTGGTGGATTGAATAAAAATGTTTATTTTAGCCTAATTAATAACCAAAACAACTACTACTAATGCCGATAGAAATAGTTAAGGTTACTACAAAAGCACAATTAAAGCGTTTCGTACAATTTAACCTTGACCTTTATAAAGGTCACCCCTGCTTTGTCCCCGATTTGTATGGGGATACTATCAACACACTCCGCAAGGATCGCAATGCAGCCTTTGAATTTTGCGAGGCGGATTACTTTTTAGCATATCAAAATGGTAAAATCGTTGGTCGTGTAGCGGCCATCATCAACCATAAGGCCAACAAGACCTGGAACAACAAGGTTGTCCGCTTTGGCTGGATAGACTTTATTGACGATTTGGAGGTGGCTCGTGCCCTGCTCAACACTGTGGAGCAGTGGGGCAAGGAGCGCGGTATGACCGAGGTGCAAGGCCCTCTGGGCTTTACCGACTTCGACCCCGAGGGTATGCTTATCGACGGATTTGACAGAGTGGGTACTATGGTCACAATCTACAACCACCCCTACTATCCGCAGCATTTGGAGAGCCTGGGCTATACCAAGGATGTCGATTGGGTGGAGTATCTGCTGAAGTTGCCCGAGGAGAATTGGGAGCGTACAGAGCGTATCTCGGCACTTGTGGCTAAACGCTTCGAGCTGCACTCTGTGGAGCTGAAGTCGCGTAAGTTCCTTGTTAAGAGATATGGCAAGCCGCTCTTCGACTTGGTCAATACCTGCTACTCGGTACTCTACGGCTACTCGATGCTGAGCGAGAAACAGATCGAACAGTATATTGCTGCCTACCTGCCTCTGCTCAACCTCAAGCTTGTGTCGCTCATTGCGGATAAGGATGACAATCTGGTGGGTATGGGTGTCACTCTCCCCTCGTTCAGCAAGGCATTGCAACGCTCGGGCGGTAAGTTGTTCCCCTTTGGCTGGATTCACTTCCTCAAACCCCTGCTCTCAAGCAAGCCTAAGGATGTTGACTTCCTCTTGGTGGCCGTTCATCCCGATTATCAGAATAAGGGTGTTAATGCTATGATTATCAACGACCTGATGCCGAGATTTATCGCTATGGGTGTTGAGAATATGGAGAGCAATCCTGAGCTTGAGAATAATATTAAAGTGCAGCAGCAGTGGGAGGCTCTTGATAAGGAGCAGCACAAACGTCGCCGCGCCTACCATAAGGAGATAGAGTAGACAGAGGTTTATAAGTACCCTCAAAATGACCTTATAGAAGTCAGTTAGAGTTGTAAATATTATTTTAGATTAGCTTTATGGCAAAAAAGATGATGAGTCAAAAGGACAAAGACTTTACAAAGAAAGTCAAAGACTTTACAAGTTATTTATTGTTTGCTCTTGTTTTGGCTATTTTTATTCATTTTGTGATAAGTCTGTTAGGGGATATCAGATTCTACGAGGAGTCGTTATCTACTATCTATGAGTCGCATTCTCCTATTAATGATAATAATTATAATGGTGATTATGTAGCTACAATCATAGACGCTAAAAATGTTAAAAGTTCCATTGTAGCCATTATAATATCTGCGATAGGTGGTATATTGACTTTTCTTGCTTTTATTATTCAGCACCGAGCAAATGAGATGCATCGTGAGGATATAAAGGCAGAGCGACTTATCTCTAACTACCTTAAATTGATGGATATTCATCGCGAAATTATTAACTCGGTGAAAATTGGTAATAACCTGCAAGGGCATTCATCGTTCCATTTCTTGTTCTATGAGCTGAAGAGTATATATGTTCATCTCATAGAGAAATATCCCTTTATGCGTCAGGCGGAACATACTTCGGTAGCCTGCTATATTAGTATAAAAATCTATATGAGTGGATGCACTGGTAAAGACGATAGTAAACTTGTTAATGGTATTAGGTCTAAGATTGGTGATAAATACGACAGTATAGATTTCGTGCAGTTTATACGCGAATTGGAGCAGATGAATACAAGTTTCGTTGAGAAAAGAGTTCCTCCTTCGTGTTTTGTGTTTGCTAAATATGAGAGCAAGATGGATTTTCCTATACTCCCACCTCTCTACAAAGGCAATTTGCAACGTCTGTCGAGTTACTTTAATTTGGTTTTGATGTTTTTGCGTTTGGATAATATTGATTCCAGCCCAACGACAGAGCTATACAAACAGATGTTTGCAGCGCAGTTCTCAATACACGAATCGGCTATTTTGGATATCTACTTCCGATACGAACAGATTGAACATAATGTAAACTGGTTCACAAACGAGACTGCAATTGAGTTATGCGCACAACGTATGCAGTTCCCCGAAACTTTTGACATAGAGAACGCCTCTTTCTGTAAAAATGTTAACTAAGCAGTGGGATAAAAAGGTGCTTAGTGCGTTTGTAGGACAGTATGTAGAGAATTCTGCCTACTATAACGCTATTGGAATATCTTCTTCCGACTTGAAGCAGTTTATTGTGGATATGCTCCTTAATAAACAGCAGATTGATGCACATTGCATAGTCGCTTGTAGTAGCGATAATCTAAGTGCAGTTGGTTATTTACATCAAGATAGGATGCTCTTCAGTAGAGAGCATCCTATTTATTATAGCCATTGTTTTCTTCTCCCAGAGGCAGACGAGATGGCTATTAAAGATTTGGTGTGCACTATTGATGGTGTGTTGAGTGGAGAACAAAATGTAGTTCTAAGACTGAAATGTAACTCCACGGCCGACCAACACAAGCAGCTCGAATATCAAGGATTGCAGTGCTATTATACATCCATAAAGTTGGTATACAACGGCAATGTGTCTGCATCTGCTCACTGTGAACCAGGAGAAGATTTGGTCATAAATAAAAGTAGTGAGATAGATTCCGACTTGTTGGATATGCTCCTTATGCACCAGTCGAGTGAGCGATATATGCACCCTTTCTTGCAGCGTGAAATTCTCAACCAATACTATAATTGTTGGTGGTTGCAGCGCTTGCAAACAAGTGAGTGTATTACTTTCCGAGTAGAAAGTCAAAATAGGTTAGTCGCATTGGCTGTGCTAAGTAAGCCAAGACAATTCGTGGACTTAACCCAAAGACCAATATATACTTTGGATTTTCTCTACGTGCTTCCAGAATTTAGAAGACAAGGAATAGGGGAGGCTCTTATTTGTCGTATTCTAAATGATTACGGTACGGCTACAATTGAGACGTGCTGTTCAAAAGACAATAGTGTGATTGTCGATATTTTGATGCGAAATGGTTTTAGCCAAATAGAGCTGAACTCTTTCTACGCCAAACACTACAATAGCCCTATTGCTGCAAGGCCATAACCACCTGCGCCTTTCTGCGCTCTTGAAGAGAAGTAGTCTGCGGAATTGCAGATTGAACAAGTGGTCGAAATGTGAATGTTTGAAGACCTAACGCCGGTAGAAAGCAGTTGGTCTTTAATTGCACATTTTAGATCCAGATGTAGGCTATTACCGTAAGGGTATATGTAATTATTATCAAATTGCTCGGCAACTTTCTCACCAACTTCATAGCAACACACTCCACAGCCTACGCCAACGACAGCAATCAACTCTTCGGCTCTCACTCCATAATGCACCCCCATTTGACAGATGGTTTTCTTTACAATGTTGCGTATGGTTCCCCTCCAACCTGCGTGAATAATTCCTACCGCACGATGAGTAGGTGCATAGATAAAGACCGGCAAGCAATCTGCGGTTTTTATGCATAGTATTGCCTTGGGTACATTTGTGATTAGTGCGTCAACATCTTGTATGGTGTTATGTTGCAGAAAGTCTGCGCCTCTGCCTAAATCGTTTTCTGTAACTTTATACACACCGTCCGAATGTATTTGTCGGCAGAATACAAAATTTTTCAGGTCACAACCTATGGCAGATGCAATTAGTTGTCTGTTGTGCATCACATTTTCATATTTATCGCCAACGGAGAAACTAACATTTAGACTTGTGTATTCTCCGGTAGATATGCCGCCGTAGCGCATTGTTTGAAAATGCACTAAGTAAGGATGGACAAGTAGAGGGAAAGTGGTCAGTTGTATAGGTTGCATTTTATTGAGTCTGCCGCCTGTTCAGATTGAGTACCGCTCTCAGTATTAATCTAATATCAAGAGCGGTACTATTGGCTGTTCAAATAATTAGTAGATTACAATCTCTCCAACTTGACGGTGAAGTGGCGCATCAGTTCGGCCTCCCAGGCGATGCGGACACCGCGGGTAATCTCCTCTCGGCGGTCGAATACGTTCTTCAAAGCCACGGCGATAACGTCCATATGATTGTTAGTATAGACTCTGCGTGGAACGCAGAGACGTAGCAGGTCGAGGCCTCCAAAGCGGTTCTCGCGGGTTACAGGGTCGCGGTCGGCCAGGATATAGCCAATCTCGCAGCCACGAATACCTGCCTCCAGATAGAGTTCGATGGTGAGTGTCTGAGCGGGGAACTCCTCTTTGGGTACGTTGGTGAGAATCTTCGATGCATCGACAAAGATGGCGTGGCCACCCGCGGGGCGCTGATAGGGGATGCCAAACTCATCGAGGCGGGCAGCCAGATACTGCACCTGACGGATGCGGGTATCGAGGTTGTCGAACTCGGTATTCTCGTCCAGACCCACAGCCAGAGCCTCCATATCGCGGCCGTTCATACCACCGTAGGTGAGGTAGCCCTCAAAGGGGATGCAGAAGCGTTTCGCGCCCTCATACCAATCCTCGTGGCGGGTAGCGATAAAACCTCCCATATTTACGATACCGTCTTTCTTGGCCGACATAGTCATACCATCGGCGAGCGAGAACATCTCGGCCACAATCTCCTTGATACTCTTATCCGCATAGCCCTCTTCGCGGGTCTTGATGAAGTAGGCGTTCTCGGCAAAGCGAGCCGAATCGAGTACCACACGCTTGCCGTAGCGGTCGGCGATGGCACGCACCTGACGCAAGTTCTCCATCGACACGGGCTGACCACCGGCAGTGTTGTTGGTGATGGTGACGATGATGAAGGGGATATGCTCAGCGTGCTCGGCGAGTGCCTTTTCGAGCTTCGCGGGATCTACATTGCCCTTGAAGGGGAGCTCGAGCTGAGTATCCTTGGCCTCGTCGATGGTGCAGTCGAGTGCGGTTGCCTTGCGGCTCTCTATATGTCCCTTTGTGGTGTCGAAGTGAGAGTTGCCGGGGACAACATCGCCCTCCTTCACCAAGTGGCTGAAGAGCACGTTCTCCGCCGCGCGACCCTGATGGGTGGGGATTACATACTCAAAACCAGTCAATTTACCGATAGCCTCTTTTAGGTGGAAGAAGGATTTTGCGCCCGCATAGCTCTCATCGCCAAGCATCATCGCAGCCCACTGACGGTCGCTCATTGCACCCGTACCTGAGTCGGTGATGCAGTCGATATATACCTGCTCCGAGCGGATCTGAAATACGTTGTAGTGAGCCTCACGAATCCACTGCTCACGCTCCTCGCGTGTGCTCTTGCGGATAGGCTCGACCATCTTGATTTTCCAAGATTCTGCAAATGGTAGTTCCATAGTCTATGTAGTTTTAGTGTTTACTCCTTCTGCAAAGATAACTTTTTCACCACAAAAACAAAATAGGTCGGGATAGATATCCCGACCTATTTTGAAAGATTGTGAGGCGACTACTCGTGGTTCATCACACCCTCCCACACTGCACGAGCCAGAGTGTGGTCATCGGTGTCGCCATCGTAGTCCCAATACATTGCACCCTTCATACCCTTCTCGGCAATGTAATCACACTTGATGGCAATCGAGCGGGGGTCGTCATAGGTGCAGACAACATCTCCGCTTGCCACCTCCACCAGGTAGGGGGCTTTTGCCGTGTCATCCCACTTGGCAGTGAACTTGTCGGTGGGGAGCTGAACAAGGAACTTGTAGTCGTTGAAGCCCTGCAATGCACCACTTGCGCGACCATAGAAAGGCATACCAAATACCAATTTCTCCATAGGAACTCCCGCCTCTACGTGTGCCAAGATACCCTCCTCGCAAGTGATACCGGGCGACATCTCCGAACGGTACATACCCGAGTGGTGTTTGGGGGCAGAGGCCATATCGTAGGTCATAATGTTCACAAAGTCGAGATAGTCAATCACATCTTTGAAGTTAACATATTCGGCAGTAGCCACCGAGGCCATTGTGAGCAACTTGTCTGCGGGGAGTGCCTTGCGCAGCTCCTTCATAAGCAGAGTGAAGTTGTCGGTATCCTCAGGCGAGGCCGAGATGCCTGCTGCATCGCTGGTGGGGTACTCCCAATCGATATCTATGCCGTCCAGTCCAAACTCGTTTACCACGCGCAAACAATCTTTGGCGAAGGCCTTGCGGTTGGCGTCGGTGGCAGCCATCTCGCTGAAACGGCCACTGCCCCAGCCACCTACCGAGAGGAGAACCTTCAGTTCGGGTTTGACCTCCTTGAGTGCCACCATTGCGTTAAGACGCTCAGGATTGTCGATGCGCACGCCATCAAAAGAGTTGGTGACGTGGCCAAATGCATAGTTGATGTGTGTTATGTGTGCAGGGTCGGGAATTACCGAGCTCCACGAGGTGACATAGGCGATAACCACCTTCTCATTTTCGGCAGCCTTGTTGGCTGAGCCGCAACTGCACAGCAGCAGCGCAGAAGCGACGATGACAGATAATACTCTTTTCATAGGGTCATAATTTTAGCGGAGGAAGGGGTTGCCCTCGGGGTCACACTCCATAATCCAACGGAAACAGTTGATAAACATATAGTTCTGGGTTGCATTGGTGAAAGCACGGCTGTCGTGTCCCATATTTACATATACCATACGGTAGTTGCGGTTGGTCCATACAACGGGCAGATCACCGTCGGGGATGATATCTTTCAGACCCAGGGGGTAGTTGTCGGGCGAGAGGCTTACGATAACGTCAATGTTCTTATTCTCGCGTGGGCTGGGCTTCCACTGATACCACTCGTTTTCGGGGGCTATAAAGGTGGAGGGCAGACCCTTAGCCACTCTGTGGTCGGATTTGTCAACAACTAATTTTGCCGGCATCGAGGGCCAGTTGTTGCGATAGAATACGCCACCGCCAAGGAAGTCGAGGAACCAAGGCCAATCGGTGTGACGGTCGTTGTATGCCGAGACATGGAAGCCAAACCAACCGCCACCATTCTCCATATAACGCTGGAATGCTGCACGTTGCTCGGGTGCGTGAGGCACATCATTGAGCATCATAATCATACGATACTCCTTCAACTTCTCGTCGTTCATATCGGCCATATTGGTCGTAACATCAAAGACAAAGCCATCGCCGATGGTGAGTGCCTCGAAATATTTTACTGCCTCCTCGGCAAACTGAACGTGGGCCTCCTCAACGTGTGGGTTGTAGAAGGCGAGTACTTTGAATCGGGGGAAACGAGGACGCTCCTGTGCCGATTGGGCAAATAGGCTGACACCCAGCAGGAGTGCCAACGCTGTCAATAGAGTCTTTTTCATAGTGTTTGATTATGTTTTTAGGTAATTTGTTATTCTGCACACCAGATGAGGGCATTGGAGAGCATCTGCACAAAGGCGGGCTCGTCGAAGAGCTTGGGCGAGTGGCCGAAGAGGAAATAGACATTCTTGGCCTTTTTTGCCTCATTGCTCCACACTACGGGGTGGTCGCCCATCTTGATATCGGACGCAGGCTGATAGGTGTCCTCGTCAACCGTGGCGAGTACAAGTGCGTTTCCGCGAGGCGAGCGATCGAAGATATACCACTCATCATCGGGCAGCACGAATTTTTCGGTCACCCCTTTTGTTACAGGGTGTTTGCTGTTCTCGATTGTCACCTCACCCGATGCGAGTTCGGGGATGTAGTTCTGATAGCGGATGCCGCCGAGGAAGTCGGAGAACCACTCCCACATAGGCCAGCCGTCAAACTCGCCCAGGAGCGATGCGTGGTGGAAGCCGATCCAGTTACCTTTACCCTCGTCGATGTACTCCTCAAAGGCGGCCTGCGCCTCGTCGCTCCAGGTGTAGGGAACATAGTCGAGCTGGAGGATTATATCGAACTGCTCCAGATACTCTTTGTTGATAGGCTCGGGGTTGTGAATCTCGGTTACTGCCATATTATTCTTGGCAGCAAACTCGGCTACCCACTCCACGCCACGAGCAGTAAATGGGCCGTGGTGGCCACCGCGCTCGGTGAGCATAAGTACTTGTGTGGGCTCTTCGGGGGTACAAGATTGAGTGACGAGTGCACTCAGTAGAGTAGCCGACAGGGCTACCAATAGTCTGATGACAGTCTTCATTGTTAGATGTTTTTAGGTGTGTGTTACTCTTTACAAAGTTACAATTATATTTGATATAACCTATGCTTGGAGAGGTTGTTCCCTGTTTTTTTTGTTGATATTTTGTCTTTTTGGGCAAAATGTAATATATTTGTTTTGATAACACCTATTTTAACTTTTAAAAATCAAACTATTATGAAGAGAACACTTCTTCTGTTGATGGCGACTGCCATCTCTGCTACTCTGGTAGCACAACCTCGTAATAGAGCACAAGCAGAGCCCGAACAGGGTGCTCCTGTAGGTCAGGCGTGGGTTACCACAGGCGACCGTAGCCAACTCTTTACACAGTCGGCACAGCCTCTTAGCTTCTCGTCGCGTGCACCGCGCGGAGCAGCCATCGTGATTGACGACCAGCACCGTATGCAGAGCGTGGATGGTTTTGGCTTTGCTCTGACCGGTGGCAGTGCGGAACATCTTATCAATATGTCGCCCAAGGCTCGTACTGCAATCCTCCAGGAACTCTACGGTGCGGGCGATAAAGATATCCGTGTGAACTATCTGCGTCTTACGCTCGGTGCATCGGATATGAATAGTTTTGTATTCTCCTATAACGACCTGTCCGCAGGCGAGGAGGATTTCGAACTCAAAAAGTTCTCTCTTTCGCAGGACTTGAAGGATGTAGTCCCTGTGACTAAGGAGATTTTGAAGATCAACCCCGATATTAAGATTATGGCTTCGCCTTGGTCGGCTCCTACCTGGATGAAGACCAATGGTAAGGTAAAGGGTGGCAAGCTGCGCAAGGAGTGCTACGATGTGTATGCCCGCTACTTTGTGAAGTATATTGAGGCTATGGCTGCCGAGGGTATCCGTATAGATGCCGTCACCGTGCAGAATGAGCCTCTGAACTCGAACAACACCCCGAGTATGGTTTGGACTGCTGCCGATATGGGCGAGTTCGTTCGCGACCACCTTGGCCCTCAGTTCGCTTTGGCGGGTATTGATACCAAGATTGTGGTGTTCGACCACAACCTCGACCGCCCCGACTTCGCTCTGGAGATCTATGCAGACGCTGAGGCTGCCAAGTATGTGGATGGCGCCGCCTATCACCACTACGCAGGCGAGATGACCACCCTCGGCTATATGCACACCGCACGCCCCGACAAACACCTCTACTTTACCGAGCAGATGACCGTTGAGACCCCCGGCACACCTACCATCGATATCGCTGCGCAGGTTAAGCGTCTGATTATTAACGTGACCGGTAACTGGAGTCGTAATGTACTCCTCTGGAATCTGGCTGCTGACCCCCTGAACGACCCCCACACCGACGATGGCGGTTGCTCGATGTGCCAGGGCGCTATCACTATCGATGGCGATGAGGTGTCGCGCAATATCGCTTACTACGTTATCGCTCACGCTTCGAAGTTTGTGGACGATGGCTCGGTGCGTATCGGCTCGACCCAGACAGGCGACCAGTCTGTTAGCCTTTTTACTGACGAGCAGCGCAAGGATGTGAAACTCACCGTGCTGAACAACAATGTAGAGGTTATGCCCAACGTCGCTTTCCGCACTCCCGATGGCAAGACTGTTTTGATTGTTGCCAACGACACCTATAACACCCGCTCGTTCTCCATCAGCCACAATGGCTACTCGGCAAACGTGCAGCTCGCTCCCGGCAGTGTTGGTACCTACGTTTGGTAGAATATAGCCCGCCCCAAACTAAAAGTGGTATGCCCCGCACGGAGCATACCACTTTTTTATTACACAAGTTTTGGTTACTGGTTATAGTTGGTAATAAAGTTTGTCTCGTTAGTGGAGGCATTATTCGTGTATGTAATACCATCAATGACATCTCCTGTTTCTGGTTGGTAGATGGCGCGTATACGTAGCTTGGTTGTACGCAATGCGCTTCCTCCTGCCTTACCATTATAATTACCGGCCACTTCGTATTTATTATCTTTGTCACTTTTGGCGTAGTCAATATTACCATTACTATCAATATATGCTGCTGTTGCGCGTGCGCGATCATCATCGTCAGAAGCACCAATACCTATGAATCCTTCTGAGTTTTTACCTGTTGCAGAAGACCAATAGTATTCGCCATCACGAATTGGTGCAAAACGGTTGTAATTGGCTGTTAGCACACCCTCCAATTGTCGGATTCCAGGCATACACCAATTGTAGTTCACTATATTACCATTACTCTGGCGTTTGTTTTTATGGGCGCAATATGCAGCAGCAGTTGCAGGTATTCCGTTAAGTGTTAATGACGACATAGTGATTCCATAATCACTAATAATCATCTCAGTATATTTTTTACCATCAACGTAGTTGTTTCGTGCACCTTCGTCGCTTATGTCTTTTCCTCCTGTTGCCCAAGGCAAACCGGGGTAGAGGTTAGGGCTATTATAGTTAGCCAATGGATCGTAAAAATCGAGGTATTCCTCAAACGATTCACAGAATATAAGCTGCTGTATATTGCCACTGTTTAATACCCTAACAGGGATTAGTCCAGTCTGCTCAATAGCCATTGTGTAGGATGGGACGGTAGAGCCATTGTAGTAGAAATTGAGTGTACCGGTACGTGTTTTAAGACTGATGTTCTCGTCAAGATAGATGTAGATTCGGTCTTTGTTTTTGATACCCGAAATATCGTTAGAGAGGCCGTAATTACCATAATTGGTGATAAGGTCTGAGTAGAAGTAGTCGAGTTTTCCACGTCCCTCGGTGCGTTTTCCGCCTACCAACATATCTGCGGCCAACACTCTCTGAACCTTCATCATATTTCTACTGCCATCACCTGCAACCTCCACTCTGATTTCATCATTCACAGGGTCTGCTAAGTAGATATCCACAGGAATCACTGCAAAGTGTGCATCAATAGAACGCTCCTGCAGTATAGAGAGGTAGAAAGGAGTCGATTCGTCCATTTCTACACGCGCATCAAGGGTATTACCTTCCAATTGATCATTAGTTTTAATACCAGAAATCTTTACATTACACTTGTATTGGTGGTTACGCTTGATGTTGAAGTTATCAGTATTATTAGCACCCACATAGAGTGTGTATGTTACATCGTGAGCAAGACCATTGTAATCCCAATATTTGGCGGAGAATTTAAAATAGGTAGCAGTAGTGGTAAGACCCTTACTCTGAGCAATCAGAGGCTTGTAACGCTGTTTGTCGTTAGGATGCTCCTCAATACCATCGGGGTAAGTGTAGTCAGTATGAACGCCACGTTTGTTGTCAAACATATAGAGTGAGATACGAATCTCACCATTGTTATTGGAAATTGTGGGTTGGTAATGGGTGGTCTCTTGAGCGAAATAGTTGCTTTCGCCGATGTCTGTCAGCGCCTCGCTGTTTGTCTCAACTGCAATAGTCTGGTTTGGTACGTTATACAGACCAAATTTTGTTAGTGTCATCTGCGGATAGGTACCCGTAGCATCCTGCTCTGAGGAGTTGAGAGTAATGATAAAATCTAATCGCGACAGTAGGGCGAACATCTTGATGTCGTAGCGACGTGCTACCACACTATTGGTCTGTCGCAATTGTTCCCAGTTTATATCAGTAGAACCAATCATCGGCATACCATTTTCGGGCAGACGAGTTACGTCAAAAGAGCTTGGTTTGTAGGTGCTTTGCAGATCGTTAATTTGGTAGCCCAATTGCTCCGCCTTAGAGATATCAATGTATCCTGATTCGAAATTAGCGACAACAAAAACAGTAGCCATACTGATTCCCGAATACTGATCATCAAAGGGGTTGATGATATCGGACTGAGTGTTCTCGTTAGACTTTGATGAAAGATGGTGGTAGTAGAACTGTTCACCACTATTCTTATCAAAGATGAAGATATGTACATCGTTGAGTGCGGTCTCCTCCTCTACTTTGGCGTCAACAGCACGCGTACCAACAGCGAGTGCCTCCATATTCTGTGGCACAAAGTTGAATTCGACATAACCATCTGTTGTGGGTTTGTAGTTCTCAAACTCGTCGTCGAAGTTGAAACAACCAACAAGGAGCGAAGCTGTCGCAACGGCAAATATTTTTACTATATTTTTCAATCGTTTCATAATTGTCGGTGTTAAATTTTACTCAAATGAGAAATCCTTATCTCCCTCTTCTTCGTCCCAAGGCTCCTCGTTCTGTACTACAAGGCTAAGTACAAGTGAGTTATTGATAAACTGCAATTCAAAGGTGTAGATATTGCCATTTAGTGGCTCAAAACCCGTTGGGTAGTTGAATGGGTATTCCACAGTCTTTGATATGGTGTTTGCTCCCTTATGGGTGTAATTGATGGTCAGTGTGAGATTAGTGCCAAATCTATTGGTTGCATCTGCAAGTAACATAATGGGAGTACCAATATACTCTACTCTGTCGGTCTCGCCTGTTTTTGACACATCCATATCAGAGTCGAGCAGATTGTAAGTGATAGTGTGTCTATCTGCAGTATTGTTCTGGATTATCTCACCACTTGTGTTGAAGGATATGATGGTACTCTTTATAAATGAGCCACTTATGCTTGCTGAGTGGAGTGTAAGGTCGGGTGAGTCGTAGTTGCGAAGGCGCAATTGGATACCCGAGAGTATATGATGGAAAGTAAGATTGACATTTCCGTTCAACTCGGTTGCATTAATGGATGTAGCCACCATCGCATCAGGAATCTCTGCGGGGTTGGTGGTGTTGGGCATTGTATAGGTAAATACAGGCGAGCCAGTGGTGTTCTGCGAGCCGGCTGTTGTATTGTCTGTGGCTACGATGTGCTTAAAGAGATTGTTATCTGTAAGTGTCGCATCGTAAGGGGCATATGCAAAGAATGAGTAACGATAGCGCGAGTTTAGCCATTTTACCGCATTCGTATATCTTCCATCTAACTCTATTTGCTTGTTGTAGAAGATATGTGGACGACTACGAGTATATTTATCATACCACGCAGAAGTACCAGTATTATTGTCGAGGTTGGTGGTGTTACCGTAGTTTGCCAAGCAGTAGCCGAATACGCCAAATGGAGTTTCGAGATCGTTGATGGGAGCGCGCGAGCCAACCTCCTCTACTTCGAGTGCAATTGGGTTGAATTGAATGAAATTGTTTTCATTATCCCAAGGGCTGTCACACGCTCCGAGCAGAAGGGCTGTTATTGCTAATATATGTGGTATGTATCTCTTCATCTCTTTGTAAGTTTTATTCGTCACTATCTGGGTCTGGATCAATAATGAAAGTACCACCATAGATGCTTCCCCAATCGTCAACCTCTGGTTTACCAAATATGATATTGCCAGATGGGTCGAGAATAAATGTATATCTGTAACTCTTACCTGCTTGGAGTGAGGTGAGAGATGCTTCAGTAAGCGCAATCGTACGATTAGGCTTTGCTATACCGTCAACTTTGTAACTTATAATTAATTGCATTGCATTGTCAATTGCCCCAGGTACTACAAGCACATTACTCAGCAGTGTTGTATGTGTGGGTGACTGTGGCAACTCAACGGGTGTAGCAAGGGTGTTTTGTGCCAATATTCCCGATGCGCCACTCTGAGTCCAAGTAGTACCATCGAACTGACCGTATGATTTACCTTCTAAGCGTATGTTTGTAATCTCGATTGTAAGACCATTATCCTCGTTTGAGCCTGCAAACTCCAATTTCGAGAGCATATGGCCGAAGGTGAGCGCAACGGTGGGATTTACGGGGTCGTAGTTTATTCCGGTGCGCTTTGCCATCAGCAGATCGGTTCCCTGTGTTGTGGGGAAATTGCTGATTGCTATTGTCTGGGCGGGGATGTCGTATGTTACACCCGATAGGGCGGGGTGGAGTGCTATGAAGTCGTAACTCCAACCGTCAAACCAATATCTCTCGGGCGAGTATGTCCAGTCGCCTGCAGCTACCTGTGTTACCTCCGTGCCGTCAAATATCTCTACGCTCTCTGCGCCATCTACCATCGCACCCCACACAGCAAACGAGTCGCCCACCTCAAACGAGGTTTTCAGTGCGCGTGTTATGCTCTCCGAGAAGGATATTGCGAGATTCTCCTCGCCATCCTCAGGGCCTCCCCACACACAACTGCTCAGCAGCACACCCACTGCCAATGTGGTAAGTATTATATGGAGTTTTCTTTTCATTTTCTGCTCTTTTTTTCTTGGTGACTGTGGGCAGGGATCAGCCGCCCACAGCCTATTGGTTTCTACTATCCTCTTAACCCATCAAGGGCAATAGTAGAGTTTCGGATTGCTTAGTTGATATCAATGTCGCTACCAGATTCGAAACCCTCGATACCGTCAACATCAAACTGGATAGGATTGCTAGGCTCAATCAAGGCAGTGATGTTGTAGTGGTAACCAGCCTTCAACTCAGAAGAGATAGTGTAGTCCAGAGGAATAGTCTTTACAACTGTGGTACCATCCAACATAACCTTTGCAGTACCCGATACTACATAATTAGGAGCAGCATTAGGGATAATCAGGCTTTCGTTCGACTCACCAGTAGCAGCCGATGCGATAGTTGCAATAGCGAAAGGAAGTTCTACGGTGCTAGCGTGCGAAGCCCAAGTCTCGTCAGCGAAGGTTACAGTGGCAGTCTCAGCAGCAGCGATATTGAGGTCCTCAATAACTACAGTGTAACCAGTAGTATAGGTATTCTGAATTTCGAACTTAACCTTTGCCAACATGTGGTCAAATGTAAACTCAACCTCGTCTGCGTAGGTGTCCCTGTCAGGAGTGATGTTAGGATTGCTCTTAGCGTAGAGCAGGTCAACCTGGTCTGCAAGTGCGGTAGCCAAAGTATATTCTGCGGTCTCAGGCAACATATCAGCGCCAAGATCTACGGTAGTGTTTGCACTATAAGGAGCAACTGCAGCAAAGTTATATACGTGGTCTTTGTGCCAGTAACGAACGGTGCTGTCGTACTCCCAAGCACTGCCATTCCAAGTAATCTCCTCAGCGGCAAAAATAGCAACAGCAGCATTGGTGCCTTGTTTCTCAGTACCCCAAACTGCGAAGTTCTCAGTTTTGAGAGCAGCTTCGTCAATCAGCGCCTTAGTGGTGTTGTCAACAAACGACTTGCCGAAGCCGATAGCCGACTTGTGGCCGGGTTCGATAGTCTCTACCTTGCTGCAACTTGCCAAAGCTGCTACCGCAAGTGTCATTACGAATAATTTTTTCATAATTCTAATTAATTAAGTGAGTTAATAAAAATTGTTAATTGTTTGTGTTGTTAGTTTTCTCTATTTATCTCTAAGTTTATTAGTCTGTTTCGGTTATATCAGTGGCAATACGATATCCTCTGCATCGCCCCAGCCCTCGACATCGACATCGAAGCCACCGCTGGTGGTTGCATCCTCGCGGTTGACCTTAATGCCACTCACCACAATCACGCCGCCATGGGGCTGTGCGGCAACCTGGTCGGTAACGTCGAAGTCCATACTCAGGAAGGTATCGTTCACCAGTTTCAGCTCCAGGTTGAGCGCGTAGGCGCGATCCTGAGCACGGCTGCCGTCGGTAACATAGTCGTTGACGGGGAAGTCGGGAATACCGAAGGAGTTGACGAGTGAGCGTGCACCAAAGTCGGTAACCTCGCAGTCGAAGAGCACGGTGACGGGGTCGCTGGCTGTGTAGCCCGTATGCATATAGACCGAGCCGGCCATACCCGACAGAGCACCGCGAGCCAGAGTGACATACTCCAAGCCCTCCTCAATCTCGAAGCGCACCTTATAGGTATAAACAAGGGGCTGGATGGTAACCTCGAAATCCTCGGGGGTCAGCACCTTCTCCGAGTTGTACTCCTTGATAAATGCGCCGTAGAGCATATCGGGCTGATTTACGGTGTGCTCCTCCTCGATATTGCTGAACGAGTTGCCAAAATAGGAAGCACGCGAGCGAGTACGGGTAGTAGCGCGGGTGGTTGCGCTATTCTCCAAGTCGGTGAAGACGATATACTCGGTGTCGTTGTTATAGAGCAGGATATCGTTCAGACCCTCGCTCAGGGCTACAATGCCGCCCTCGGGGTCGATGTTCGACTTGTGGGGCTCCGAGTAGCTGTCGTGGTAGGTCAGCACGCGCAGACCGGTGGGCAGCTCGGGACGCAACAGCTCATAGGGGATATAGTGCTGAGGCCAATTCTCCATCCACTTATAGGGGAGCGAGGAGGAGTCCTCCCAGTCGCGACGATACTCAGGCACAATATTGATATGGTAGCGCAGAGCGTGTTCCTCGTGGTTGTAGCACAAATCCTGGTACTCGCAGGAGGTCAGCAGTACAAGTGCCGAAAGCAGTGCAAGAGCGATTCTTCTTATCATCTGTTGCCTCCTTTCTGGTTAAAGTTGTTCTGACCAATCAACCACACAAGCGACACCTCAGCCTTGGTAGGACCAAAGTAGTGCAAGCGGTTAGTACCCTGCCAAGCGTAGTGACCATCAATATAGCGATACTCCTCATACTTGCCTGTGAGGTAGCCGATACCAATCGACATATCCAGGTTCAGACGACGACCCAGAGGCACAGAGTAGCCATAGGTGACGCCAAGACCAATGTGGGGATTCTTGCCGAGGTAACCTTTCTCCTTGCCCTCTACGTCGTAGGTGAGAATCTGGGCAAATGCACCAAAGTGATGGCCAGACATTGTATTATACTTGTTGTTGGGATCCCAATAACGGCGCACCTCAACCGAGCCACCATAGTTGTAGTAGTAACGGCCCATAGGACGCCACCACGCACCGTGGTAGTTGGCTGCAATCGACCAATCGTCGTTGAGCATTACCTCTGCACCAATCTGAGGTATCAGCGCCAAATCCGACAGGAGGTTGGTCTTGACCGCCATACGGATACCCTCCGACTCCTCCTCCACAACAACGGGCTCGGGCTCGGGAATAGGCTCCGGCTGAGGCTCAGGGATGGGTTCGGGCTCCGGCTCTGGCTCGGGTGCAGGCTCGGGTTGGATGATAGTGGTGCGGGTGAAGCCAATGGTGATCTCCGCATAGCGCAACTCGGGGAAGAGCTCGGCGAAAATCTGATTGTAGGGCACGCCACCACGATACATCTGCAACTTACGCAGACGACCATCTATAATCTTATTATTGCTGTCGTATATGAATTCGGGGGTGTTGCGTACTATATCAAGCATCTGTGCACTGTAAGGAATGGTGCTGCGGCTGAGAAGCGAATCAAGACCCTGCCAGTCGATACCGAGCGAGTTGATTCTATATTGATGCTTGGCCTCTGAAAGCAAACCTTCAAGTTGGGAGATGAGCGTTTGTGCTCGTTTTTCGGAGAGTCGGATGTTGTTACGGGTGATACCCTCGGGCGATGCCGCCGACTCAATGTTGATGTACTGAATATCGATACTCTCGTCGGAGATAATCTTGTGGAACTCTTTATTGAATTCGCTAATTCGACTATCGTTGGAGATACCCTTCTGAATCAGGTTGGGGGAGTAGGTAGAGTAGCTACGCTGAAAGTAAATGGTAAGTTGAATGCTGTCCTTCTCGATCTGTTTAATAATATCCCCACTGTGGGCAATATCCTGCGCTTGTAGCGCGAATGCTGAGCAGAAAATACTCAGCAGGATAATGGGGATGATAAACAAACGTTTCATTTAGGGCAGTTCTTGTAATTTGTGTTAAATCTGTACTCTTTTGGGGTGAGCAATAACAAAATTATAACGAACTTTTCGGATATGCAAAATTAATTTTTGTTTTTTTTAACAATGTGTGGTGTAAAAAGAGGTTTTTTTATCATCAAAACAGGGTCTAAATATCAGATATACAGAGTGCTAAAAAATTGTAATTTTTTTTGATATTTTTTACCTTGTATAATAATAGATTGTAAGCAATTCAATAAATTATCGTGCATTTTTCACCTGCTTTGTAAAGTGCAGAAAATCAGCAAGATAGCCCCGAAAATGGGGGGGGGTAAACTTGATAACCGTAATTTTTATTGGCAAAAATCGGCAAATAATAGAGGAAAAATTCGGATTTAGTTACAATTTGTAAGTGGGGTAAAATCGGGGTGTCTGGCAGGCCGATATTTCGCCACAACGCCATAAAATTTCACCCCTAAACCTCATCTCCAGCCCTCTCAGGACAATATCTGATAAACTGTAAGTATATGACAAAAAAAGGCAGTCCCGAGGGACTGCCAAACGTGGTCGAAACCTGCTATTCTGCTACTCGAACTTCAGAGCCTTATACGAGTGGGGCTTGAGAGTTACGCTATAAGTAACCTGTGCGGGAGCTGCAGGAGCAGGACCAAACGAGAAGGTCATACGAGCCTTACCCTCGAGCTGCTCACCGGTCAGAACATCGGTGGCGATATTCTTGGGGGTGCTGCTCGCTACAACGTTGAAGGTAATCTCCTCGTCGTGGAACGACTCAACAACGATGGTGTTGTTGTCGTAAACGTAGAGCGAGATGTTGTTGGGACCCTCGATGGTGTAGGGGATAACGCGCTTGCTGACAGTCGAACGAATCGAGTTCAGAGCGTTGTCGGGAAGGTTGTAGAGGTCGGCAAAGTTGTCGGGCACCACCAAGAGGTAGAGAGTACCGTTCGATACCTTGCCACGGTGCATAATAGGCCAACCAAGACCCGAATCCATACCCGAGATTACCTCCCACGAGTCGTTGGTGAAGTACTGAATCTGCTGCATCAGGATAGGCTTCTTGGTGGGAGTGAGTGCGCCCCAGCCAGCCTTAACCTCAGTGATGAGGGCCTTGCGGTCGGTGTACTCCATCTCAACAATCTTCTCGATGCCCTTGCCCTGCATAGCGCGCAGGAAGCCCGAAGTAATCATCACGTCCTTGCCATCCTGCAACTGCTTCTGAATCTTAGCAATGATATCCTTATCGTACTTAGCCTGCTCGGTGAGGATGATGAACTCCTCCTCTGCGGGGAACTCGGGTACGAGGTCCATAGGAATACCAATCATACCGAAGTAGTTCTGCAAGAAGTCCTCGCCCGACGAGTGGTAGGGCTTGTAGCTCTTGATACCCATAGGCTCACCCAGGAAACCAATCACCTTGTCAACCTCCTCGAGGCTGTAACCTGCAGCGCGTGCTACGGTGGTGGGGGTAACCTCTTTCTTGCCAATCTTCACGGGCTTCATCATCTCGTCGAAGTCGAAGCTGGTGCCCTGACCGGTCCAGGGTGCACGGTTGCGCTCGCTCAGAGGAGTGAGCATCTGACGGTAGTCGAAGAGAGTGATTTCGGGAGCCTTGGCAAACATAGTAATCCACAACTGCTCGCTGTAACGGTCGATGTAGCGCATACCGCCGGTATCAACCCAACCACCACCATTGCGACCGGGGGCAAGGTTGTTGTAGTAACGCCATACGAGGTAGCCGAGGTAGGGCTGCAAGTGCTGGTCGCTGGTCACAGCGTCGCGGGTCTCGGTACCTGTATATACGCCGTCAAACTGCTGGGGACCGTGCTCGAGGTCGAAACCGAGGCCGTGGAAGTGATCGTACCAGTTGGGGTACTTGATAACCACCTTCACGTCGGGATTAACCCTCTTTGCAGGGCCAAGGATAACCTCCTCGGCAGCCTTGTGCATCAACTCCAAACGATACTCGGTCCAGGTGCGGTCGCCCTTAGCCTCGATGCAGAGGTCGCATTTGCAGTCGGTGAAGAAGAAGTCGTCGAGGATAACCTCGTCAAAAAGCTCGGCAGAGAGCTCGATAATCTCCTGTGCCTTTGCACGCTCAACGGGATCCTGATAACAATAGGTCTCAAAGTCGTTCATCTCGCTGATAGTGTAGGTGATACCACCTGCCACCTCAATACCCTGGTCCTCAAAGAACTTGATGATTTTCTTCATCTCAGCCTTGTCGATGATGAGCTGGTCGCGGTGAGTCTCGAGATAGATTTTGTCAACCTTAACCTGATTCGAGATGGTCTCCCACGAACTTTCGAGCCACTCGCGGTCGGTCATCTGCTGCACCTCATAGGCACGAGTGTAGATGGCAACCTTGAAGTTCTCGTAATTGTCTGCCTTCTGTTTAGCTTGGGCAGGCATTGCAGCGCAAATAATTGCAAGAGCTGCAAGAAGTTTACTGAAAAGTTTCATTGTTGTTAGTTATTAATAATGTAAAAAAGATTGTGTAAAATTATTATAAAAATCTGATAATTGACCTGTCTATATAAAATAACTGCAAGAGAAGGTGATTTTTCTCTTGCAGTTACTCTTATTTTCAGATTAATACTCCTCCTTCTCGTTGGGAAAATCCTGACTCTTCACGTCCTCGATATAGCGGCTGAAAGCATCGCGCATCTCACTGCCCAGCTCAGCATAGCGTCGCAAGAAGCGAGGCGAGAAATCGCCGGTAATGCCAAGCATATCATACGATACAAGCACCTGACCATCGACACCACCGCCGGCACCAATGCCGATGATAGGTATGTTGACCTCGCTTGCCACGCGGGTAGCAAGTGCTGCGGGCACCTTCTCGATAACCAGTGCGAAGCAGCCCGCCTCTTCCAAAAGATGCGCATCGTGAATCAGTTTGGCAGCCTCCGCCTCCTCTTTGGCACGCACGGTGTATGTGCCGAACTTGTGGATAGACTGAGGAGTCAGACCAAGGTGACCCATAACGGGGATACCGGCACAGAGAATGCGCTGTACGGATTCGATAATCTCCTCGCCACCCTCGAGTTTGATGGCGTCGGCCTGCGACTCCTTCATAATGCGGATAGCCGAGTCGAGAGCCTGCTTCGAGTTGCCCTAATAGGTACCGAAGGGGAGATCGACAACAACAAGTGCACGCTTAGCACCACGGGTGACAGCCTGAGCGTGATATATCATCTGGTCGAGAGTGATAGGCAGAGTGGTTTCGTAGCCGGCCATAACGTTGGCAGCCGAGTCGCCCACCAAGATAACGTCGATGCCTGCACCATCAAGGATTTTGGCCATCGAGTAGTCGTATGCGGTGAGCATTGCAATCTTTTCGCCGCGACGCTTCATCTCCTGCAGACGGAGGGTGGTTACGGCTCTTACAGTTCCTTCTGTTGACATTGTATAAAAATGTTTATAGGGTTTTGTATAGGGCAAATGTAGCCTTTTTTTTTGATTTTTTTCTCCTCTTTGCCCTATTTTATCTCTTTTGGTTTAGCGTTTTAAATACTTCCCAGAGTACAGCACCGCCCGTCACTGCTACATTGAGTGAGTGTTTAGTGCCCACCTGGGGAATCTCGATTGCTCCGTCACACATATCGACAGCCTCCTGCGATACGCCCTCCACCTCGTTGCCAAAGACCAAAGCTAAGGGGGTACGCTCTGCAAGTGAGGCTTCGCCGAGCATCTCTGCGTCCTCGACCTGCTCGATGGCAAGCACGGTGTAGCCCTCGGCGTGGAGTGTTTCGATAGCCTCGGTGGTTGTGGCGAAGTGACGCCACGCTACTGTCTGCTCGGCTCCGAGCGCGGTCTTGTGTATCTCCTTGGAGGGTGGGGTGGCGCAAATGCCACAGAGGATAATCTCGCCAATACCGAAGGCATCGCAGGTGCGGAAGAAGGAACCTACATTGCCGGCACTGCGCACATTGTCGAGTACGACGGCTACGGGTAGTTTCTCCGCCGCCGCAAACTCCTCGACGGTGGGACGTCCAAGCTCTATATTTGTGATTTTTCTCATATCTCTCGCTCTATGTTTCTGCAAAGGTATGGATTTTTGGGGTTATTGCAAAAGGGATAATTATCTGTGCTCTTTGTCAATCTGAGAATTATTTGTTATACTTGTGGCCTCTTAGCGGAGAGAGAGTTTCTTGCATAAATAGAGTAGAGAATGATTAGTCTGTGGCAAATATTTAAGGTCTTCGGGAAAATCGGTGCCTTCACCATTGGTGGAGGTATCCCAATGATTGCTGCCATTAAGAGTGAACTTGTGGAACGTAAGTGGCTCACCGATGAGGACTTTATAGATATTATCACACTTGCCCAGACAGCCCCGGGCCTCTTTGCCGTCAATATCTCCATCCTCACCGGTCATCGATTGCGTGGCACCAAAGGAAGTGTTGTGGCAACCATAGCGAGTTGCCTGCCTCCGTTTCTGATAATCCTGATGGTGGCTATGTTCTTCACATCGTTCAAGGATAACGAATATGTGCTAAGAGCCTTCAAGGGTATCCGTCCTGTTGTTGTGGCACTGATTGGTGTGCCAATGATAGATATGCTCAAAGCAACTAAGATGAGGTGGTGGTCGTGGGTGATTGTCCTCTCATCGATGATTCTTGTATGCTTTTTGAGTGTGTCACCTATCTATATACTTATATGTGTTATCGTCTTGGCTGCTTTTGTCAGCTGGTATAACAATAGGAATATCGGTAGTGATATGAAGAATCTGAATAAAGATAAGGAGGAGGGCCTATGATTTATGTAGAACTGTTCCTTACCTTTTTTCTGATAGGTATGTTCACCATAGGCGGTGGATATGCTATGCTCTCGCTCATCCAGAATGAAGTGGTTACCGTTCACGGATGGATTACGGATACCACATTTACCGATATTGTGGCTATATCGCAAATGACACCCGGGCCTATCGGTATCAACTCTGCCACCTATGTTGGCTATGAGGTGCTGGCACAATCGGGTGCTTCGGAGTTTATGTCCGTATTAGGCTCATTTACAGCTACCTTTGCGGTGGTTCTCCCCTCATTTATGATTGTGCTGATGCTCTGCAAGGTATATGAAAAGTGGAAGGAACACTATATGTTCAAGGGGATTATGGCGGGACTGAAGCCTGCCACCCTCGGACTTATCGGTACTGCCGCACTGAGCCTCGCTACTCCCGAAAACTTTATCGACTGGAAGAGTTTTGTTATCTGTATAGTCGCCTTCGTAGCCCTATATTTGAAGAAAGTCGGCCCATTTACCATTATTGGCCTCGGGGCTCTGGTCGGTATATTGGTGTATTGAGATTCTGCCGTTTCTTAAGTATCATAACTCCCACTCACACATCTTGTTAGTAGAGTTGTTTTGCATCGATTATTTTAGTCGATACCATCTTCTATGCTCCGCTAATCTCGACTCTGATTTAATGATAAAGGGCACACGCCTCACAGCGGATGCCCTTAGAAACTACTAACCCAAACTTAAATAAATGAAGAAACCTTGGCAGACGGCTGGTGAGTGTTTCACTATCTGTGAAGTGACTCTCGGCGTGTGGGCCTCTCGGCGCAGAGTGGAGCAGTCGTCCGACAGCCAAAATACTCTGCAAATGCCGTGCCAATTATTTTCTATTCTCTCTGTTCGTTTTTGCACACAATTTGCTTCTGACCGAACATTGTATAACTAAAACGTAACTGATATGAGAAAAATTACTCTATGTGTGGCAGCAGCCACAGCCATCACACTCCTCTCGGCGCAGCCATCCAATTATCATCACGCGCGCCAAAGTACTAATAATCACCACTTAACATTCTACGAACTCCCGATTTCGGCACAGACCTTTGTGAACACTTATT
This sequence comes from Tidjanibacter sp., assembly GCA_045639285.1. Classification (GTDB taxonomy): domain Bacteria; phylum Bacteroidota; class Bacteroidia; order Bacteroidales; family Rikenellaceae; genus Tidjanibacter. Next base: position 38,553 of record JAZUCV010000023.1, read on the forward strand.
TCGACCGAAGCGACATTAAAAGTATAGATAGAGGTCGCTCGGGCGGACACACAAGTTACAATGTGCGCTTCCGCGACAATTCGCGTGTCAAGTTCGGAGCCGATGGTGATTGGGAGAAAGTACACCTCAGTCGCTACGATGTACCACGCCGTCTTATGCCTCCGCGCATCAGCTACTATGTAAGTCAGACCTACCCGGGCGAGGTGTTGATGACCGTCGAGCGCAGAGGACGTCACTGGATAGTGGAGCTCTCCGATGGCTTGAAACTTAAATTTGACTCGACAGGTAGTCTGAAAAAGATTATTGACAACTTCTGAGCCCACTCCAAAAACATAGAAGCCGCCTTCAGATTCGAAGGTGGCTTCTATGTATATATAATAAGGTATCTCTACTCCAGGTGGAAACGAATCATCTCCTCAATAGCGCTCTGACATACGGGGCAGAAGGCGGGCGAAGAGTTGTCCCTCATACGGCAAGTCGGGGTGGGGCGATATACCCCTTTGGTCTGGTAGCCGCCACCCTCGTAGAGGCCGAGTGTGGTGCAGTCGTTGCGATTTGCGCCCTCGGTGGTAGGTAGTGGTGTACCCTCCGGAATCATCTGCTCCCACTTGGAGGCGAAATCGACCAAAGTGGTGATATTCTTCTCCCAAGGCTCAATATCGGCAGGATAGAACTCGGCAGTAAAGGCGTCGGGTGTGTTGTAGAAGTACTCGTCAGCCAAGCCGGCAAAGCTATGGCCGAACTCGTGCACCATCACCTGCGGGAAGAGGGGGTGGTGTGCAGTGGTGAGTGCATAGGAGTTGTAGATGCCACCGCCACCGTAGGTATCGGTATTGGCAAGTACGATGATATGTTCGTAGTCCAGACCCGCAAGTCTGTCGTGCAGACCGTGCAGATTCTTGACGGTCAGATAGCGATCCGAGTAGAATGTGTCGAAAGCCGACGAGGTGGCGGTGCTGAGCCAGAGGTCTTTGCGAGGTATCGACACTCCGCTATCCTTCGACACCGATTTGACAGCCAAGATATTAAACTTATGGCGATAGCTTCTGTAAGGCTCATAGTCAAAGAGTATCTCACAGGTGCGGCGCGCATCCTCCATAAAGAGTTCCATATCACTCTCTGCATAGCCTTCGGCCACAATTGCCACATCAATCACATCCTCTGCCGCACCGCCTTTCCAGACATACTCAGCCTCGCTCTTCTCAGTGCCATCGAAGTTGCGGATAAGGATATCCTTGGGGTTGAAGTGGTGGCGCAGGGAGTCCTGTACCTGACGGCGATTGTCGTATAGCGTAACGGTTATCTCCGCCTCGGCGAGGGGCATAGGAACAAGTAAGGTGAATTGGTAGCTCTGCTCTGCGCCTACGGCTGTGCTGTCGTTAATCCACTCCTGAAAGAGTGAGGAGAAGGAGTTGCGATATATTATCTCCTCTGTCTTTGCATCACGCACGGTGATATCGCCGTTGCCCTCCACGGCGAGTTGGTCGAGATTTGTTCTGCGACCTGCCCAACCACTCCATTCGGCATACTCGTTGAGGGCAATCATCTGTTGAGTGTGGTTGCCCGAGAAGATGTAATCTATGCGCAGAGTACGGTCGGTAAAATAATCTTCGAATTGCTGTGCAGAGGTGGTTATGACGCTAAACAGCGACATCACTATCCCTACTGCCAAAATGTTAAAAAATCTCATAATCTACTGGTGATGATAAGGTTCGTTGTTGAGAATTGTCAGGGCACGGTATAGTTGCTCGGCAAAGAGGGCGCGCACAATCTGGTGCGAGAAGGTCATCTTCGATAGCGACACCTTCTCATTGGCTCTGCTATACACCTTCTCCGAGAAACCATAGGGACCGCCGATTACAAACACCAGCCTCTTTGTGCCTGCTGCCATACGCTTGCCGAGCCAGGCGGCGAACTCCATCGAACTGCTCTCCCTGCCTCGTTCGTCAAGGAGTACCAGATGGTCGCTCGGCTCAATCAGACGCAATATTGCTTCGCCCTCGTGCTCCTTCTGCTCGGCCTCGGAGAGCGATTTTCGATTCTTAGGGTCAGGGATAACTGTCTGACCGAAGCGAAGATAGTGGCCGATGCGTGAAGAGTACATCTCCACAAGTTTGGCAACCTCCGCAAGGTCTGTCTTGCCGACAACAATCAGTTCAATCTTCATCTGCTGTTCTGTTATTCGATAGGCGCGGGTAGAGTCAGGTCGCTATTCCACTCGCCCTCCGAGTCATATACTACAGGACGGGTGTCGCCCTGCTCTTTGAGCCACTGGTAAGCCTTGTAGAGGTTGTAGCCATTGCCACTGGGCTGTGCCAGACGGTAGGCAATAACCGATGGGTGGAGCTGACTGCGGAAGTACATAGCCTGCACGCGGTCGAGATATTCGTTGAGCCACTCGGGGTCGTTAACGGTCGAAGCACCCACTTTGCGCGACGAGCCATCGGTATTAATATTGGCTGTATCAACCACATATATACCCTCTTTGTCGCAGAGTGTGTAGAACCAGGCGGGTTGAGGGTAGGCAAGATAGAGTGTGTTGATACCCCTCTTCTTCTTGTCGCGGATTGCCTTCTGAGCCTCACTCTCGCTGAGGTCGCTGTCCCAACGCGAGGCGCGAATCTCGATAGGTTCCTCGTTGCGGAAGATGGTGTCGCCCTTCCAAGTGGTCTGACCAAACCCAATACGGAAGGTGGCGTACTCGGTGATGATTCTATCCTTGCGCATAAAGGCGGTGATGGTGTAGAGTTTGGGCGAGGAGGCGCTCCACTGCCTCTCTACAGCACCCGGGAAGTCGGCCTCGAAACGTATCGTATCGCGTGAGTTGCCCGCTACTGTGGTTTCGCGTACATCATAATATTTCAACTCATTCTCAGGCGAATAGATATCATAGCATACATCAATGGGCTCTTCGTAGTTGTAGGAGGAGTTGACAATCACATCGAGTGTCAAGGCTCCGCGCTTACCCGTGGAGTCCGGAAGTGCCGATACGCGAATATCGTAAATGCTCAGGCGGGGTTGTGCGTGCAACCACACGCGCTCTATCTTTGCTCGGCTGTCAGGAGTGCGGTCGGCGGGCTTGGCGGTGTCGTCAATACACTCCACAACAAAATTATTCACTCCATCCACAATATTCGAACTGATATTGAATTCCGAAGATACTCGGTTGTCGCGAGAGGCACCTGCATACTTTGTGTTTACATAGATGCGGTGGCCGTTGCGTGAGCCTTCGGTGTGCAGATATACATCCCTGTCTCGCCAAATCATAGGTATCTCTATCTCGTCAATCACATAGAAGATGTTATCTCCACGCTTGACCTCAACCATCTTCTTGGTAAGGTCCATATAGAAACGCTCCCCGTCGGGCTTCTGTGCGAGCGAAGCCTCGCGAGAGCCGTAGGTGGCAAACTCTGTACGATAATCGCTCCTGTTCTCTTTGATAACAGTGCGCTCTTGTGCTGCCAGGTGTGTTGTGGTTAGTAAAGCTAATATGCCGATTAGCGTGTATCGCATAGGTGTAAATGTAAAATAAAATTAGTTGTTAGGGAAACGTACTGCGTTGAAGTCGGCTACGATATCCTCCTCGGCGAGTGAGTCTATACCGTAACTGATACGCATTACATTGTCCATATCTTTCTCTCTGTCTTTCTCAGCCATTGTCTTCAGGTCGCGTGCTGCCTCACTGCTTAACTCAATCATACGACTAATCTCCTCCTCGGTTGGGGTGTGACCCAAAAAAGCTGAGAGTCGGTCGATAGCCCAAGAGTATGCGTAGTCTGCATAGAGCGAGTCCTCTTTTGCAAAGCGCGCCTCAATCTCTTTGGTGGTTGTGAGAGTGCCGTTCTCGATATCTGCCAGAAGCCTCTCCATTGCCGAGGTGGGCATATATTCGCCCGCTACATCAATCCAGTGACCACTGCCATCAACCTCTGCGCCCGTGCGCTCCGATTTGAGCATAGCACCGATGAATTTGCTGCGCGCCAGGGTGTAGAGCTTGACACCACGACGCAACATTGATGCCTTGATACGCATACGACCATAGTTGTAGTACTCGGAAATCTCCTTTGCGCCAAGCTCTTTGAGGGTCTTGAGTCCGTTCAGGAGTCGCTCGGCGATAAAGGGGTTACACTCCTCGAAGTTGATAATATCGCTCTTCTCCCCCTTGCGTTTGTCACGCTTGGGCCACTTGCCGATGTCGCGCACCGTGCCGTAGCTCACAAGATTGTGGGCAGGAATCAGTAAAGAACTATCCTGACTCTCAATCAGGTATGAGTATGGAAAGTTCTCTGTGTCGGGGTGGTTCTTGTGGCGACCAAGTATTACCGTAAATGCACCATTCTTGACAGGCAGCATCATATAGGCATCGCTCGCAAACTTGCAACCGCGCTGGTGGATACCCTGATGTACGGGGCCTGTCTTGAAGAGGTGGTTGCTCTGGTTGGAGCCACTGCCAGCATTAAAGAAGGAGAACATACCTGCAATAAGCAGTGTCGCCTTGTGGTGCGATACTGTGTAGGGGCCTGCGAAGATACTGCACGCCTCGCCATTTTCGCAGTGAGAGTTGGCGAAGAAGAGCGAGTCGGTGGCGGTGAAGTTTCCAAGTTGTACGCCCTGACCGATGTAGCAACGATTTAGCGCACAGCCGTTGTCGATATGGCAACCGTCGGCAGTTACAAAATCGGTCATACGCACGTTGATACCCACAACAGATGGCGAGTGCTCGGTGGATACTATCGTGCCATTACTCAGCAGGCTCACTCCGTCCAGAGTAGCAGCTGCGCCGATATTTGTATTCTTTATTATGTTGCAGTTCAATATCTTTGCCCCTCTGCCAATTGTTCCTATCGTGGCTTTGCGGGTGGCGATGTCGCTCTCAATCATACCCATAACCGCCTTGATGACCTCTTTGCGATGGCGATAGAGGGCAATGATGTAGGCAAGTTGTGCGGTGAGCCCTTGGTAGAGTGGTACCTCTCGACCGCCGGCTTCGTTGATGGTTGCCACCATCACACCCTCGCCAAATGACGACAGCCCTTCGCACTCCATCCTGCCAACTCCAATAATTGTCGCACCGTCCTCGATGCGATAGTTCTTTATGTGAGTAGTTATGCCTCCGATAGTTACATCTGCTCCAATCTCTACACGGCCCTCAAAGTGGCAGGTGCGCACTCCCTTTGCGCAGAAACCATCGCCAACATATACGGTGTCCCAGCAGGATGCAGAACAACCCTGTGTGATGAGTTGCTCGCGCTCTGCGTCGGTGAGATTTCTTAAATTTTCCATAGTCAGATGGTTGTGTGAAAATATAAATATATTGGTCTGTTAACCGACAAATATACAATATTTGTGTGGTAATTGCAACAATTGCAGCCCTTTCTTTGTGTGTGAGTGGTTATTTTGCTCTGTGTGCTTGTTTTACTTGTAAAAAAATACGATATTTGCGGTTGCTTTGCTTTGTACCTTATGGTCGGACTTAAGTGTGAAGAGCAAACCGAATTAAAGGAACATAAATTACGAACTTTTATATAGAATAAAAATGGCTTTTACAGGAAGAGTAACTATTGCCCAGATTCTCCGCTCGGCAGAGGTGGACGTGGCAGTAACGGTTAAGGGTTGGGTTCGCACCAAACGCGGAAATAAAAACGTCGCATTTATTGCACTGAACGACGGTTCGACAATCAATAATATCCAGATTGTTGTCAATCCCAACGACTTTTCGGAGGAGTTGCTCAAAAATATAACTACCGGTGCTTGTCTTCGCGTTGAGGGTCAGCTTGTGCAGTCGGTAGGTTCGGGTCAGCCCGTTGAGGTGCAGGCTCGCGAGATTGAGATTTACGGTAAGGCAGACCCCGAGAGTTACCCCTTGCAGAAGAAGGGCCACACCTTGGAGTTCTTGCGCGATATCGCCTATCTGCGTCCCCGTACCAATACCTTCGGTGCAGTGCTCCGCATCCGCCACGCAATGGCGTATGCTATTCACAAGTACTTCAACGACAGGGGTTTCTACTATTTCCACACCCCGCTGATTACCGCATCGGACTGCGAGGGTGCAGGTGCTATGTTCGAGGTTACTACCCTCGATATGAAGAATCCTCCCCGCACTGAGGAGGGCGCAATCGACTACTCGCAGGACTTCTTCGGTAAGCCTTGCAACCTCACAGTAAGTGGTCAGTTGGAGGGTGAGTTGGGTGCTTTGGCTCTCTCGCAGATTTATACCTTCGGCCCTACCTTCCGTGCTGAGAACTCCAATAC
>JAZUCV010000024.1:0-23028 GCA_045639285.1 Tidjanibacter sp.
ATACTTGAAGTATGTAAGCAATCTCGGAAGCCAGCCCAAAGTTGCGATTTAGCTGAGAGCAGAAACTGCTCGCAGGCTCTGCCGAAGCGGAGCAACTAAAAGGAACTTAACACCAAATTCACCAATCAGATGGCTTTTTTACTTCGGATCCATAATCACCTTCAGCACATTATTATCGCCAACAATGCGGGCTGCAACAGCCTTGACATCCTCTGCCGAGAGCGAGTCAACAATCTGCTGGTAGCCGGTCATCTCGTCGATACCGTGGGTGTACCAGATCTCAATCCAGCTCAGCCAATTGCCGTTGTTCTTCAGGTCGGCAGCGTGCTGCTTGGTCATATACTCCTTAATCTTGCTCAACTCCTCGGCGGTGGGGCCCTCCTTAGCGATGCGCTCAATCTCGGGAATCAGCATATCGCGCAACTCGTCAGCCATCTCGGGGTTGGTGTCGAAGGTAATCATCAGCGCATACTGAGCAGTAGGCTTATAGGTCAGCTGGCTCTGCGAGCTTACGCCGTAGGTGCCACCCTTCTCCTCGCGGATGCTCTTGGTGTAGCGCATATCGAGCACCTGGTCGAATGCCGAGAATGCCAACTGGGTCTTCAGGTCGTTCTTCTCAAGATTACCGGTCAACATATAGTAGATGGTGGTCTTGGGCTGTGCCATAGTCACAGCAAAACGATTGTCGGTACTATTGGTATTAATGCGGATACCCTCATCAACATAGGTGAGTTTTGTATTGTTGGTAGGCAACGAGCCGATATATTTCTCTACCAGAGGCTTGAAGGTCTCCTTGTCGATATTACCTACGAAGATATAGGTGAAGTCGTCGGGATCGGAGTAGAGTTTCTTCTGCGCGCTCTTGAACTGGTCGATAGTGATAGCCTCGATATCGGCAGCGGTCATCTGTGCACGGCGGGGGCTATTGCTATACATAGTAGCCGAAATCTGCTTCGACAGCTCAAACGAGGGGTCAGACTCGATATTGCGATACTGCTCAAGCATCTGAGTCTTAAACATATTGAACATACCCTCGTCGTAGGGCTGAGTGGTGAGCATCAGGTACATCACCTGCAACATAGTCTCCAAGTCGCGGGGAGCAGCCGAGAGGCTCATACCATTACTGAAGGTGTTGACGGTGAGCGATGCATTCACGGTGCTACCTGCCAACTGCTTCGAGAAGTCGGTATAGGAGAACTCACCCACACCCTGAATGGTAGCCAGCGAAGAGTACATCGAACCAACGGTCATCTCATCGTCAGCCAAGACACTGCGACCGCCGAGCGACATAATCGAGCCACGAATCTCATCGGCACGGAAGTCGGTCGAGCGGATAACCACCTTGATACCATTAGCCAGAGTCCAAACGGTGTTGCCCATAGCATCGGTGCTCTCACTTGCCACCTTCGAGCCGGCCAGCACGGTATTCTCGGGAATCAGAGGCTTCTTCTCGCCCTCGTCAGCATTACCCTCAATCTCGCTTGCCATAACCTTGGCAACCACACCCTTAATCTCCTCATCGGTAGGATAGGGCAGGCTCTCCTTCTCGGGCTGCGAGATAAGGATAGTCTGGTTATTGGGGGTCAGGCGCATCTGCTGTACGAACTGATTTACAGTCATCAGATCGACAGTGCTCAGAATCATACTATCGAGCTGCCACTCGGTCTCAGCATCGTAGAGAGGAGTGTTATTCTGGAAGTTGCTGGTATAGCGGTTGATGAACGAGCTGCTCATACGGTCGTTACGGTTGTTGTACTGAGTCTGCATACTGCTCATCAGGTTGTTAACAGCGCGCTCCAACTCGCCCTGAGTAAAGCCGAAACGACGGATACGCTCCATCTCGGTATAGAGTGCCTCCAACGACTTGAGAGCCTCGCCCTCGCGGGGAACAGCCAAGAACTCGGTAATCTCGCAGCTACGGCTAATCGAGCCACCTGCTACCTGACCTGCCAGGAAGGGTGCATCGGGCTGCATAGCGATATCCTGCAAGCGCTCGTTAGCCATCTGGCTGAAGAGAGCGTCGAGAAGGTTGTAGGTCTCGTAGATGATGGTGTTGTTCATCTCAGCGGGGAGTGCATCGCGCTTGAAGATAATCTCAACGGTGGTCTGAGTAAGCTCAGGGTCACCAATAGCGCCAACCACCAACTCCTCGTTACCGGGGATGGGAATATACTCGATAGGCTCGGGATTCTCCACTGCGGGGATATCAGCCATCACCTCTTTCACCTTCTGCTCCATCATATCCACGTCGAAGTCACCCACGATAACCAAGCATTGGTTAGCGGTGTTGTACCAACGGTGGTAGAAGTCGCGAAGCTCCTGATGAGAGAAGTTCTTCAGGTTCTCCTCGGTACCGATAATGTTACGACGAGCATATTTGGTGTCGCCATAGAGGTAGGGGTAGGACTTCTCACGCAGACGCCACGATGCATCGTTGCGGGTACGCAACTCCTCGAGGATAACGCCACGCTCGTTGTCAATCTCCTCACCGTCGAGGGTGATGAAGTATGCCCAATCGTGGAGGATAAGGAGCACAGAGTCGATAATGCTCTCGCTGTTGAGAGGCACTGCCGACATCATATACTGAGTCTGCTCCACACCTGTACCTGCATTGAGGTTTGCACCAAACTTAACACCAACCGACTCCAGGTAGTTGATAATACCCTTACCGGGGAAGTTCTTGGTACCGTTGAAGGCCATATGCTCCAGGAAGTGAGCCAGACCCACCTGCGAGTCCTCCTCCTGGATAGCACCTACGCGGTCGAAGATGTAGAACTCACCCTGATTTGCGGGCTTACTGTTGTGACGGATGTAATAGGTGAGGCCGTTGGGAAGCACACCTTTACGAAGTTCGGGATCCTGTGGCAGGGGCTCCAGCATATTCTGCGCAGCAAGATTGCCAAACGAGAACAGTGCAAGCAAAGCCACAAACACTTTTCTTAAATTCATCATAATACTATTAAATTAAGGTTTTTGTTCTATTTACTTTAGTGGGGGTTCTAAGGTTGTTACTTTAAGGATTTGAATAACTAACACCCAAATCATTAGACGCACTAACCTCCCTACAAACTACAAAAATATACAAAAAATTGTTTTCGCATCATTCAATGCCCATTTTTTTCTCTATTCCACTCCCGCTCAGCCACTAAATAAGATAGGAAATCAAAAAAAACTCTATATTTGTAGATTGAAATATTATGTCGAACTAAAATTCATAAAACTATGAAAGCAGAATATATCCCCTTTGTGGAGGAACTTATTGAGCTCGCTATTCGCGAGGATATCGGAGATGGCGACCACACTTCGCTCTCGACAATACCCGCCGACCATCACGGTCGTATGCGCCTGCTGGTAAAGCAGGATGGTATCATTGCCGGTATCGAGGTGGCAAAGATGGTATTCAACCGTCTGGACCCCGAGGTTAAATTTGAGCAGATACTCAATGATGGTGACCACGTTAAGGTAGGCGACGTAGCCTTCTATGTCGAGGGTCGCACCACTACCCTGCTCCAGTCAGAGCGCATTGTGCTCAACATTATGCAGCGTATGAGTGGCGTGGCTACCCAGACTGCTGTCTATGTTAAGGAGGTAGAGGGCACAGGTTGCCGAGTGCTCGACACCCGCAAAACCACTCCCGGTATGCGTGTGCTGGAGAAGATGGCGGTACTCTATGGCGGTGGCGACAACCACCGTATGGGCCTCTATGATATGGTGTTGATGAAGGACAACCACATCGACTTTGCAGGTGGCATCACCCCCGCGGTGGCTGCCGTAAAGAGCTACCTGGCCGCCAAGGGCAAAGATATTCCTATCGAGGTGGAGGTACGCACTATGGAGGATGTCAAGGAGGTTCTGGCACTCGATGGTATCCAGCGCATTATGTTCGACAACTTCTCGGTTGAGCAGACCCGCGAGGCTGTAAAGTTGGTGGCCGGCAAGTGCGAGACCGAGTCGTCGGGCGGCATCACCCTTCAGACCATACGCTCCTATGCCGAGTGTGGTGTTGACGTGATTTCGGTGGGCGCACTCACCCATCAGATTCGCTCGCTCGATATGAGCCTCAAAGCAATCAAATAGCTGACTTTCACCCATTAACCAACTAAAAAGATGAAGAGATTTATTCGTACTATAGCCTCGCTGTGCTTGGTGGCAGCATCGACCGTCACCACCGCCGGCGCACAAGGCAAATTCACATACGATGATATTGCCCGTGGTCGCTTCTCGGCGCGCAGTGTCAGCTCTCTGCGCTCTATGAACGATGGCGAGCACTATACCGTCTATCGCTCGGGAGCCATCATACGATACGACTACGCAACAGGCAACCCTGTCGATACACTGCTCGACACTCGCACTCTCGGTCTGCCTGCCACCCCACGCTCCTATCAGTTCAGTGGCGATGAGAGTCAGATTATGTTTACATATAACTCGCGTGCGCTCTATCGTCGTTCGGCATTTTCGTCGTACGCAGTATATACTCGCTCGACAGGCAAGGTCAACATCATTGGCGATGAGTTGCGTATGGCAGTGCTTGCACCCTCGGGTGACAAGGTGGCCTACGTTAAGGACAACAACATCTACATCTACACCCTTGCCGATGGCAGCCACAAGGCGGTAACTACCGATGGCAAGTGGAACGAGATAATTAACGGTGTGCCCGACTGGGTATATGAGGAGGAGTGGGCTATCGACCGCACACTCTGCTGGTCGCCCGACGGTGAGCGTCTGGCTTGGCTCCGCACCGACGAGAGTCACGTCAAGGAGTTCCCCTTCACTCAGTTCAACACCTCAGACCCCAACTCGAACTACACCTCTATCTACTCTTACAAATACCCCAAGGCTGGTGAGCAGAACTCGTTCGTAACCCTCTGGGTATATGACACTAAGAGTGGTGAGCGCAAGCAGGTGGATGTAGGCCCCGAGCAGGACCAATACGTTCCCTTCTTCGATTGGACACCCGATGGCAAACTCTACTTCTTCCGCATAAACCGTTTGCAGAACCACTTGGAAATAGTTCTCAATGAGGCAGATGGCACTCAGCGCACAATCTACGAGGAGCAGTCACCTAAATATATCGATGCAATCTCCGCTTCGACCATCACCTTCCTCGACGACAAGCGATTCATCGTGCGCAACGAGACCGCAACAGGCTGGATGCACCTCTACCTCTACCACACTGATAAGGGTCTGCTGAACCCCATCACAAGTGGCGAGTGGGAGGTAACAAGCGTAGTGGCAATGGACGACAAGAACATCTGGTACATCTCCACCGAGCGTTCTCCCCTGCAGCGCGACTTCTATCGCATCGGCATAAACGGCAAGAACAAAAAGCGTCTTTCGACCGAAGAGGGCACCTGGCGTGTTAGTGCATCGGCTGGTTGCAAATACTACATCTCCTACTACACCAACCTCTCCACCCCCACCGTTGTCACCCTCCACAAGGGCGACGGTACTCCTGTGAGAGTATTGGAGGATAATGCAGAACTTAAAGAGTATATCGCCTCAATCGATATGCCTATCAAAGAGTTTTTTACATTTACCACACCCGAGGGATATACCCTTAATGGTTATATGACCCGCCCTGCCAACTTCGACCCCAGCAAGAAGTATCCCGTGCTGATGACCCAGTATAGTGGTCCCGGCTCGCAGGAGGTGACAGACAGTTGGTTTGTCGATTGGGAGGATGCACTCGTTCAGGAGGGCTATATCGTGGCTTGTGTCGATCCTCGTGGTACGGGTTATCGTGGCGAGGAGTTCAAGAAACTCTCCTACGGCATTATGGGTCGCCTCGAAACAGAAGACCAGATTTCGACTGCCAAGTACCTCGCATCGCTCCCCTACGTTGATGCAGAGCGCATCGGTATCTATGGTTGGAGTTATGGTGGCTTTATGGCCCTGAACTGCATCCTGAAGGGTGCCGATGTCTTTAAGAGTGCTATCTCGGTAGCTCCTGTCACCTCGTGGCGTTACTACGACTCGGTATATACCGAGCGCGTAAACGGTCTGCCCCAGACCAATGCCGAGGGTTATGATGAGCCTTCGCCCATCGGCTATGCTGACCGCCTGAAAGGCAACCTGCTCCTGATGCACGGCACAGGTGACGATAATGTGCACATCCAGAACACATACAATATGCTCGACCGTTTTGTAAAGGCAGGCAAGCAGCTGGATGTTATGATCTATCCCGACGCAAACCACTCGATGGTGCCCGGCGGTAGCAGCCACATCCGCAAGTATATGGTTGACTGGTGCAAAGAGAATCTCTAAGCACGGCACATATATATACAATAAAGACCAACCTCTCGCAAGGTTGGTCTTTATTTTTAGCCTCGAATTGCAGACTATTTCTTCTCGTTCTGCTCTTTCAGCAGGTCGCGAATCTCGGTAAGGAGAACCTCCTCTTTCGAGGGTGCGGGGGGAGGTGCGGGAACAGCAGCCTCCTCAGCCTTACGTTTAGCAGCCATCTTGTTCATCACCTTAACCATCATAAAGACGCAGAAAGCAAGAATAAAGAAGTCGAAGCACTGCTGAATAAATGCGCCATAGTTCCAATAGATAGGCTCAGCAGCCTGTGCAGCAGCACCTGCATCGGTAAGACCGTGGGTGAGTGCGTCGGTAGCCGAGGCAGCAACATCGCGCACCTTGGAGATATCCAACTTCAAATCGGTGAAGTTAACATTACCGATAAGCGCACCAATAGGGGGCATCAGCACATCGTTCACCAACGAGGTCACAATCTTACCAAAGGCACCACCGATGATAACACCGACTGCCATATCCATCACATTACCCTTCATTGCGAAGGTCTTAAACTCTTTCCAAAAAGCCATAATAGTACGATTTATTTAGTTTGGTTAATGCACAAAAATAATCAATTTTGGCAATTCTTTTGTTCTATCACCATTTTTTTTGATATTTGTTCGCTAAAAATAGCAAACAACGCTATCTTTACATTAAATTTAAAAGAGTAACGTATGCCAGAGATTTCGAAAAAAGCTCACTCGATGCCATCGTCACCCATCCGCCGACTTGTCCCCTATGCAGACAAGGCAGCAGCTGATGGAGTCAGAATAATTCGTCTGAACATCGGTCAGCCAGACATCCACACCCCCACCCCCGCTATCGACGCAGTTCGCGCCTACGACGAGCCCGTATATGCTTATAGCCACTCGGCGGGTATCCTCTCTCTGCGCAAACGCATCGTGGAGTACTATGCCAACATCGGCGTAGAACTAACCACCGACGAGATACTTGTTACCACCGGAGGCTCCGAGGCACTCACCCTCGCCTTTCAGGTCTGCATCGACCCTGGCGAGCGAGTAATCATCCCCGAGCCGTTCTACGCCAACTACACCGCCTTTGCAACCCAGGCGGGCGTGATTGTCGACCCCATCCACTCCACTATTGACAACGATTTTGCACTCCCCCGCATCGAGGAGTTCGAGCGACTGATTACTCCCACTACCCGCGCTATCGTGCTCTGCAATCCAGGCAACCCAACCGGCACGCTCTACTCGCGTGAGGAGTTGGAGCAACTCGCCGAGATTGTCAAACGCCACGACCTCTATCTGATTTGCGACGAGGTATATCGCGAATTTTGCTACGACGGCAAGGAGCACTACTCGGTGATGAAACTCAAAGGCTTGGAGCGCAATGTGATACTTATCGACTCAGCCTCAAAGCGTTATAGTATGTGTGGTGTGCGCATTGGTGCGCTCGTAACACGCAACAAGGATGTTGTGGAGGCTGCGCTCAAATTCGCACAGGCACGCCTCTCGCCCCCACTCCTGGGGCAGATTGCTGTGGAGGCTGCGCACGATATTGATGCAGACTACTTCCACCACGTACACGACGAGTATGTGGCACGCCGTAACACACTTGTTGAGGGTCTGAACAGCATTGAGGGTGTCTATTCGCCTATGCCTACGGGTGCTTTCTACACTATGGTACGTCTGCCGATTGACGACTGCGACCGCTTTGCGCGCTGGCTCTTGGAGGAGTTCCGAGTAAACAATACGACAGTGATGATTGCCCCAGGCTCGGGTTTCTACAACACTATGGGGGAGGGTCGCAATCAGGCTCGTTTGGCCTACGTTCTCTGCCAAGAGGACTTGCGTGAGGCGGTAGAGATTCTGCGACAGGCACTTGCAGTATATCCTGGTCGTACAAACAGATAGGAGAGTTCGGCTATGGGATTCCTTTTGCTTGCAGTGACCGCCCTTGTGGGACTGATGATGACACTCAAACTACTTGCAGTGAAGGGTATCTCCCCGTCCAAGGCAATAATTATCAACTACCTGATAGCCACCTCAATAGGATGGTTTAGGGTGGTCGGCACAAGCACTCCGATTAGCTCACTCACCACACCTCTGTTGCTCTTGGCAGTCGGTATCGGTTTCGTTTTTTACATCTCACTTCTGCTCGATGCACGCTCCTCGGCCGTGGCGGGTCTGGCACTCACAACAGTAGCCACACGCGCCGCTATGGTGATACCCATCGCCCTCTCGGCACTTCTTCTCGGGGAGCAGATGAGCGCAAAGAGTGCAGCATTGGTTGCTGTTGTGGTCGGGGCGATGGTGATGATATTCTACGAAAAAAGAGGAGGCAAACAGACAAATCTGCTCCTCCCCTTTATGGTTTTTCTGATGGCGGGTACAGCCACCTTCTCGCTTAAATTTTCGCAACACCTCTTCGGCACAACTGAGGCCTACCCATTGGTTGAGCCACTCCTCTTTGGTGCGGCACTCCTCTTCGCCACAGGCGACACCCTGCGCAAAGAGGGAACAAAGGCACTCCGATTCGACAAACGAACTCTGGTGGCGGGTATAGCACTCGGAACATTTAACTTCCTCACCACATTTTTCACTCTGCAAGGCTTGCGTTTCCTACCAACAACCACCTTCTACCCAATATATTACGGCACGGCGGTTGTAATAACCACAGCACTTGGCGCAGCACTCTTCGGAGAGAAAATCTCGCCTCGCAAACTCCTCGGCATTGGAGTAGCACTTGGCGCAATTGTCATTATCTCTGCTAATTAGACGAGCCGACAGGCTCTACAAGGAGTTTATCGAGCAGATTTCTGCACCCCTTTTCCAACATATCAAGCACCAACTCAAATCCTTCGTGTCCCTCATAATAGGGGTCGGGAACGTAGGTGTAACGAGTGTCAGGGATATAGTCTATCATACGTTCAACGCGCTCCACACCCTCGATTGTGGGAGCAAGGCGCGACAGACGCTCATAATTCTCGTCATCCATAGCCAGAATAAGGTCGAAATCCTCGAAGTCGTCACTACGCACCTTACGGGAACGATGAGTGAAGGTATAGCCGCGTCGTGCACCTGCTGCCCTCATACGGCTATCGGGCATATCGCCGGCGTGGCCTCCGTATGTTCCTGCCGAGTCTATCACAAACTCTGCCTCCTCGCCCGAAGCGGTTACGAGTTTTCCCTCAGCGCGATACTCCTCAACAAGTGATTCAAAGATATGGTGTGCTGCCGGAGAACGACAAATATTTCCGAGGCAGACAAAAAGTATGCGTTGTTTCATCAGTTACCTATTTATTGTGTTGTTTGCGGTGGCGTGCACCGATTACAAGGTTGCGTGAGTAAGCGATAAAGCCCACCGACTGACCTATCACCAAAACGATATCGGCTCGGATGACACCATAGGAGATAATCATTCCGCAAGCCACCAAGGACAATACCCAAAAGCCTGCCGGAAGCAGTGATTCGCCACGACGAGCCGAGTAAACAAGCTGATATACAAATCTAAATGCAAAGACCAGCTGTCCCAGCGAGCCATATATCACAAGCCACATCGGAATATCCTCAGCACGAAGGAACGAGCTCACAAAGTTGCCGAAATGACAAGCGATAAAGCCTGCTGCAAGAAGCGGCACTACCAGGAGCACAACCCTAAAAGCGGGGCTGATATCTTTCCATACATCCTTTTTGTGGAGATTCCAGAGATAGATATAGTAGGTGATGAATTGGCCAAATATGATAGCAAAATCGTTGCGGAACCATCCATAGACCAGAAACAGCCACGAGCCGATGATGCTGAACACCCAATAGAGGATTGGTGATTCAACCTTTCCGCTCTTCTCGGAGATAATCCACTGCACGATTATTCGTGCCGAGAAAAATCCCTGCGCCAAGAATCCGATTATTACAATCCACCAGCCACTAAGCTCCATAGACCATTAATTTTCAAATGAAAGAGGTATTACTGCTCTTGTCTCCAATCATCTCCTCTGTCGATAGCCAAGAACCGCTTCACCCTACACAGCTAACAAAGATATAATTATTTGGCGGAATTGCAAAAAAACTAACGCAAAAAACCAAATGAGATATGGAGGTTAGGGAGTAATAGGAGCAATAGGAGCAATAGGAAAAGAGAAAGATTAGAGATTTGAAAGGAATTTAGGGAACTTAGGGAGTTTAAAGAATTTAAGGAGAGTAAGGAGTTTAATGATTATCCCTAATCTCCCTATATTCTCTACACTCCTTAAACTCCCTAAAACAACAAGCGAGAGTAGTATCGAACTACTCTCGCTTGTCTATCATTTTGAATTTTAAACTTTGAATTATAAAAGTCATATAATCGAGGAAATTTTGTGCTTAGTGCAGCGAGGCTGCCCGCAGCATACTAAGCGTATGTAAGGAGCAGCCTCGCAAGGGAAGTGCAAAATTTACCGATTATATGACTTTTAACACCTCTTCGGCGCGAGCTATTGCCTTATCGATACGATCGCACACATTCTCACGGCCTACCATATCGCAGGTACCTGCCTTCTCGAGAGTTGCGCGCACCTCCTCACCAACACCCGAGAGGATAACCACACGACCCTCCTTCTGGGTGGAGCGGATGAAAATCTCCAAGTTGTGGATACCTGTCGAGTCGATGAACGACACCTTACGCATACGCACAATACGAATCTTCGACGAGCCGCCGACGCGACGCATAGCCTCATCGAACTTATTAGCTATACCAAAGAAGAATGGGCCCTCAATCTCATATACCTCAACACCCTTGGGAATCGAAATCTCCTGATCGTGACGCTCGCCATCGTGGTGTACCTCCAGCTGGTCGCGCACAACATTGATAGAGGTACTCTCCATAACTCGGCGCATAAAGAGGATGATAGCAAGCACCAGACCCACCTCGATAGCGATTGTAAGGTCGAACACCACAGTCAGAATCATAGTAACCAGCAGCACCACTACATCAGACTTGGGATTGTGCATCAACGAGCGCACAGAACGCCACTCACTCATATTGTACGACACCACAACCAACACACCAGCAAGACAAGCCATAGGGATATGCTTGGTCAGGGGCGAGAGGAAGAGGAGGATGAGAAGCAGCACAATAGCGTGAATCACACCAGCCACAGGAGTACGGCCACCATTGTTGATATTGGTCATCGTACGAGCAATGGCACCTGTCACAGGGATACCGCCAAAGAGGGGCACCACCATATTTGCCGCACCCTGAGCAATAAGCTCGGTATTGGAGTTGTGGCGGTCGCCGGTAACACCATCGGCAACGGTTGCCGAGAGCAACGACTCAATAGAGCCAAGCAGAGCAATGGTGATTGCCGAGGGGAGCAACTCATTGATAGTCGCCATATTAAACTTGATAGGCGCAGGCTTGGGGAGCGATGCGTTAATCACAAAGCGGTCGCCAATAGTCTCGATTGCGTCCACATCAGCATAGCGACGCAAGAGATAGGCAACAACCGTCATCACCACGATAGCCACCAACGAGCCGGGAACACGTTTGGAGATTTTGGGGGTCAGGGCGATAATCAGAATACTGAGCACACCCACACCCAGCGCCCAAAGATTGGTCTGACCGAAGTTCTGGAAATAGACACCCCACTTCGACACAAAGTCGGCGGGCAGATCGCTGATACCCAAGCCAAAGAGGTCGTTAATCTGAGTGGTGAAGATTGTCAGTGCAATACCACTGGTGAAGCCCACCACAATAGGATAGGGGATAAACTTAATCACCGTTCCAAGTTTCAGCAGACCCATAACCAGCATAATGATACCCGCCAGGAAGGTTGCAATAGCAAGTCCCTCGATACCAAACTTGGCGATGATGCCATAGACAATAACAATAAATGCACCCGTAGGGCCACCAATCTGCACGCTCGAGCCTCCAAAGAGCGACACAATCAGACCACCAACAATAGCGGTAATCAGACCCTTCTCAGGACTTACGCCCGAAGCGATACCAAATGCAATAGCCAACGGAAGTGCAACAATACCCACAATCAGACCTGCCATCAGATCGGAAGTGAGCGTGGAGCGCGAATAGTTGCGCATAGCCGAAAACAACTTCGGCTGGAAATCGATACTCTTACTCAATTTCATACGTCTTAACCTAATAACCTAATTTTCGGGCGCAAAGATACACCTTTTCGGGTAGTTTGGTTCTCTTCCAGGCTATAATTTTCACCTAAACTGAACTAAAAGCGCTCATTATCAAGGTTTGTGCCCATCAAATCCATCGGGACAAGTTGATATTCCGAGCCAAAGTAATCGAGCAGGGCAGTTATCGAGCCGCTACCATCGGGGAGAAGATGGTTTGCAAAGGAGGCTCTTGGCAGGGTGCGCACCCCGATAGTACGTCCCTCTCTATCGGTAAGATAGCGTGTTGTGGGTTCCTCAGGCTCGCACCACATTTTACCGAGTTCGTCTGCCTCAAACTGGACACCAACGATGCACACAAGGCAACCGACATATCGCGGCGAAACCTCTCTGAGCGAGAGGCGGTGCACCTCGGGCAGGATTCCCGAGTGATTTTCAAAAAGCAGACGCGAATAAAAGTCATCTTCGGCAATATGGCTCACCTGGTCATCACCCGACGGCTGAGCACCAATCCTCACAGCACCACCCACTCCGCCAAGCGTAAGCCCTCCGCAGCGGAGCGTAACCGAGTCACCAGGGAATAGTTGCGTAAAGATATCCTCACTATCGACCAAGACACCTATACCACCCGTTGCATCCTCAATAGCCACCATACGCACCACATTTCCACCTCGGTCGCTGCTCACCACCGCTCCTCTTATCCACAACTCCTCATCAATGGTGCGCGGAGCATATTGATACATTGTGCGCAGATGGGCAATCGAGATATAGCCATCCTCCACATCGAGCGACTCGGCAAACTCCTCGGCCGATTTATCGACCGAGCAACCCACAAGCAGCAGGAGAAACAGATATATGCTAAAATGGCGCATAGTCCAGACTATCACGAAGTTTCAGTGAGAAGGCGCTCTTGGGAGTACCGCTTGCCCCACGCATCAGCACACCCGTCAGTGAGAGTGGCACTGTGGGGATAACATTGGATGCAAAATCGGCATAGACACTTGTAACCACAGCAAGCGAGTCGCCCTGGGGAGTATGGAAGTAACGCACACTGACCGAAGAGTAGGGATTCTCCTCGGGACTCTCGGCCCAAGTAGCGCCAGCAGGGGTATGTGGCGAGAGGGTAAGATTGTTGAGTCTGACAACTCTGCCACACAGCTCCTCATCAAGGGTATCACCGCTCACAACGCTTGGCACAATCACCCCGACATCTGCCAGGCGGAAAATATGCTTATCCATCTGACTACGCAAAGCAAACCCCTCAACACGGGTGGCATTTCACGCCTCCACCCTACTGCCGAGCGTAGCCACTCCCTGCTCTCGCATCACAACCAGCCCCTTACAATCGACCACTACGCGCTGACCGATACGGTAGAGGTTGTGAAGGTCGTAGAGATTGAGTTTTATGGCAAGTGCTGCCGTGCCGTCATCTATTATTATCGTGCGGTAGAAATTACCCGAAACATCGTTTGCAACCACCCTCCCCTCCACAACTATCGGGTTGTTGATGAAGTAGGGCGAGTCGTTGCACACCTCAACAACCGCACTCAACTCTTCGTTGACATTAGGAGGCACAATATTGGGCAGATAGCGAACATCGGAGAAGTCGTCGTAGCCACACCCCGCAACAAAAATCATAATCAAGATATAGAGCAGTCGTTTAATCATAGTAATCAGAATTGGTAGGTTAGGGCTGCCGATATGGTGCGGGGCGAAACATACAACACCTTCTCGGCGTGTGGCGTCACAGTAGTAGCAAGTGCCGTTCCCTGCTTATGCAGTCGCGAGGGCTCATATCCGCCATACAGAGTATTGGTATTATTCAGTAAGTTATTGATACTCAGAGTTGCAGACAATGGAACATTGCCAATCTCGAATGGCATATATAGAAACAGATTGAGCTGAGAGCCCGCACCAAGTGAGCGTTGCTCAATCATCGCACGGCGTGCCTCGGGAGTAGCGGCAGCGGCAATTGCACGTTCACTACGGCGAAGCGGTGAAATCTCCATATATCGGCCACCCGCCCAATACCACTCCAAATTTGCACGCAGACTCCACGGCAGAGAGTAAGAGAGGGAGGTTGCCATACTATATTGAGGCGAGGAGGTTGGTTTATAACCTTTTAGGAGTATGCGTTCCTCAGCCAGCAGCGGCTCTCCATCAACATTTCTGCGCAACTCGGCAAGCGGGTTATTCATATAGGAGTAGTTACCAACAGCACCCGCTATGGTAAAGTCCAACCGCGAAGAGAGGCTGAGCGAGAGTGCAGCCTCCACACCCATACGACGACTGCGAACATCGCGCATTACCATATCGAGATAGAGTGAGGAAAGGTCGTCATAGTAGTGCGTAACACTCTGAGCCTCATCAAGTGTATTGTAGTAGGCTGCCACATCAAAACGCACATCACTGCTACGCCACGAGTAGTCCGCCGATAAACCAAAGCGATGCTCCAAAACGCCATCAGATATCAAGTCGTTGGAGTAGCGGGCATCGTAAAAAAGTCCCTCAGCACCTATCGGCTCACCTGCATAGCGGAGCGACAGACGCAGCGTAGAACGTGACGATAGGGAGTAGTCGGCCTCTCCCGTAAAACTCCACGCCGTATATCCCGTACGCTCCGACCGCCCGAAGGAGCGACCCTCAAAGGTAGCCTTCTCGTAGTGCCCCGTGCGCCACATTGAGCCAAAGGTAAGCTCACCACTCACAGAGGCCGACAAACGACGGTATGAGTAGAAGAGTCCACCGCGCACCATTGCCGAGCGCGAGTGGAGAGAGTAGTTGTAGCCATAGGTATCTCCCTCGCGCACTTTGCGGTTAGGGTTACGCAGGTCATTTTCGGTACGATCACCATAGGCAGCATCGTCAATGAGGAAACCATCGCGGTTATCGGTCCACGACGCACCCAGCAAGTCCTCCACCTGCTTAAAGTAGCGGCTGCTCTCACTTCGCAACTCACCGCGCCAATTGGTGCTAACACGATAACTTAATACCCTCTCTCCATCGACACTGACCACAAATGCTCTTGGTCGTTCTACGGCACGCTCCACCAAATAGACAGCACTGCCATCCTGCGAGAGCATATTCTGAAACCAAAACTCATCCCAGCCAATCTGAGTATATCGAGAATTACCACTGCGCCACAACTTCTCAGCCTCAGCAACATCGGCTGGATTGTGCTGATAACTTGGAAGATATGTATAATAATCGGGCGTGGGATTCATTGCATTAATCCACTGCAAGCCACTCCTGCTTCGCTCACCCGCCATAGTCAGAGCCGACAAACGCCAATCAGCATCCCACCCGCTCCAGCGATAGGTGGCAAAGAGCGCGGGGGTGGTGCTGCGCTGCATACGCGATGAGCGCTGACGACCATCAAACACACCCCAATAAGGGTTATACAACTTATTACCTAACAGCGAAAAAACCTCTTCGGTACTCCAGCCGCGACTGCTCTGCTCGCCTGTCGAGCCGAGCAGAGAGATTGCAAGCTCACCACCACCCACAGCACTGAAACTGCGACCAAACGAGAGCAATCCGCCAAGGCTGTTGCCGAAATAGCCATCAATATTTCCATCCCTGCCCGTACGACCATCCAGCGAGAGCGAGTAACGCCACTCGCCCACCCCTCCGGCTGAGATGAGGCGCAGAGTGGTGCGATAACGTCTTTCGCCATAACCAACTCTCACCGTCGTCTCTTGCGAGCGGGCAAGAGGTGAGAGTGTATATCTCTTTTTCTGCAATACACGACCAAAGTAGTCACGATTGACTGCCACACGCGAAAGATTAGAGAGGAAGATATAATCTCCTCTACCCCCAAGCAGTCGGGGAAGCTCGACATCGTCAATATACCAACGCTCCTCACCATCGTCTGCTCCTCGCTGAGAGTAACTGACAAAGCCAAAGCCAAACTTTGCCAAGTCATCATACAACGACAGACCACCGGCCAACGGGCGGTAGAAGAGAATAGTGTCCGACTCTATTTCGTGATAGAACTCTTCGCGCGGATTGTCGCGAAGAAATAGTGTACTCATCTCTTGTCCGCGGAGTGCGGGCATTGCAACGAGTAAGAGTAAAAGTGTAATATATAGGCTCTTACACCTCATATCACCCACACTTTCTATTTCCACTCAGCGGGAATAGGACAGATGGGAATAGGCTCCATCTTATGGCGGTTGGCGCGATTGCGACGAAGGAAAATCTCAAACACCTCTCTCTCGCGTCCCTCAAATTCGTCAACGACGGCTCCACGCTCCCAAGCAGCCATAGCACGCTCCAACTCGGGATATGATGCGCCTATCTGCTCTTCATCCGAGCGGTCGTCGCCAAAGAGTCCATCGGTAGGCTTAGCCGAAAGTATCGACTCGCACACCCCAAGATGGGCCGAGAGAGCAAAAACTTCGCTCTTGGTCAGGTCGGCAATGGGGCTTATATCGACACCTCCATCACCATATTTGGTATAGAAACCTACTCCGAAATCCTCAATCTTATTACCCGTACCGACAACCAGCAGACCCGACAGACCCGCATAGTAGTAGAGTGCCGTCATACGCAGGCGCGAGCGGGTATTTGCCTCGGTAAGTTGCTGTTTGGCAATATCTTCTGTCTTTGGCAGAGCAGAGATAAAGGCCTCGTATGGCTCGGTTAGATCCGCAACAGCGCTCTCCACATTGGCAAACTTACCCTTCAGCCAGGCGATATGCTCATCGCCACGCGACACCTGCGCTGCAGCCTGATGTATCGGGAGCGACACACATACCACCTTACGCCCCGTCATAGCAGCCAGCGTAGAGCATAAAGCAGAGTCAATACCTCCGGATATACCTACCACAAAACCCTGCACACCGCAGCTCTTGGCATAATCATCAAGCCATCCAACAATCTTATCTACAATCTTTTGGCACTCCATAATCAACTATTTTGGGTTATATTAGAAATTCATCTTCACACCAGCCCTGACATTTACTCCGGGCAGGGGGTAATATGCAAAGTCGTAAATATCCTGACCGAGCAGGTTTGCACCACTCAGATATATAGCAAACTTCTCCTTCGGACGATACTCAACACTAATGTAAAGGTCTGTTGCGGAGGGTAGTGTGATATTTACATAGTTATCCTCCATCGGGGCAACAATAGGACTGTCTGCACCACCAGCGGTATCTGTTCTCACTCCGCCAACATTAACCACCGACTGAGCCTCGCCGAGCAGACGCACACCAAGCGCAACATTCCACTTGCTCTTGTATTGGTACTGCAAAGCCACATCACCCTCCACCTTGCGTACACCAACGCCAGAGTATAGAGCAGCAAGCGACACACTCTCAGACTCTTTCGGGATGGTATTATTGACTTTCACAGCACCGCGAAGAGTCCACGACGAGCCGAGGTGGAACATCAGATTTGCTCCATAGTATGCCACATTGAGTGGTCGGGCAATAGCCTTGAAACGGCTCGAAGAGTCTATGGCCACAAAGTAGTTATACAGACGATAGATATCGTAACCGCCAAATATATCGTAATTCACAGCACCGAGAATATCTCCGTTGGCACCGATACGTCCACCCAATCGTGCGCCATTATTCACCCAGCTACCACCAGCGACATAGGGGTTCAGCAACCTCTGAGCACGATAACTGCCATCCGACAACTCACCATCGACTTTGAGATAGGGGATAAAACCATAGAAACGCTTATAAGCAATATCCACCATCGGCAGGACATACTTCTTATCACCCTCGGCTGAGCTGTTATAGATAAAGTCCAAGCCAAAACGCATCATAAAATTACGCTCGGTAACAAACTCGTACGTTGGCGACATCCTCAGTCGGAAGTCATCGTATCCGGCAAGCTCTTTCAGCCCCTTGCGTCCATCGGCACGCACCTCCAGACCTACCGTATGGCCCTCACCACTATAGCCCACACGACCCCACAGAGAGAAGTCACGCTGAGCATATTGCTCCGAGTATATATCTTTGGCTGTAAAGAGATTGAGCGAGCCACCAAAGCGATAGTTAACACCCGACAAGTCCTTAAAATCGTTGCCAATCGAGAGAGAGACTCCTGCATCATTATAGCGTAGGCGACCTCCCCAGGTCATCTCTTCATCAAGTGCCGACAGGCCACCGTAAGGGGTATATAGGTCGAGTGAGTAGTAAGCATCTGCCTGCAAGTCAAGCCTATCACTCAGTTTCGAATCGAGCCACAGGCCAACACTATTCTCAAGGCTCAGCGCATCAGCACGCACACCCATATCGTTCTTAATCTTATCCTCAAAGCCCTCGTGATTGATATAGAAGCCGAGCGTTGTAGAGCGACTGCGCAGAGGTGTGAGATAGATATCAACCTCTGATGAGAGAGGATAGCCACCACCAATTCGCAGATAGCCCAAACCAGGGTTACGCCAGCGTGCAGCACTCAGCTGCGCGTGGTCGAGTTTCCCGACCGAGAAAGGGGTACTCCAGGGGGTAGGAGTAATCTGATAGCGTGACTCGGGACGTAGTGCTACGGTATCGACAGCCGTGGGAGCAATCGACAGCTTCTGAGCACGCTCCACCGTCGGGGTATATTCGCGAGTCACCTCAATCATCTTGGAGTAGTCCGTCTGTGCGGAGAGCGACAGCACACCACACAACAACATACCGAGTGTAAAAACAACTCTCTTCATATCTCTATTTATCTTTATTTCAACTTCTTAATACGCTCCTTCGCCTCATCAACGATACCGTCGCCACTACCGCCATAGCCATCGACAATACTCTGATAGGTAGCACGAGCCTGGAACGAGTCACCCATCGATGCGTAGATATCACCCAGAGTGAGGAAAGCCTTACCCAGCCAATAGCTGTGAGGAGTATTCTTATCCGCAAAGGCATACACCGCATCCTCGGCACCCTTCATATCGCCCGCCTTATATCTGCGCTCGATAACTCGGTAGGCACTCTCCGCACCTGCCGCATCGGATACATCGGCACTCAGTTTCTCAAAAATCGGGTTGGCAACCTCACCTCTGTCTGCACTATCGAGTGCCACAGCCTTGGCAAACTCTGCCTGACGAATCACAGCAGGCGATGCCGAGGCACGCGAAGCAACATCGTCGGCCACCGAAACAATATACTCATTATCACCCGTAGCCCTCACGCCACGAATCATCCCCTCCAAGGCCTCCTGACGCTCGGAGTTGTCATTAGACAGCTTGCTCACCTTGTCGTACGCCTCGACCGACGTGCGATACTCACCCGAGCGATAGGCCAGAGGAGCAAGGCGACGAGCACCCATCAGCGAATAATCATTGGAGTTCATACGGAGCAACTGCGAGAACTTAGCCACAGCCGAGCCATTATCTCCCAGCGAGGCGGAGCAATCGCCACCATAATAGAGTGCCGCAGCAACATAAGCACCCGCAGGATAGTTCTTTACATACTCGGTCAGAGCTGCTGCCGCACGGCTCTTATCGCCATCGATATAGATATTTCTTGCAGCGGTAAAGGCCAACGAATCGCGCTGAACCTCCCCGAGATCGGTAGCAATACCCACCTGCTCGGCATAATCAAAGTAGGAGTTCACATCGTTCTTATCCACATATATCGAGCGAATACCAGCCATCGCCGCATCACTCTGAGCACCACGATAGGAGTTCTCCACAACCTGCTTATAGTAGGTAAGTGCCTTATCGTCATTGCCTGTATTTTGATATGCCAAGCCGAGATCCGAGAGAGCCGACAGATAGTTAGACGAGTTCGGGTAACGCTTGATAAAATCCTCGAGCGTAGCCGTAGCCGCCGAGTAATCCTGGCGAAGGATATAGGTGCTGCCGAGTTCGTACATTGCATCATCCACCCAATCGCCGGCACCAGATGCGATAATCTCACGCAGAGTCTCAATCTTACGATCGAGTCTGTCAACCATACCAAGCATCATAGCTCGCTGATAGGTAGCATAATATCGTTCGTCGGTACGCAACGCTATGGCCTTATCGTAGTACTCGATGGCACGCCAGAAACTTCGCCCAGCAGCCTCTACATCACCCCTGCGATTAAAGGCATCGGCACGGAAGCTATCGTTCGTGGTATAGAGCGCCAGGAAGTCGTCAAACCACCTGCGAGCACTACTCATATTGCCTGCATTGAAGTATGAGTAGCCGATATTATATCGTGCCACACGGTTCTCTCTTTCAGTCGAAGGGGAGAGTTTGATATACTGTTCCCACTTCTTTGTAGCACCGCCAAAGTCCCCCTCGCGATAAAGCACCTCGCCCATCCAATAGGAGATAAGTGCCGTATAACGAGCATTGTAGCGCAAATCGTCAGCCTCCTCGAAGAGTGTCATCGCACCCTCCATCTCTCCACGATTATAGGCCTCGACAGCACGGAAATAGACTATCTTTTGCAGAGCCGCAAGGATATTTCTATTGGGATTGGGCATACGCTTTATAGCGTCGTAGGCCGCATCGTAGTTGCGCGAGTTGAAATAGGAGGCAACCAAATACTCCTCAACCTCGGCAGCACGCTCCGACGAGGGATATTGCTCCATATAGCGAGTGAGAACATTGACAGCCTCATTGAAATAACCACCGCCCAACTCAAACTGCAACTTGCCATAGTTAAAGAGTGCGTCCTCGGTAATCTTCTCATCATAGTTAGAGGCTGCAGCCATAGCAAACGACTGCATAGCCTTGGTCTTGTCACCCGCACGAAGATAGCAATCGCCCAGGTGATATGAGGCGTTCTGCGTCAATCTGTCATCCGGACCGCACACACGGCTGAGGTATCTCTCCGCCAACTCATACTCCGCAAGCATATACTCCGAAAAGCCACGCAGATAGAGTTCCTCGCGACCCATCTCGCCACCACTCGACTCATACTCAGTCATATAGCGCGAAGTAGTTATCCACTCCCCTACTCGGAACCTGGCCTCGGCAGCCATACGCACCATCTCAGCCCTGCGATTACCGCTGACCTCCGTCAGGAGCCTGTCAACATTTTCGCTGACATAGTGGTAGTTACCCTTCGAATACTCGATATAGAGCAAGTAGATAGGGACAATAGCACTATAATTAGGGTGTTCAGTGAGGCGCAGGAAACGCTCCTCTGCAGTTGCCATATCGCCCTCGTCATAGGCCATATAGCCCCAGATATAGTCGGCGTGAGGCAGGTACTCACCATCGGTAATGCGTCCCAGATGGGTGCGGGCAGCATCGTACTCCTTATCCATAAAGATGCAGTATCCGAGTTTGAAGTCATACTCCTCCTGCTCATCTACCGTCAGATTTGTAGGGCGCAGAGCCAAATAGTAGTTCAATGCCTCACCATAGTAGCGATTCTCAAAATACTCGCCCGCAAGAGCCATCATCACCCTGTCGGTATATACCGAGGCAGGATAACTATTCAGATATGAGGTCAATGACTCTGTCGCATCTCCAATATAAGACTCACACAGCACCATATAGAACTCCGCCTCGGAGAGCGATTGCTGGTCAGCTGCCACCTCTGCCGCACGCGAAAACTCAAAGAGCGCCTCCTCATACTTACCGGCACGCACCAACGACTCACCACGCACAAAAAACTCCTTATATCCATCATTGCCACCCCACGCTACCACGCTGAACGACAGAAGCATAAGGGTAAGAAATATCTTGCGTATCATAGATTCCATTACTTGCTAATTATCCAATCAAACAAATATAGTGATTTCCCTATAATAAAACAACTTGAAAGGAACGATTATTGCTCCAATACACAACAAAATAGAATGTTTCACAATAAAAATGAGAGATTTATGATTAAAAGTATCGCATTGGAGCGCGCAACGGGCAATGAGTTCGTGCCCGCCGAGGGAAATGTGGGGTGCGAAGGGCTGACACCCATAGAGTTGATACTATACGCTGCGGGCAAGGCTGTCGGCAACGACACCATCGCCCTGCTCGGCTCGGTGGCGGGGCGTGTGTTAAGCCTGCGAATAACTGTCGAGGGCAGCATCGTGACCCGAGGCAAGGAGAGAAGCGGCACCTACAAGGAGTTCCTCTTCCGCTACGACGTGGTATGCACCGACCCCGACGACCACTCACGAATCAGCCGTGCCATAGAGCTCGCCCACGGCAAGTATTGCGCAGTAGTGAGAATGCTAAAAATGATCGGCCCCGTAGCATACGATATTTATATACATAGTGGTAAGGATAGGAAGGTTGGGAAGGTGAAGGAGGCGGTAATCACTAATTAACCGCACGACACCTGCCTGCGGAGCAGGCAATCCCAAACCTGACCCACCCCCAAGCCCCCGCCTCGGCGGGGGCTTGGGGGTGGGTCAGGTTTGGAATTGTCTGCTCCGCAGGCAGGTGTCGTGCAGTTAATTAGCGGTCACCGCCTCCTTCACCTTCCCAACCTTCCTATCCTTACTATCGTCTTCGGCTTTGCCGAAGAACACATCCCCCGCCCAGGCGGGGGCTTGGGGGTGGGTCAGGTTTGGGATTGCCTGCTTCGCAGGCAGGTGTCGTGCAGTTAATTAGCGGTCACCGCCTCTTTCACCTTCCCAACCTTCCTCTCCTTACTATCGTCTTCGGCTTGCCGAAGAACACATCCCCCGCCGAGGCGGGGGCTTGGGGGTGGGTCAGGTTTGGGATTGCCTGCTCCGCAGGCAGGTGTCGTGCGGTTAA
>JAZUCV010000025.1:0-5266 GCA_045639285.1 Tidjanibacter sp.
GTATGTGAGGACGGCCTCGCAAGGGAAGTGACAAATTCACCAATTATACGGCTTTTTTAAAAGAGTTGGATGGCCTCTGTTATGGGCTGTGCAGTAGAGGCGATAGGTCTATCTATCTCAATAATGCGTGCAATGGTTGCCGCAAAGGAGTTCATATTCACATAGTTCTCAATCTCCATCGAGGGAAGACCACAACCATACATCATCAGAGGCACGTGAGTATCGTAGTCATAGAGCGAACCTGATGTGGCACGCAGATTTCTGCCATCGTCGTAGGACTCAATCCAGCCGGGCATAAGGTTGATGGTGAGATCGCCCGAGCGACGGGGATAGAAGCCATTCTGTATCATCTTGCCATAGCCTGCGCCATAGTAGCCACTCTGCATATCTTCCGAGGTGAGGATATGGCTTGTACCGCCAAACTGCAAGGCAAAGGAGGCTGCTCGGTGTTGCACCTCTTCGAGCGAGAGGCGTAGATCATATACCTGCTGACGATTGAGGTAGAGTTGTCGATTTGTATAGCCCTTAATCCAGTCCTCCTCACCTCCGTAGGTGGCCGAGAGGAAGCTACCCATCAACACTCTGAACTGCTGAACATTAAACTGCTGGCGGTTGCCGGCTACCGACTTATCAAACGAGTCGCTTGCACCGTGGTCTGAGGTAAGCACAAAGAGTACGCCCACACCGCCGAACTGGGCCTCAACGAACTGCACCAGCTCGCCAATCTCACGGTCGAGCTTATAAAGCATATCCTCCACCTCCATCGACTCGGGACCATACTTCTCGCCAGCCAGACGGGTAGCATCGAAGCAGACATAGAGTAAATCGGTATATTTGTCGCGACCGAGGTCTTTGTAAATCACAAGTTGTTTTGCAAAGTCGGCCACAAGGGTATTTCCGGCGGGGGTATATCGCATCTTACCATAGTCGAGTGTGGCTGACGATGAAGACTCGGGACGGAACATACCATACTGCAACACATTGCTCTCGGTGTTGACATAGGAGGTCTCATCGCGCTCGAGCATCCACTCTTTTGATACAAGTTGTCGAGCCAGGCCAACCTGATTATACTTTTCGAGCCAACTCGGAGCATAGGGCTGATAGCGGGTCGAGGTGGTCCAGTTACCACGCGAGGAGTCAAACCAGTATGCCTCGCCTGCCAGACCACCCATCACGATAGCGGACATTGGGTCGGCAGCCACCGATATAACCTTACTCTTAGGAGAACTCTCCAACAGACGGTCGCCAAGCGTAGGAACAACGAGATTTATATTAGAGTATTGATACTCATCGAGTTCCGAGCCAAAAGAGTTCACCGACTTATCGTCAATCAGTCGCACTACGTTGCCTGTCGTAAAGTCGATCCACTCCTCGCCAATCACACCGTGCACCGAGGGGTCGGCACCTGTAGTTAGAGTGGCAAGGGTAGCAGGCGTGGTGGTCTGCATAAAATCGTAGTAACTATTGGTAAACCGCACGCCCGAGAAGAACTTGCCAAACCCCGTTCCCGAGGTGAGATTTGTGGCAAAGCGGTCGAGGTAGTCGGGACGCAACTGGCTGACAACGATATTGACAACCAGGCGTGGTTTCTCTGCAGCAAAGGTTGGGAGTGTAAAGAGGGTTGCCATAAGCGACAACACAAGGGTCTTAGGTGTAATATGCTTCACAGTATATAAAAATTTCACGTCTTATAAATTTGGTTGTAAAGGTACAAACTTTTGTCTAATTCTCTAATATAAACGGGCGCGAAAGAGTCTTTATTTTACTCGTCGCTCGGCAACGATATGCCCGGCCAGCGCAACAGGAGTTTCTCGCGCTCACGGTAGCGGTTCTCAAGGAACTGTGCTGTGGCGGGCGAGTGTGGGTCAACTATGCGGTGTGCCACCATACGGCCATAACGCTCGGCAGCCTCAACGCCATCCAAGGTGTGGCTGTCCATCGTAGATGCGGCAAACTTACGCCACACATAGTCAATGGCTTGCGGTGAGGGATGGAGCATATCTTCGGCATAGAAACGATAGTCGCGCAGGTCATCCACAAGAAGCTCGTATGCAGGAAAATAGTGGCAACGGTCGGGATAGCGCTCGCGGAGGAGCTCTATTGCCACACGCAGGGTCGCCTTGCTGAGAGAGTTCTCCGTAAGGCCATCTTTAAGGTGGCGTATCGGACTGACGGTAAAGAGGATGCGCTTACCGGCCAACACCCCATCCATCAACGAACGAAAGCGACTAAAAATCCCCTCGACACTCATCCTGCTACGGGTGAATTGGGCGGCTGGTTGTTTGTGGCAGTTGGCCACCACCCTACCCTCGCGCTCATATATCCACGCTGTGCCGAGAGTGATTATCACAAGGTCGGCTGCCACGAGCGAGGCGTGCCCCTCGCCGAGAGCGCGGTTTGCCTTGCCGAGCGACTCGGAGAGCGACGATGAGGAGAAAGAGCCGTGGAGCGAGTAGCAGAAATAACGACCACCATCGGAGCAGAAGTCACCCTCGGTGAAAGGTTTTCCGCTGGCTATGCGCTCAATGGTATCAGCCACCGAGGCAGGGTTGAACATCACTCCAAAGGGGTTCGCCTCAACACGGAAGCCACCACCCGAAAGACGGGTAGCCACATTGTCGGCAAAACAGGAGCCTACGGAGAATATCTTGGTGCTATGGTCGATTTGCCACTCATAGGGGGCAACATCCAACTCTGTGCGCAGTTTCATTGGGTCTGGTTTCGGGTTTATAGTCTTGCACTTTGCAAGTTACGACAAAGATAGAAAATTAATCAACTAAATTCATTATATTTGTGGAAGAAAAGCATTACAAAGATGATTACATTCCCCTGTTGTAAGATAAATATCGGTCTCTCGGTGCTGAGTAAGCGCCCCGATGGCTACCACGAGATTCGTACACTGATGTACCCCGTGCACGGGCTCTGCGACAGCCTCGAAATTCTCCCCGCCCCCGCGAGCGAGGAGTGTGCCATAACCTTCTCAGGCATAGTCATCGACTGCCCTGTGGAGAAGACCTCGGTGTGGAAGGCGTGGCGAGCGATGCGCGAGAGGTATGGCATTGGTGGCGTTAAAGCCCATCTGCATAAGGCTGTGCCATTTGGTGCGGGACTTGGCGGTGGCTCGGCCGATGGCGGTTTTACCGTTCGTATGCTCAACGAGATTTTCGGCCTCGGGCTGAGTGAGTCGGAGATGGAGGATGTGGCAGCAACTATCGGTAGCGACGACCCCTTCTTTGTGCGTTGCGCACCGAGGGTCTGTGCAGGTCGTGGCGAGGTACTGATTAACAACGATTTAGACCTTAGCGGCAAGTGGATTGCTATCCTCAAACCGTCCTACGGTATCTCTACTGCCGAGGCGTATGGCGGTGTCACTCCCGCCTACTCCACTCCTATCGAGGAGATTACCGCCCTGCCTATCGGCGAGTGGCGCGGATTGCTGAAAAACGACTTCGAGCAGAGTGCCTTTGCGCTCCACCCCGAACTAGCGGAGATCAAAGAGGAACTCTATCGCTGCGGTGCCGAGTATGCCGCAATGTCGGGCAGTGGCTCGGCAATGTATGGACTCTTCGCAGAAAAACCCTCCCTACCCCCCTCGCTACAAGAGATTCTAATCTATCAAGGGGAGTTATAATAAAACAATGCCGAGCAATTTGCTCGGCATTGTTGATGTATGAGAGTAGTGATTACTCTTGCTTGATTAATATCTGCGCATAGACCGGACCATCATGGATGTCTATATATTGCTGTCGGGGTTCATTTGTAGTATTGGGCTCAACCTGAAGATGCACCTCTTGACCTCGCCTAGGTGCAGATGCAGTCAGCCACAAATTTGTTACCAACAGCGTGTTATCTTCTTTAACAACACTAGAATTCTCAATACCAGAACCATTCCATATATGCAACCAACCTATATATAACTCGCCGGTAAGATTCATTTCTCCTCCCTCTTTTGGGAAAGTAAGTTCCTTAGGAAATCCACCATCTATCTCCTCAAAACCACCACAAGAGGTAAAGAATATTGATGCGAAAATAAATATATAAACCAACTTTTTCATATTATGGTTTTTTACAAGTTATAAGTTCTAGATA
The DNA here is from genome assembly GCA_045639285.1 of Tidjanibacter sp. Lineage (GTDB taxonomy): Bacteria > Bacteroidota > Bacteroidia > Bacteroidales > Rikenellaceae > Tidjanibacter. Next base: position 4,090 of record JAZUCV010000025.1, read on the forward strand.
ACTATCGTAGTCATTATTCTTGGATTACCGCAATCCTTACATATTTAGGTAACACACCCCAATTTAATAATACATATGCTTTGCGAGATTTAGCAGTAGTATTGGCCTCTGCGCACAACTGAATTTGTGTGCTTTTTTCTTGTGCCTTAGCTGTCAGCCAATCAAGAGTTGCTGTTATATTTCCATCAGTACTATCTGTCACAAACACCTCTTCACCGTTGTATAAAATATGGATTCCACTAATGGGTATTTCACCGGTGATACTTAGCTCACCTCCCTCTTTGGGAAAGGTAATCTCATCAGGGAAACCACCATCAATTTCCTTACTAAATGAACCGATACAAGATGTGCAAGCAATCAAGCACCCTATTATAACTAATAAAACTCTTTTCATAATGGCAAATCGGTATTTGTTAGTCTTGAATTATAACTATGCCAGCATATTCAGGTCTTCCTCTATTAATATCTACAAATAGTTTCCTTTTTTTGTTTTTCAAATTTGGCTCAGCAATAAATTGAATCTCAGTACTACCTATATGTGGCGACTTAACAGTTAGCCAATCATACACAGCAGAGAGAGAGCCATCTTCTTGCTTTTTGCTATAAGCCACATCATATGCATCATAGTACCCCACTTCAAACACAGATATCATCATTTCACCGGTGTAGTTTTTGCTTCCTCCTCCCTTTGGGAAATAGACTCTATTAGGAAAACCTCCATCTACTTCCCTGGCGCAAGATGTCAAACTCAAACAGACAGATATTACACATAGGAATATAAATAAATTTTTCATAAGTGTCCGTTATATGAAATGATTTTTATAAGAGTATCATAATTGTAATTATTGGTTTGTGCAAAGCCCACATCGTTCTCAATATTGTTTGTGTCGCCTAAGTCAAAAACTCCCGAAATATAGTATCCGTTACAGTTGCCTTCCCAGCCAAAATCACAATGTACCATTTTTTTGCTTTCAGTTTCAACTTCAGTTCGTTGTAGAATATCATTAAGATATATTTCTGTTGTAGTGGTTCTTTCCTTTATTTTATAACCATCTATATTCCAAGCATGACCATTAGGACATGTAAAACTTTCGATACCGTAAATAATGACAGGATAACGGTTGTCTATCATATCTCTTATGGTATTAAAACTATAATTCTTAATCTCTACATCTTT
>JAZUCV010000026.1:0-4960 GCA_045639285.1 Tidjanibacter sp.
TCCCTACCCCATCCCCACCCCCAAGAGCCTGGCACCTACCCCTGCTCGTATGCGCTACCCCGAGGGCCGTATTGCGATGAAGCACTATGGTAAGAATGTGCGAAATGTGGTGCGTGTGCTGGAGAACCTGAAAAATCAGCAGGTGGTAGATACTATAACAGGCAACCTTGCCCGTTATATGCGTACCAAGAGTTATGAGTATAATCAGGAGCACCCCAACAACGAGGTGATTATAAAAGATATAAAACGTATGGCTCTTGGCACTATCGAGGTGGACGAAGAGGCAATCAGTTCGCTCAAAAGTGACTACAAACAGAACCTTACCCCCTATGGCAAGAAGGGTCAGTTCCAGAAGAAAAACAACAAGAACCAGAAAAACCAGAAGATTGTAATCAGAAGAAACCACAAGTAGCTCCCCTCCCTCGGCCAGACCACGCGGAACTCTGTATGAGCAAATTGGCGTGGGGTTGTGCTGTTTTTAGAAGAAAAAGATTATCTTTGTGGCAGTTTTTGAGAACCCCGAAAAGAAGAAATGAAAAAGTTATTTGTAATTCTCAGCATAGCAGCACTTTGCGCTTGCTCGTCGAACAAGGTTAAGGTAGAAGGTAAGTTTGTTGGCTTGGAGTCCGACACCGTTACCGTTGAGCGCATTGGCACACTCGCTTCGTCGATTGCCGACACTATCGTTGTCGATGAGAAGGGTGCTTTCAAATTTACGGTTGAGTTGCAGGGTGACGAGCCCTCGCTCTACACCTTCCACGCAGGCGGTCGCGACATCGTTCTGCTCCTCACCCCTGGTGACCGTATTCGCCTCAACTCGGCAGTTGGAATGGCGGGTGGCTACTCGGTCGAAGGCTCGCAGGAGTCGGAGCTCATCCGTGAGGTGACCGATATCCTCACCACAGGTGCAGCACGTCTGGACTCGATTATGAATAACTATTCGCTTGAAAATATCTCCGAGGCAGAGCGCAAGAGCCTTGGCGAGAACTATGCTCGCGAGTACTACGCTATCAAGCGTGAGCAGATTCGCTTCATCGTTGAGAACAGCGGCTCGCTCGCAGCACTCTACGCCCTCTACCAGCGTCTGCCCAACGACCCCTACCTGGCAACAGGTGGCGATGGTGACCTGGTATATTACCGCTTGGTGGCCGACTCGGTGAGCGAGAAATATCCCACCTCTCCCTATCTGGCAACTCTCCGTCGTCAGTTGCAGGAGGCGACCAACAGTATCGAGATGCAGAAGACTCTCGACGAGCTTATGGAGAACCCAATGCCCTATCCCGAGATTGCAATGAAGGATATGTTTGGCAAGGAGCATAAGCTCTCTTCGACACTCGGCAAGGTGGTTATCCTCGACTTCTGGACCACCGCCGACGCAAACAGCAGTCTGAACAATGCCGAGATGAAGGAGCTCTACGAGGAGTTCGCAGAGCAGGGCTTGGAGATTTTCCAGGTGTCGGTGGACAGTCAGAAGGCTTCGTGGGTGAATGCCACTCAGCAGCAGCGTCTGCCCTGGATCAGCGTGTGGGACAACGCACAGATTAACACCGTTATCAACCACTACGCATTGCAGAGCGTACCCGCCAACTTTGTCATCGACCGCGAGGGTAACATCATCGGCCGTAACGTGACCGACGACGCTCTCCGTCAGATGGTACGCAAAGCTCTCCGATAGATTTCTTTTAATTGGTCGTGTCTTTTTCCCTTTGGTCTTGCAGACACTGCCGTAGATAATATACCCTGCACAGGGTACTGCTCGCAAGACCTGATTGTGAAAAAATGATCTACTTCGCCTCCGATATGCACCTCGGTAACGGCTCCCCCGAGGAGAGCCGCGAGAGGGAGCGACGTGTGGTGGAGTGGCTGGGCGAGATAGCCTCCGACGCCACCGAACTATTCTTGGTGGGCGATATCTTCGACTTTTGGTATGAGTACAAGCGAGTTGTCCCCCGCGGGTTTGTCCGCATGCTGGGAGCCCTTGCCTCACTTGCCGACAAGGGGGTGAAGATTCACTACTTTGCCGGCAACCACGATATGTGGCTCAGAGATTACTTTGCACAGGAGCTCGGAGCAACCATCTACCATCGTGGCGAGATTTTCGAGCGCTGCGGCCGCCGCCTATGGGTGGAGCACGGCGACCTCGTCTATAACAACTTCCTCCGCAGCTCGAGGATGCTGAGTGGCTTTTTCCGCAGCCGCGTGGCACGCTGGCTCTTCTCAAATCTGATACACCCCGACCTCGCTATGCGCTTTGGTCTGGCCTGGTCCGGCCACAGCCGCAAGAGCAAGGAGATTGCCCACCCCTTCCGTGGCGAGGGCGACTTCCTGGTGCAGTTCGCACGCCAGCACTCGGCAACCGCAGAGGCGGCCGACCTCTATATCTTCGGCCACAGCCACTGCGCTGAGGACTACCCGATTGGCGATGGTCGCAGGACGATTATGCTCGGCCACTGGTTTGGTATGTCCCCTTGGGCAGCACTCGACGAAGAGGGCAATATCACACTCCATAAATAACTACTACAATGAAACAGTATCACGACCTGCTACGCAGGATCCTTGACGAGGGTGTGGTCAAGAGCGACCGCACAGGCACAGGCACCAAGAGTGTTTTCGGCCATCAGATGCGCTTTGACCTGAGCGAGGGCTTCCCCCTGCTCACCACCAAGAAGGTATTCCTCAAAGGTGTGATTCACGAGCTGTTGTGGTTTCTCAAGGGCGACACCAATATCAAATATCTGGTGGACCACGGAGTGCATATCTGGGATAACGACGCTATGCGCCACTACAATACTATTGCCCCGGACTATGGTCTGCCACCACTCTCGTGCCCCGTATTCATCGAGCGCGTGCAGGCTGACGAGTTCACCATCATCGACAACTACCGCTATGGCGACCTCGGCAATGTCTATGGCAGCCAATGGCGCAGCTGGCCCGCACCCAACGGCAAGACAATAGACCAGATAAAGAATGTGGTGGAGATGATTAAGAAAAATCCCGACTCACGACGTATGATTGTCTCGGCTTGGAACGTGGCGGAGATCGAGGATATGGCCCTGCCTCCCTGCCACGTCTTGTTCCAATTCTACGTTGCCGATGGCAAACTCTCGTGCCAGCTCTACCAGCGTAGCGCCGACACCTTCCTCGGCGTGCCCTTTAACATCGCCTCGTACGCCCTGCTGACAATGATGATTGCCAAGGAGTGCGGCTTGGAGGCAGGCGAGTTTATCCACACCACGGGCGATACCCACCTCTACCTCAACCACTTGGAGCAGGCCAAGGAGCAACTCTCGCGCACACCCCGCCCCCTGCCCAAGATGATTCTCGCCGAGGGCGTCAAGAGCCTCTTCGACTATAAATATGAGGATTTTACCTTAGAAGATTATAATCCCTACCCTGCCATTAAGGCGCCGATGTCATTTTAATAGAATTCAAGATTCAAAATGCAAAATTCAAAATGAGTTAAAACTGAGAGTGGTATCGAGCCACTCTCAGTTTTTTATTAGGGAGTTTAAAGAATTTAGGGAGAGTAAGGCCAATAAAATCAAATAGGATTAATAGGAGCAATAGGAAATCTGAGATTTAGGATTTTTGACCAATAAGCCGAATTTTGGAAATTTTAGGAAGAATAAGAAGATTCCCTATTCTCTCTAATTTCCCTAATCTCCCTAATCTCCCCTCCGTACGCTTCTATCCTTTTCAATATCGGTAAGAAATTTTGGTGTCGAGTTTGCTTATTTCCCTGCGTTGACTAAATTTGCAATAATTATCACGCAAACCCACGAAAACTATGATTAGCATAATAGTTGCCATTGCGAGCAATAATACGATAGGCTCGGCGAACTCGATGCCGTGGCACCTGCCAGAGGATTTCCGCCACTTCAAGCAGGTGACGATGGGCAAGGCGGTGATTATGGGACGCAAGACCTACGAGTCGATAGGCCGACCACTGCCCGGCAGACGCAACATCGTCATCACACGCAACGCCGAGCTCCGCATCGAGGGGTGCGAGATGGCCTCCTCGCTCGATGCAGCATTGGCACTCTGCAACCCCGACGAGGAGAACTTCATAATCGGTGGCGGCGAGATCTACCGCCAGGCAATGCCCCTGGCCGACAAGCTCTACATCACCCGCATCGATGCCGAGTTCGAGGGCGACACCCGCTTCCCCACCATCGGCCCCGAGTGGCAGGAGATAGCCCGCGAGGAGTTCCCCCGAGGCGAGAAGTTCCCCCACCCCTTTGCATTTATCGACTATGTGAGAGGATAGAGAACGAGAGAAAGAGTACCGAAAATGTCTAAAAATTTGCGGGGTAAGAAAATTTGTATTATATTTGCACCGCAATTCAGCGATAACATACCCTCAGGGGTCAGAGATACATCGCGGGGTGGAGCAGTTGGTAGCTCGTCGGGCTCATAACCCGAAGGCCAGAGGTTCGAGTCCTCTCCCCGCTACTCAGTGGAAAAATCAAAAGATTTTTCCACTTTTTTTATTGGCAATAGCACTTTCAGTGCTTTGGTCGTGTGAGAGTGAATCCTAGGGTGCGAGCACCCTAAATCCACTCTCACAATCCCAAGTGCGATGCACTTATTGCCCATAATAGTATTTTGCGGTGAGGACAATTAGTGGAGGTTGCGGTGATAATTATTAAGGTGCTGCGCACCAATCTCATAAGGTATCACCGCGAGGACAGCGCAAGCGCTGACCTTCGAGTCCTCTCCCCGCTACTCAGTGGAAAAATCAAAAGATTTTTCCACTTTTTTTTATTGGGAGAAATGGGAGTTATGGGAATAATAGGAGTTTAAGGAGTTTAAGGAGTTTAAAGAATTTAGGGAGTTTAGGGACAAGTTTTAAATTAAACTCTTTGTGTAAAAATTGGTTTTTTCGGGTTTAGCAACTATATTGATACTATTTGCTTCGTTCTTTTAATTTTCTTTGGGCTCTTTTCTATCTCTCTTTTCG
>JAZUCV010000027.1:0-12820 GCA_045639285.1 Tidjanibacter sp.
CACATTTACCAAATCGCAGCCCATTACCATCTATCACGGTGAAGATGGCAAGGATGGCCAAAATGGAACTGACGGTAAAGACGGAGTAGATGGTAAGGATGGCTCAACACCCATTATCGGAGTAAAACAAGACACCGACAATATCTACTATTGGACCCTGAATGGCGAGTGGTTACTCGATGCCAACGGCAATAAGATCAAGGCACAAGGTACTGACGGAAAAGACGGTCAAGATGGAGCTGATGGCGAGAATGGGAAAGACGGTCAAGACGGAACACATGGAGAAGATGGAGCCGACGGCAAAGACGGCATCACACCTCAACTGAAAATCGAGAGTGACTATTGGTATATCTCATACGACAATGGTGCATCGTGGACTCTGCTCGGCAAGGCAACGGGAGAGAATGGTAAAGATGGTCAAAACGGAGCAGACGGTACCAATGGTGAGGATGGCCAGGATGGCGATTCGTTCTTCCAGAGCGTGGACATATCTAATAGCGAATATGTAGTATTTACTTTGGCAGATGGTACGCAAATCCAACTGCCGACTTGGTATGCATTTGAGCAGTTGCGCACTTTGTGCAACCAAATGAACACCAATATTACATCATTGCAGTCGATTGTCAATGCGTTGCAGAACAACGATTATATCTCCTCTTGCACGCCACTGATGGAGGATGGCGTGCAAATTGGCTATACAATCACTTTTGCAAAGTCGGGTTCTATTGTTATCTATCATGGAAAAGATGGCAAGGATGGAGAGAATGGAACAAATGGCACCAACGGAATAGATGGCGCAACACCTATTATTGGTGCTAAATACCACACCGACAATGTCCTCTATTGGACTATTAACGGCGGGTGGTTGTTAGATGAAAATGGTGAGAAAGTGCGCGTACACGGTAAAGATGGCGAGAACGGAAAAGATGCAATCACTCCTCAACTCAAAATCGAGGATGACTATTGGTGTATTTCATACGATAATGGTGCAACTTGGCAACAAGCCGGCGAGGCAACAGGCGAAGATGGAGATGCTTTCTTCCAAAGCGTTACACAAGACGAAGACTATGTTTACTTAACTCTTTCAACGGGTGAACAAATTGATGTTCCGAAACATCATCCTCTGTCGGTAACTTTTACCGAAACCGAGGATATTCGTGTCTTGGCAGATAAAACATATACAATTGGTTATGCCATTACGGGCGCCGACGACAAGACCGTTATCAAGGCTCTTGCCCAAGATGGATTCCGCGCAGTGGTCAAGAAGACAGACAACGCAACGGGTGTTATTGAGATTACCACGCCCTCAACCATTCTGCCAACAGAAATACTTGTCTTTGTAACCGACGGCAAGGAGCGAACCATTATGCGCTCAATAAATTTTGTTGAGGGTGTGATTATTGTTTCTTCGAAATCATACACAGTCGATTATGCGGGCGGAACAGTGCAAGTACCTCTTTCGACCAATATTGACTATACGGTTGAAATCCCCGAAGCCGATAAATCGTGGATTTCTGTTGCCGAAACTCGCGCCGTGATGCGTGATGAAACATTGACATTTACAGTGGCGAAGAATGAAACATTAGCAGCCCGATACACAATGGTCAAACTTATTGATGCACTCGGTGTTACCTCTGAAACAATCTTAATTTCTCAAAGAGCAGGTGCGGCGCAGAGTGTTCATGTCGCAACGGCGGGAACATTGGAGAGTTTTGTGGGCACAAGTAATAAAGACCTTGTTGAAGAACTTACGGTGACAGGCAATCTGAACTTTATAGACTTTGAGTTTATCAAGACAATGTCAAATTTGCAGTTACTCGACATTTCAGGCTTGGATAATACGACATTGCCAGCCAGTTGTTTGGAGAAGACAACCATCCCGACCGTGTTGTTGCCATGGAATTTGACAGCAATACCTAATAGAGCGTTCTACCAATCGGCAATCACCTCAATCTATATCCCTGAAACGGTACAAACAATCGGTGAATATGCATTTTATCAGTGTAAATCTATTAAGGGGAATCTTGTCATACCCGATGCTACAACTTTAATTGGAAATTACTGTTTTCAAGAGTGTACATTTGATGGTACATTAACATTCGGCAGCGGATTAAAAACTATTGGTGAATATGCTTTCTCGCAATGTAAAAACTTTGTTGGTGATATAATAATACCAGATAGTGTCATAACTGTGGGGGCATATGTATTCTATAACTGCAGCGGATTTGATGGAACTATCATTATTGGCAATAATGTTGAAAACATTAAAAATTATTCTTTCTATAAATGCACTGGCATTACAGGGAATTTGATATTGGGTGAAAATGTAGAATTAATAGGTCAATGTGCATTCCAAGAATGCTCTTTTACTGGTAATCTAACAATACCCGATCTATGTACTACTATTGAATATCGGGCATTTTGCGATTGCACAAATTTTAATGGTTATCTGATTATTGGCGCAAATGTTTCAAAGATTGGAGAAGGAGCATTTGTAAAACAAGAGAGTACAACCGAAAAATTCTATAGTTATGGAGAGTATTTACCTTATACCGATTATTATAAACAACTAAACTATTCGAATTTATATTGTAAAGCAAAAACACCACCTACATTAGGAATTTTAAGAAAGCAAATTAGTGGAGCTGGTGGACGATATAATGAAGAGCTACCAATATCATCGGGCCTCAATGGGGTGTTATACATTCCAATCGGATGTAGCGAAATATATAAATCTGCGTGGGGCTTCTCGAATATCCAAGAAATGGAATTTTAACAACATAAATTATTAGCATTATGAATACTATGATTAAAGAGCCCGCATTGGCAAACAAAACCTATGAATTTATTGGTCGTTTGGCATTAGTGTTATTTAGCCAAAATATAAAAATGAGTTATTCGTCATTGATTCAGGTATTGATTGATAACGGGCTGACTGCGTATGGAAATGAACGAGGTATGGCAAGCGGTATAGCAGCGGCTTATCGCCATTGGGAAGATGTAGAATCCGAATATAAAATTCCAACGACATGTGGCGCAATCGCCAATACCTTTGTGAATAAAGATGGCTATCCTTCGTGGCTGGATAATTAGTTAAATCGAGATGAAATCTCAGGCGTATGTCGGGCTTTGTATAGTCCACAGCATACGCCTGTTTTTTTATTCACAATGCATCTTTGGAAGATGCCCTATTTCAGCACTTTACCTTCAAAAGGTTTATTTGCCTTTACACTCGTAGCTTTTTGACTTAATTACGACCTTCCCGTAGTCTTCTATGTAGGATTTCGCAATTTTCGTAAAAACTAACACTGAAAATCAATCAGTTAAAAATTAAAAGACCTCTCCAAACGGAAGGGCCTTTATTATAATGCAAAATTCAAGATTAATTAAGGAGATTAAAGAATTTAGGGAGATTAAGGATTATTCATAAATATCCCTATTCTCCTTAAACTCCCTATCCAAAAAAAAGTGAGAGCAATTCGACACTACTCTCACTTTTAACTTAATTTTGAATTTTGCATTTTGAATTAAAAAAGTCATATAATCGAGCTATTTTTAGGCGAGGGTGTTTGGGGAGCCGCGAAGCATACTAAACGTATGTGAGCGGTTACCCAAGCACCCTTAACACCAAAATAGCCGATTAGATGGCTTTTCTTACTATGCGCAAATTCTTGGCCGACCTCTGCATCAGAATAACCCCCTCAGCATTGCCGTAGTAGTGGGCGGTCTCGTTGTCGTAGCCACGCACGGTGAGGAACTCGAGTCCCTTCTCGCAACTAACATCAAAGCCCTCCTCACGCAGGGTAGCAACAATCTCGTCGGTATAGCGGTCGTGGTCGTCGATGCAGAGATTGAGGCTGATAGCCGAGCTCTGAATCATATTAATCTTAATAGGATAAGCAGACAGATGGGTAAAGATGTTCAAAATCTTCTCCTCCAGCATAAACGAGAAGTCCTGCGGGATGACTTTCAGCAGTGCCTGACGACGCTTGAGGATAAAGATGGGGATGTCGGGCGACACCTCCACGCCACTGCGAATAACGCTACCGGGCTTACTCTTATCGAGGAAACATTTGACGTGCAAGGGGATAGACTTATTCTGCAACGGCTTAATGGTCTTGGGATGGATAATCTGCGCGCCACTATGAGCAAGTTCGACAGCATCCATATAGCTCAACTCGGGGATAAGAGTGGTGTTCTCAAAAATCTTGGGGTCGCCATTGAGGATACCGTCCACATCCTTCCAGATCGAGACACTCTCTGCCTCGAGCAGATAGCCGGCAACAGCTGCCGAGTAGTCGGAGCCCTCGCGACCAATGGTTGTTGTCACACCCTCGGGCGTAGCACCAATAAAGCCCTGACCGACAAACAGACGCTTCTCCGAACGGGCCACAAGCGAGCACAGACGCTCTGCCGAACGCTCCATATCGATATTGGCGTCGCGGTGGCGGGATGAGGTAACAAACATCTCGCGCATATCGACCCACCTGTTGGGCAGGCCGTCATACTCAAGGTAGGCGCTCACAATAGCGGTTGACACCAACTCGCCAACACTCACCACGCGGTCGTACCACACCTCATAACTGCGCAGAGCGGGGTCGCTCTCGCGCACAATCTCGCGCAACTCGTCGAAGAAACGGGCTGCACGTGCGGGCATATAGTGCCAGCCCCAGAGGTCGGAGGTGATAGTGAAGTGATACTCGACAAGCTCGTCGAGTGCTGCCTCAGCCTCGGCACTCATACCATCGTAGAAGAGGTCTAAAATCTTCTCCAAAGCATTGGTTGTCTTACCCATAGCCGAAACAACCACAAAGAGTTCTTCGGGGGTATCAGCTACAATATTTGCCAGATTGCGCACACCATCGGCACTCTTAACCGACGCGCCACCAAATTTATATATTTTCATATCTTCAAACAGCTAATGATGAATAGTAAATTTGGGCGGTATCATCTTTCGTCAATTACCACCGCTACAAAAATAACATTTTTTTTCATATATTTGTACAAACAATAAATACAACTACTATGAACGAGAGATTACAAGTGATGGTCGAGGCTGTGTGGGAGGACTCCTCACTACTCAAAAACCCGGAGACTCAGGCGGCTATCAAAGAAGTTATAGAGCGTCTTGATAAAGGCGAATTGCGAGTGGCCGAGCCCGATGGCGAGGGTGGCTGGCGAGTAAACGAGTGGGTAAAGAAGGCCGTTATCCTCTACTTCCCCACCCGCGAGATGCGCACTATGAGTGCCGGCGAGTTGGAGTTCTACGACAAGATGGAGCTCAAACACGGATATAAGGAGTTGGGTATCAGAGTAGTGCCACCTGCCGCTGCACGCTATGGTGCATACATTGCACGTGGCGTTGTGATGATGCCTTCGTATGTCAATATTGGTGCCTACGTCGATTCGGGCACTATGGTCGACACCTGGGCCACCGTTGGCTCGTGCGCACAGATTGGCAAGGGCGTACACCTGAGCGGTGGTGTTGGTATCGGCGGTGTTTTGGAGCCTGTGCAGGCTGCACCCGTAATCATCGAGGACAACGCTTTCCTTGGCTCGCGTGCCATTGTTGTCGAGGGCGTGAGAGTAGGCCGTGAGGCTGTTTTGGGCGCAAATGTGGTACTCACCTCCTCCACTCGTATTATTGATGTATCTGGCGCAGAGCCTGTTGAGTATAGAGGCTACGTTCCTCCTCGCTCGGTGGTTATCCCCGGCACAGTCACCAAGCAGTTCCCTGCGGGCGAGTATGGTGTGGCGTGTGCATTGATTATCGGTCAGCGCAAAGAGTCGACCGACAAGAAGACCTCTCTCAACGACGCATTGCGCGACTTTGGCGTTTCGGTATGATAGATTTTTTTGAGGAGGTAACATCAACCAACGACCTTGCGGCCGAAGGCGACTACCACCACGGCGATGTGGTGTGGGCACTCTCGCAGAGCGCAGGGCGTGGACAACGAGGCCACAATTGGAGCAGTCGCCCAGGCGAAAACCTGACAATGAGCCTTATCTGGGAGCCAAAAGGTGTATCGGTTAAGGAGCAGTTTTTCATTGCAGAGATTGCAGCACTCGCCATTGTAGACACCCTTGCAGAGCTGGGCATTGAGGCGCAGATTAAGTGGACCAACGACATCTATGTAGGTGACAAAAAGATATGCGGAGTGCTGATTGAGAACAGGCTCAGCGGCTCGGGCGTGGCACGCTCGGTGGTGGGCATAGGGCTCAACATCGGTCAAAGGGAGTTCCCGGAGTGGATTCCCAACCCCACCTCGATAGTATTGGAGGGAGGCGGAGCGCACACCCCAAAAGAGGTACTCGACCTGCTCCACTCCAAACTTATGGCGCGATACGATAGCCTTGTGGCGGGCGGCAGTGCAGAGATTGAGCGAGAGTACAACTCGCTGCTCTACCGCAAGGGCGAGGAACACACCTACACCCTACCCGACGGCACACCCCTCCGAGCAACACTCCTACGCGTGGAGCACGACGGCAGACTGTGGCTCTCCTCCGAGGGCAAGGAGCACGGATACCACTTCGGTGAGATATTTTTCCGAATTTAGCAACAATACCATTTATAAACCGATAGCCGAGCAGTGACGCTCGGCTATCGGTTTATCCACCTTTATTTTCAATTTGGTGCAATTATTCTACTATTTGAGCATACTTGCATAATACTCAGCGATTTATTATATTTGTAGTACCACCATATAGTTAACATTTATTACTTATAATTTACCGTCATGAAATGTAATGCATTAATTGTGTGTATATTTAGTTTATCTACACTACTTACCTCTTGTAGCCTATCCTACGATAGTGGATATCCTCGCAAGGTCTATTTCCCAAAAGAAGGTGGTGAAAGAACTTATACTGGCGAGTTGGGTATTACTATAATTGAAGTTGCGGATTATTATGGCGATGGTGCTGCTCAGAGTGAAGAGCAGGAGGATAAAACTCTATTTGCAGAGTCGGATTGGTTGATAATTAAATCACCCCATAAGGGAAGTACAACAATACAATTTATTGCAGAACCAAATCCAGATAAAAAGAGAAGAAAACTATATGTAGATATCAATAGAGCCATGCCTCAAACTACTCAAATAGTAATCATTCAAGACTAACAAATACCAATTTACTATTATGAAAAGAGTTTTATTAGTTATAATAGGGTGCTTGATTGCTTGCACATCTTGTATCGGTTCATTTAGCAAGGAAATTGACGGTGGTTTTCCTGACAAAATCATACTATCCAAAGAGGGCGGCGAGTTTAGTTATGTTGGAGAAGTGCCAATTTTTAGTATTACAATCTACGACGGTGTGCTATTTCTGGACGACTCAAAAAATGACTCGTTTATCGATACCAATGGTCTAAAAGATAGTATTACGGTAAAATACGATTGGTTGACTGCAAGCACTTACAAGGAGGCGAGAAATACTCTTAAACTCTTCGCAGAACCTAACACAAGCAATCGCAGTCGTAGATCTACCATATATCTAAATAAATCCGCCGGATATGAATATATCTGCATTGAAATAAAGCAGCAAGATTAAGTATTTCCTATAAATACAGATAGCCGAGCAGCGTCACTGCTCGGCTATCTGTTTGTATTGCAATGCTGATTACAATTTCACCAAGTGGCTGCTTTCGCAGGTAAAGTTGGGGTTGAGCAACGACTCTTTATTGTAGGCAAACTCCTCGCGTGCGGGATGCGAGAGGGTGCGACCGCCGGCTGCAGCCAAGATAGCCTCACCCGCAGCGGTATCCCACTCGTAGGTGCCTGTGGTGCGGATATAGTAGTCAAAAGTACCCTCAGCAATCAGGCAGAACTTATACGACGAGCCTTGCTCGCTAACCACTGCGTCGGGGTGGCGCAACTTAAATTCGTTGATATGAGTAAAGGTCGCTTCGGTATTGTGCGAGCGACTGATGGCAATCCTCAGCGGTTTGTTACACGCCTCGGTAACAGGCAGTTTCTCCACATCGGCAAGCAGCTCGCCATAGCAGTACTCTGCCTCCGAGTCGGCCACAACACCCTCCTTGCGGAACGCACCCAAGTCGGGGTCGGAGAAGTATATCTTTCGGATATAGGGCACATATATCACACCGAAGAGGGGTTTATTATCAACCATCAGGGCGATATTGACGGTAAACTCACCATTGCCCTTGATAAACTCCTTAGTGCCGTCGAGCGGGTCGACCAGCCAAAACAAATCCCAATCCTTACGCTCCGTGTAGAGCATCTCGCGACCCTCCTCGCTCAATACGGGGATGCGGGTCTGCCCCAGGTAGCGTTTGATAAGTTCGTGCGAACGACGGTCGGCCATAGTGATTGGCGTATTGTCGGTCTTCAGGTCTATATCGAGCGGCGCTTCGCTCTCATAGATGGATAAAATCTCGGCTCCTGCCCTAATGGCGGCATTGTAGGCCTTAGGCAACAGGAACTCTTTTTGTGCTAATGTTATCATAGTAGTTTTAAGGTTTTGTTCATCTCTTTCGTATTGCGGCAACTCTATTGCAACTCGAATATCGGCAGTTCGCCTCGGCTGACATCAACATTGACCACCCTCGGGCCACGATAGCGTTTGCCACGCATATCCTCCCACACACCACGAGGCAGTCGCACCGCACGCTCCTTCTCACCATCTACAGGAGGTGCAATCAGCCACTTATCACCCAACATATAGTGGTCGTAGCAGTCGCCAAACCCATCCTTGGGGAACATATACTCCATAGTGCGCATCATAGCCTCGGCAGTATTTGACGACTCCTTCAAGAGGGCGCTCATAAATTCCGATTGCTCGGCACGCCAATTAATTATCTTTGTCAGCTGCTCGCCACGGCTACCGCCAAACTTCCAGGGCGGAGCAATCACAGTAGCCACAGGCAACGCCACAGAAGATATCGTCCTGCGCCACAACTCCTCTCCACTTGCCTGGGCATTGTCCAGCATAGGCGACACAAAGGGGTAGCCCATCTGACCTATGCGTAGCGCCTGACGGATAGCACCTTCGATAGTGCCGTCATCTGCCACCATAGCCGCCTTGTCCGCCACAAGTGCCGAAGCAGGAGCATAGAGCATCATCGGGATATCGGCACCGATAGCCGACCAGGCAGAGTAGAAATCATCGAGAGTCTCGCCACTCAACCTACCCTCCAGTAGGGTGGCATCCACGCGAAAACCATCTATGCCATAGTTAATCATCAGCGAGCGCAACTCACCGCTATATCTCTCAGCCATAGCCATATCTGGCACTCGGCACGCCATAAATCCAGACTCGGTATTGAAGAGGACTATCTCACCCTTATCATCGAGCAGCAGTGTTCCCGCATCACGGTTACGCACAAACTCCCTGCCCACAGCAGGAATATAGGGAGTGACCGAGAGCATAACCTTAAAGCCCAGGCTATGCAGCTGAGCAACCATATCGGCAGGCGAAGGGTAACTCTCCGCATCGAACACCAACTCCGCCGAGTGGCTTTGCCAACCATCTGAAATCAACATAATACCCGTGGGCAGCCCCTCGTCAATCAACCTCCTGGCATAAGCCACAACACTCTCTGCCGAGTGCAAAGCACCAACCTCGCCCGCCACATCATAGATAATATTGGTATAGAGCGACTCATCAGGCTTCACTCCACTCGGTGCCGCGTGGGTATGGCGATAGACCAGGTATGCCTCGCGCAACGAGCGACCACCTTTGCGCACCTCAACCTTTTCGGTTGCGGAGGTGATGGTAAAGGCCTTGCCGTCAAATGAGATATGCATCGGCCCTTTACTCCAAACATATCTGCCGGCACTCGAAATCAGTGCCGCCATACGAAACTCATATGGTTTGCCACCCTCTGTATTCCACTCAAACGGTTCGGAGAATGGCTCAGACAGATTGTGGTCAGCCGAAAGTCCCCACCACTTTTCACCCGCCTCGACAGGGATATTGGTGGTATAGTTGTCCTGCGCAACAGCAACAGCGAAAGTGTTAAGTATCAGTAATATAGCAATAAAAAATCTTTTCATCTACTTTATGGTGCTTAAAATCACACTAAGGTACAGACTTTTTATTACTTAACGAAATTTTTCGGCAACATAATATCCCTAATTCGTAAAAAAGGGGAGAAAATTATTTTCCACGTCACCGACCTCACTCGCGCACTCCCCTCCTCCGCTGCCGAGAGCATAACCGCCCCCGCCGCCGAGAGCGTAGCACGCAACACACAGGCCATCCACAACGCAGAGACAAGCAACAAATCACACACAAAATAGCCCTCAAACAGAGCAGATATTATAACGGTAAACAGCCACAAAAGAGCAAGTTGCGAGAATACCACGGGCATAGTAGGCCGACCGGAGAGCGGGTTACTATGCGTGCGGGCAGTAACATCTGCCGAGCGCACCTCGCCCACAAAAAGAGGCAGAAAGCCCTCACAACGACCTGCAACGCCAGACCTCTCCGCAGGGTACGTTTGCGAAGAGTGATGCATCGAGGCAGAAGGCAACTCGCGAACTCTGCTTCTGATTTGTCGCGCCATATCACCAATCGTTTCGCCACCCTCAGTAAAACCACCAACTGCAATCACACCATCCCTATCAAAGAGATAGAGGGGCACCAATACCCGCCCACCAACACGCTCACTGCGACAACCGCCACCGGCAAGCAGCAACACTCTCTCGGCAAGCATCAACTCATCTGCCATCACCCTATTAGCCGCCAACCCCATCGACCATCCGCCCTGCGCTCCACTCAGATAGGCATCGACAAGCAGCGTGAGTGCAACGGGCAATAACTTGGTCCGATTATCGGTCACCAGCAGCAGGTCGTAACTCGCCACATCAGCAGCACAGTTAGCACAATCGGCAAAACTACGGCTTGCGCAATCGACAATTACCAGCCTACGATGGCGACGAGCACGCGAGCGAAAGAGCCGTCGCACACCCTGCACGGGCAATCCCTCTGACGGCACAAAATCGACCGGCGACATATCATATCGCTCAAGCAGAGCCTCCACCCCGCCTATCTCTCTGAGGTCTGCCACCCATATAAGCTCAAAATAGGTATAGTCGACAGCAAGACGTGCATCCAGAGCAGACGAGGAGAGAGCCCCAATAGTCACCACACTAACACCAAAGGTGTGGCGGTCATCATTATCACTCGATCCGCCATCGCGCAGAATGGTGTTCGAGCGACGCAGTGCGCGACCCACCCGCACCAACCCGACAGCACATCGCACCAGCACCACCAATTCGCACAGAAGAAAGAGAAAAAATGTGCACAGAATAATTTTTACCATACTTATAATCAGGATTTTGCAAGCGAACGTTTATGGGATGAGGTGCGACGTATGGCATACTCTGCAAGTGGAGAGCCGACTCTGGCCTCTGCCTCGCCAAGCAGTCGCAGGGCCGAGGCAGAGTAGCCCTCACGCAAGAATAGGCGCAACACATCGCGTCGCTCGGCGATGGTCATTGCATTGGTAGCCTCAACCACCCGCCCATCCACCGTAGCACCAAGTGAGGCAAGTGCCTTAATGGCCGCCACCCGCACAGCTCTGTATGGGGAGTTCAGCACCTCAAAGACCTCCTCTGTATGGTCACCGAGTTCGTAGCGGGCAATCACCTGCAGAGCCACCAACAAGGGGAGCGGCCTGCCCGAAGCCAAAAGAGAGTGAACAGGTAGCGTCACCCTACACTCCTCCAATCGTGCCACAAGTCGCGGAATAAGATAGGATGGAATCTGTTGAGCAGAGTCAAAAAGCTCCACCACGCGCTCGGGAGAGTGGCAAATGATAATCACAAGTCGATATAGCAGCCCCATCGGCTCTGCGGGATGCAGCCTCTCCACTCGTCGCAAAGAGCCTCTGTCGAGAGGAACAACGGAGAGCAACTGAAGCGCCTCGGTCTGCACCACCCCGCCCCGTCGCTCTGCCACTCTGAGCAGATGGACAGCCAGCGAGCAACAATGCCCCAACCGCTCTCGCTCCTCACCACTCAGGAGCGAGAGATGACGAGTAAGCGAAAAGAGCCCTTCTGCCATCAGTCGTCGGCGACGTGGCGTGTGGGGAGATACCGGAATAACGCCCTCTATGGCATAGCGATAGAGGTCACTCATCACCTCGCGCAGTCGGGCATTGCTGACACTCCCCCAACGACGACGCAGGAGATAGTACCACACCACAGCCACCCCCTCGCACAGATGGAGCAGCAGAAGTATCGGCAAGAATATGGCATAGATGTTCACGGTCTTATCTGTAACTCCTCAACCACTTTACGCAGCAGACGATGTGGCGAGAGAGGAAAAGAGATAAATTGATCCACCCCACTCTCGTAGAGTGCAAGGAGTGTCGGCTCGTGGCGCAGGTGGGAGATGACGAATATTGAGGGACGAGGCGCAGAGCGTCGGCACAGCCTACCCACCAAATCACCGCCACCAAGAAAGGGGGCTATGTGGCCGGTAAGGAGCAGTGAGTAGTCATCGCCGAGCAACGCATCGACCATCGAGTCGGGAGATTGGGCCACATAGAGCGGAGTACCAATCGGCCGAAGCACCAGCGAGAGGCTCTCGATGGCTGTCTGCGTGGGAAATGAGAGGAGTATTTTTCGCATAGCAGACTCTGATTAGTCAAAAACTAAGCCAAATCATCGCGACAACAGACGGAAATAGGGGCAGGTGCGAAAGTTTTTGCAAAAAAGTGAGGGAAAGTTTGTTTTATCGATTAAATGCTTTATCTTTGCAGTCCGAATTTTGACTAAATTTATTGTTAAACAATGTACGTAATCGTAGAAATAGCAGGCCAACAGTTTAAGGCTGAGAAAGGTAGGAAGCTCTA